>JAJSZB010000212.1:0-11904 GCA_050613715.1 Streptomyces sp. IBSBF 3018
GGGCTGGTGGGGGTACCTCCCGGACGGAGTCTGGGGGAGCCGTTCCCCGCGCCCCTTTCGGGGCTCAACGCGGAAGCCGTCCCGGTCGGTGCGCACGGGGGTGGTGCACCGACCGGGACGGCTGGTGTGGGGGCCGGTGGTGGCCGGGTGTCCCGTCCCCACGATGACCCGGCCTGCCGGCCCCCGGCCCCGGGACGCTCTCCGCTCAAGGGCGCCGGGGGGTTCGAGGTGCGGGAGAGGGGCGTACCGCTCTCCCGCGGCTCACATGTGGACGGCCACCGACTCGCCGTCCGCGACCTGCTCGGGCAGGCCCCTGCGGTACATCAGCAGCGCCAGCACCGTGCCGACCGCGAAGAAGCCGGCCGACCACCAGTACGCCACCGAGTAGCTGTGCAGCTGCGCGTGGGCGAGCGCGGCGGGCGAGGCGCCGTGACTGTGCACGTAGTTGGTCGCGGCGGTCGCGGCCAGCGTGTTCAGCAGCGCCGTGCCGATCGAACCGCCCACCTGCTGCATGGTGTTGACACCCGCGGACGCCACGCCCGCGTCCCGCGCGTCGATGCCCGCGGTCGCCACGCTCATCGCGGTGGGCATCGCCAGGCCGACGCCCAGGCCCATCACGATCAGCGGCGGCAGCACGTTCGCCGCGTAGGAGCTGTTGCCGTCCAGCACGGTCAGCCAGGCCATGCCGGCCGCCGACATCGCCATGCCCAGCGGCACGACCGGCTTGGGACCGAAGCGCGGGACCAGCGTGTTGGTGGCGAGCTGCGCGGAGACCATCAGCGCGCCGATCATCGGCAGGAAGCCCAGGCCGGTCTTGATCGGGGTGTAGTGCAGCGACAGCTGGAGGTAGTAGGTCAGGAAGAGGAAGACGCCGAACATACCGACACCGGCGATGCCCAGCACCGCGAAGGACGCGCCGCGGTTGCGGTCGACCAGTACGCGCAGCGGCAGCAGCGGGTGCTTCGCGCGGGTCTGCCACCAGGCGAAGGCCGCCACCAGCACGACGCCCAGGAGCAGGAAGCCCCAGGTCAGCGGGGAGCTCCAGTCGTGGGTCTCGGCGTTGGAGAAGCCGTAGACGATGCCGAAGAGGCCGATGGTGACCAGGAGCGTGCCGGGGATGTCCAGCTTGGGCCGGTCGGCCGGGGCGCCCTTGCGCAGCAGCGCCATGCCGCCGATGAAGGCGACGATCGCGAAGAACAGGTTGACGTACAGCGTCCAGCGCCAGCTGAGGTGCTCGGTCAGCACACCGCCGAGCAGCAGGCCGACACCGCCGCCCGCGCCGGCGATGGCGCCGTAGATGCCGAACGCCTTGGCGCGTTCCTTGCTGTCGGTGAACGTCGTGTTGAGCAGCGAGAGCGCGGCGGGCGCGAGCAGCGCGCCGAACAGGCCCTGCAGCGCACGGCCGCTGACCAGCACCTCGAAGTTCTGCGCCGCGCCGGCCAGGGCCGAGGCGCCGGCGAAGCCGACGACGCCGACCAGGAAGACGATCTTGCGCCCGATCAGGTCGGCGAGCCGGCCGCCGAGCAGCAGCAGCGAGCCGAAGGCGAGGGAGTAGGCGGTGACGATCCACTGCCGGTTGCCGTCGCTGAAGCCGAGGGCCTTCTGCGCGGACGGCAGGGCGATGTTCACGACGGTGGCGTCGAGCACCACCATGAGCTGGGCGATCGCGATGACGCCGAGCACCCACCAGCGGTGGCTGGGGTGCTCGGCCTTGTCTACGGCCGGTCCGGCCTCCGCCGCCGGTGAGGCGGACGAGCCGACGCTGGCGTCGGCGGGTACCTGAGTCGACATGGGACGGACTCCTGGAAAGGGCGGGGAAGTGTGCGGGAAACCGCTCAGGACGCGCTGCGGGTGACGCTCCGCGAACGAAACGGTTTCGTACTCCACTGACGTTACGGCGCGACCTATCGAAACGCAAACGTTTCGCTTCAGTGGGGCCTGTGTGACTGCTCACACACTCCTGGCTCAACCTCGCAGGGCCCGCGCGGCGTCCTTCCCCTCACGTGTCCGGCGCCGGGCCGGGTGCCGTACGGGCCGCCCGGGCGCCGAGCTGGCCCGCTCCGGGCCGACCCGCTCCGGGCCGACCCGCGAGTGCCCTGCGGGTCCGCTACGAGTCCGCGCGGCCGGTGACAGCCACCGCGACGCCCAGGCCGATCATCGCCAGTCCGCCGGTGCCGCCGATCGCGGCCATCCGGCGCGGCGAGCGCGCGAACCAGGTGCGGGCCGCCGACGCGGTCACCGCCCAGATGCTGTCGCAGATCAGCGCGAGCACCGTGAAGACCAGGGCGAGCAGCAGCATCTGCTCGTGGACGCGGCCGGCGCCGCGGTCGACGAACTGCGGCAGCACGGCGGCGAAGAAGACCATCGTCTTGGGGTTGGTCACCCCGACGACGAAGCCCTCGCGCAGCGTGCGCAGGTCGCTCCCGCGCGGGTGGCGGGCGCGGTCGCCGTCCGCCGTGCCGACACCGTCCGCCGCGCCGACGCCGTCCGCCGGGTCCGCCGTGCCCGTGCCCTCCCGCGTGACCGTGAGCATCACCTTGCGGTTGCGCCACGCCTTGACGCCGAGGAAGACGAGATACACCGCGCCCGCCAGCTTCAGCACGGTGAAGACCACGACCGAGCGGGCGACGGCCTCGCCCAGGCCCACCGAGACGAGGGTGGCCAGGACGTACGCGCCGATCGCGTTGCCGACGACGCTGCCCAGCGCCGTGCGGCGGCCGTGCGCCAGCGCGCGGCCCAGCACGAACAGCACGCTGGGGCCGGGGATCAGTACGAGAACGAGTGATATCGCCGCGAAGCCCGCGAGTCTGTCCACCGACACGTCCGCTCCTTCTTCCGCCGCTGCGGCCTGTTGCGCCCGTCCCGGGCCGTCCGCGCTGTCCCGGACGACAGACCCTAAGTCCCACCGACCCCCGCCCGCACGCCTTTTCCGGCGTCCCGTACGGACTCCCGCACCGAGTCCCGCGCGGACTCCCGTACGGACGGCGTGGCGGCGCGCGTACCGCCGCTCACAGCAGGGAGCGCAGGCGGGCGACCAACGCGTCCCTGACCGCCTTCTCGACGGCCGAGTCCACCTGTGAGGTCAGGTCGTGGCTGTCGTCGAGGTGGGAGAGCAGCGTGCGCAGGTCGAGCCCGCGGACGGTGCGGCGCAGGATGTCGTCCGTGGCGAGGGACTTGTCGATGAGGGAGCCGGGGATCACGCGGATCGCGGCCTTGAGGAAGCCGTTGAGGTGGGAGTCGGCCACCGCTTCGTCGGTGAGCTGCGAGGGTCGGGGCAGCCTGCCCTCGGCCTTCAGCCGGTCGACGGCGCCGAGCAGTCCGGCCCGCAGCGCGTCGATCTGCGCGTCCGTGCGGGCGCCGGGCCCGGCCAGCTCCAGGGTGAGGGCCTCACGGGAGGTGCCGAGCCGGCAGGCCGCGTCGTCCAGGCCGATCAGGACGAGCTGCTCGACCAGGGCGTCGATTCCGGTCGAGACCGAGGTGACCGGCCGCTCGGCACACGGGTCGGCCGGGCGCAGCGGACTGTAGTGGCCGCCGCCGAAGGCCAGTTGGACGGCCAGCAGTCCGCCCACCAGCGCCGCGGCCAGGGCGGGAAGCACCACGGCACGCACCCGGCTCGCCCCGCTCATCGCGCGTCCCGCCGGCGCACCGGGATCAGGGTCAGCAGCGCGGCGAGGGCGAGCGCGGCGCCGATCAGGAAGGCGTCGCGGAAGGCGTGGGTGGCGGCGCGTTCGAGCTGGAGGTCCAGGTCGCGCTCCAGCCGCGCGGCCGCGGGTTTCTCCGCGGCGGGCAGCGTCAACTGCGCGAACGCCGGGTGCAGATCCGGCACCCGGCCACCCTCGTCCCGCAGCTGCCGGACCAGGCCGCGGGCGAGCGCGATCTTGTCCTGCGCGCGCAGCGGAGCGTCCAGCACCAGCGCGGTGATGGCGTCCTGCGCGGGCGCCTGGGCGTCGCGCAGGTCGGCGGCGAAGACGGGGGTGAGCAGCGCCAGCCCGAGGACCACCCCCGCGTGCCGGGCCGCGATGGTCCAGCCGCCGTGCAGCGCCTGCGGCGCGCGGTCCCGCATCGCCTGCACGGTCAGCCGGTCCAGCGTCAGCCCGAGCCCCAGCCCGACCAGCGCCTGGGGCCCGATCGTCCAGGCGAGCCGGGCCGACGGCAGCAGTGCCAGCGCCGCCAGGCCGCCGGCGATGAGCAGGCAGCCCGCCGCCGTCTCCGCGTCCGGCCCCGAGCGCAGCACCCGGGCCAGCGGCCGGGCGAGCAGCGCCGCGAGCGGGATCACCGAGACCGTCACAGCGGCCACGGCCGGCGACCGCCGCCAGCCGTCGACCAGCAGCAGCACGAACAGGAACAGCGCGGCGGTCAGCGCCGCCGACAGCAGCGCCAGGGCGATGTTCGGCCTGATCCGCACGCGGTGCCGCGGGGCGTCGAGGATCGCGTCCTGCGTCTTCCCGCGGCGCCGGGCGAGCGCGGCGGGCACGGCCAGCGCGGCGATCGGCACCTGGACGACGAAGATCGAGCGCCAGGAGAACGCGTCGGTCAGCAGCCCGCCCGCCACCGGTCCCACGGCGGTCCCGAACACCCCGGCCGCGATCCACCAGGCCGTGCCGCGCCGCTCGTCCAGCTCGTCGACGAGGAGTTGGAGGCTGCCGACGACCGCGAAGGCGCCGCCCGCGGCCTGCACGCACCGGGCGGCGATCAGCACGCCCAGCGAACCGGCCACCGCGCACAGCGCCGAGGCCCCGGCGAACACCGCGATGCCCACCGCGGCCGGCACCGCCGGATCACGCCGCCGGCAGGCCCGCGCGGCCGGGCCCGCAACCACGGCGAGCACGAGGTTGAACGCGATCAGCACCCAGGCGACCTGGCCCACCGTGCCGTTCAGGCGTTGCAGGATCTCCGGCAGGGCGAGAGTGACCACCGCCGAGTCGGCCAGCACGCACCCCACGGTCAGCGCGAGCAGTGGCGCTGCCAGCCGCGGCATCCTAGATGCCGCCGATTCGATCACGCGTCCTGCGGGCCATGCCCGCAGAGCCTACGGCAGCAGTCCCGCGCGGCGCGCCGCGACCACCGCTTCCAGCCGGGTGTGCGCCCCCAGCTTCCGCATCGCGGAGCGCAGATAGCTCTTGACCGTCTCCGGCCGCAGCCGCAGCCGCTCCGCGGCCACCGCGTTGGTCGCGCCCGACGCCACCGACGCGAGCACGTCCAGCTCGCGCGGCGTCAGTTGCGGCGGCGCGGCCGGCAGTGGCGCGGTCGGCGCCGCCCCGGTGGAGGCGCCGGCCAGCCGCGCGCACGCGCTGAGCAGCTCCTGCCGCAGGTGCATGTCCGGGATGCGCCCGGCCAGCGCCCGCAACTCCGCGTGCGCCTCCCTGACCTCCTCCCACGCCCGCGGGTCGGAGGTGGCCGGCGGCTGCGCGTACGACAGCAGCCGGTGCGCCTCGTCCCGTATCGCGAGCGCCTGTTCCAGCTCGCGGGCCGCGTCCAGCGCCATCGCCATCGGCCGGTCGCCGAGCGCGTACGCCTGGCGCAGCGCGCCGTACAGCACCCCGCGCACCCGCCGGTGCACCACGATCGGCACCGCGAGCACCGAGCGCAGCCCCTCGGCGGCGACCGCGGCGTCGTACTCGTGGCTGATCACCCGCGAGGTGCGGTAGTCGGTGACGGTGTACGGGCGGCCCATGGCCAGCGACTTGCCGCCCAGGCCGTTGCCGGTGGTGATGGCGAGGCCGCGCAGCGAGTCCGTGCTCGCGCCGGACAGCTCGGTGATCCGGAAGTGCCGCGCGCCGTGGCCCACATGCTGGCCGGCGCTGGGCACCAGGCCGCCGAACGCCACCGGCAGCAGTCCGGACCTGCGCATTCTCAGCAGCGCCGCCCGCACCTCGACCGCTTCTCCGCGCCCGCCGTCCATCGCGACCACTCCAGCCCGTCTCAAGCGGTCCGCTCACCCCCTTCCGGGGGTGGTGAGATCCGCGTCACCCGCAGCACGATGCTACTCAGGAGTCCTCATCCAGGAGTCCGTTACGAGGAGGACACATGGCGGCATCCGAAGCGACCGGGGCCTTCCGAGCCGCCAGAGACCTCCTGCTCGGCTTCCGCGAGGACTACGCAGCCGCCCGCTCCGCCTTCCGCTGGCCGCGCCCCGAGCACTTCAACTGGGCGCTCGACTGGTTCGACGTGATCGCCGCCGACCCGGTGACCGGCCCGCGCCCGGCACTGTGGATCACCGAGGAGGACGGCGGCGAGACGCGGATCTCCTTCCGGGAGATGGCCGAGCGCAGCTCCCGCGTCGCCAACTGGCTGCGCGCCCGGGGCGTGCGGGCCGGTGACCGGGTGCTGGTGATGCTCGGCAACCAGGCCGAGCAGTGGGAGACCGCGCTGGCCGCGATGAAGCTGCGCGCGGTGGTCATCCCCGCCACGCCGCTGCTCGGGCCCGCCGACCTGCGCGACCGCATCGACCGCGGCCGAGCCCGGCACGCGGTGGTCCGCGCCGCCGACACCGCGAAGTTCGCCGAGGTCCCCGGCGACTACACGCGCATCGCGGTCGGCGCGGAATCCGCCGCGGAGAGCGGCGCCGGCGTGGCGGCGGAGGCCGCGGACGGCTGGCTGCGCTACGAGGACGCGTACGCCGGGCCCGCCGACTTCGCCGCCGACGGCAGCACTCGTTCGAGTGATCCTCTGATGCTGTACTTCACCTCCGGCACCACCGCCCGGCCCAAACTCGTCGAGCACACCCACCTGTCGTACCCGGTGGGCCACCTCGCCACCATGTACTGGATCGGGCTGCGCCCCGGCGACGTGCACCTCAACATCTCCTCGCCCGGCTGGGCCAAGCACGCCTGGTCCAGCCTGTTCGCGCCGTGGAACGCCGAGGCGACGGTCTTCGTGCACAACTACACCCGCTTCGACGCCGGGCGGCTGATGGCCGCGATGGACCGCGCGGGCGTCACCAGCTTCTGCGCGCCGCCGACGGTCTGGCGGATGCTGATCCAGGCCGACCTCAGCGGCCTGCGCACCCCGCCGCGCGAGGCGGTCGCGGCGGGCGAGCCGCTCAACCCCGAGGTCATCGAGCACGTCGAACGCGCCTGGGGGGTGCGGATCAGGGACGGCTTCGGCCAGACCGAGACCGCCGTCCAGGTCGCCAACACCCCCGGCCAGCAGGTCAGACCCGGCTCCATGGGCCGCCCCACACCCGGTTACGAGGTGGTGCTGGTCGATCCGGCCACCGGCCGCCCGGCCGACGAGGGCGAGATCTGCCTCGACCTCACCGAGCGCCCGGTCGGCCTGATGACCGGTTACGCGGGCGACCCCGAGCGCACCGCGGAGGCGATGGCCGGCGGCTACTACCACACCGGCGACATCGGCCGCCGCGACGCCGACGGCTGGATCACCTACGTCGGCCGCAGCGACGACGTCTTCAAGTCCTCGGACTACAAGATCTCCCCGTTCGAGCTGGAGAGCGCGCTGCTGGAGCACGAGGCGGTCGCCGAGGCGGCGGTGGTGCCCGCGCCCGACGACCTGCGGCTGTCGGTGCCCAAGGCGTACGTGGTGCTCGCCGGCGGCTGGCCGGCCGACGGGCAGACCGCGAAGGCGATCTTCGCGCACTCGCGCGCGGTGCTCGCCCCCTACAAGCGCATCAGACGGCTGGAGTTCGCCGACCTGCCCAAGACGGTCTCCGGCAAGATCCGCCGGATCGAACTGCGCGAGGCGACGATGCACGACGGCAGCAGGGAGTACCACGAGGAGGACTACAGGTGAGCCGACCCTCGTACGCGCACGGCGCCGGCGGCGACCCGCTGCTCGGCGACACCATAGGCCGCAACCTCGACCGGGCGGTGGCCGCCCACCCCGACCGCGACGCCCTGGTCGACGTGCCCAGCGGACGGCGCTGGACCTACGCGGAGTTCGGCCGGGCCGTCGACGACGTGGCCCGGGGCCTGGCCGCCCACGGCGTCGCCAAGGGCGACCGGGTCGGCATATGGGCGGTCAACTGCCCCGAGTGGGTGTTCGTCCAGTACGCCACCGCCCGGCTCGGCGCGATCATGGTGAACATCAACCCCGCCTACCGCGTACACGAGTTGGAGTACGTGCTGCGGCAGTCGGCGGTCGCCGTGCTGATCGCCTCCACCGAGCACCGCGGCAGCGACTACCGCGCGATGGCCGCCCAAGTGCGCGACGCCTGCCCGGAGTTGCGCGAGGTGATCCACATAGGCGAGCCGGCCTGGGACGAACTGACCACGGCCGGCGCCGACCTGGACCCCGGCTTCCTGGCCGCCGCCGAGGCGCGGCTCAGCTGCGACGAGCCGGTCAACATCCAGTACACCTCGGGCACCACCGGCTTCCCCAAGGGAGCCACCCTCTCGCACCACAACATCCTCAACAACGGCTACTTCGTGGGCGGCACCATCGGCTACACCGAGCAGGACCGGGTGTGCCTGCCGGTGCCCTTCTACCACTGCTTCGGCATGGTGATGGGCAACCTCGGCATCACCTCGCACGGCGCCTGCATCGTGATCCCCGCGCCGTCCTTCGACCCGGCGGCGACACTGCGCGCGGTCCAGCAGGAGCGCTGCACCTCGCTGTACGGGGTGCCGACGATGTTCATCGCCGAGCTGGGCCTGCCGGACTTCGCCTCCTACGACCTGACCAGCCTGCGCACCGGCATCATGGCCGGCTCGCCGTGCCCGGTCGAGGTGATGAAACGGGTGATGGCCGAGATGCACATGGCCGAGGTGTCCATCTGCTACGGCATGACCGAGACCTCGCCGGTGTCCACCCAGACCCGCCGCGACGACGACCTGGAGCACCGCACCGGGACCGTCGGCCGGGCCCTGCCGCACATCGAGGTGAAGGTGGTGGACCCTACCAGCGGCGTCACCGTGGAGCGCGGTACCCCGGGTGAGCTGTGCACCCGCGGGTACTCGGTGATGCTGGGTTACTGGAACGAGCCCGAGCGCACAGCCGAGGCGGTCGACGCGGCCCGCTGGATGCACACCGGCGACCTCGCGGTGATGCACGACGACGGGTACCTCGCGGTGGTCGGCCGGATCAAGGACGTGGTGATCCGCGGCGGCGAGAACGTCTACCCGCGCGAGGTCGAGGAGTTCCTCTACACCCATCCCAAGGTCTCCGACGTGCAGGTGGTCGGGGTGCCCGACGAGCGCTACGGCGAGGAGGTGCTGGCCTGCGTGATCCCGCGCGACCCCGACGACCCGCCCACGCTGGCCGAGATCGCCGACTTCTGCGACGGCCGGATCGCCCACTACAAGGTCCCGCGCCACCTGCGCATCCTCGACGCCTTCCCGATGACGGTCAGCGGCAAGGTCCGCAAGGTGGAGCTGCGGGAGGGCTTCAGCGCAGCGGGATGACCGCGGTCGGGGCGTGACCGGGCTCGGTGGCCGGCTCCTCGTACTCGGTGACGTCGGAGATGTCGGCCGTGGTCGACATGGTGATGTCGGTGATCCGCTCCAGGATCGCCTCCACCACCACCGGCACCCGGTGCTCGGCGGCCAGTTCGCGGGCCCGCGCGAAGGCCGCGCCCAGCTCGGCCGGGTCGGTGACCCGGATCGCCTTGCAGCCCAGCCCCTCGGCCACCTTCACGTGGTCCACGCCGTAGCCGCCCAGCTCGGGCGAGTTGACGTTCTCGAACTCCAGGTTGACCTGGAAGTCGATGCCGAGACCGGTCTGCGCCTGCCGGATCAGCCCCAGATAGCTGTTGTTGACCACCACGTGCACGTACGGGATGCGGTGCTGCGCGCCGACCGCCAGCTCCTCGATCATGAACTGGAAGTCGTAGTCCCCGGACAGCGCCACCACCTCGGCGCCGGGGTCGGCGGTGGCCACGCCGAGCGCGGCCGGGATCGTCCAGCCGAGCGGCCCGGCCTGCCCGCAGTTGATCCAGTGCCGCGGCCGGTGCACGTGCAGCAGCTGGGCGCCGGCGATCTGGGACAGGCCGATGGTGGTGACGTAGCGGGTGTCGCGGCCGAAGGCGCGGTTCATCTCCTCGTACACCCGCTGCGGCTTCATCGGGATGTCGTCGAAGTGCGTACGCCGTTGCAGCGAGCCCTTGCGCTCCAGGTGCGAGGCGATCCACTCGGAGCGGTCGGGCAGGCCGCCGGCCGCCTTCAGCTCCTTGGCGACCTCCACGAAGAGCGCGAGGGCGGCGCGGGCGTCCGAGGCGATCCCGTAGTCCGGCGGGAAGATCCGGCCGAGCTGGGTGGGCTCGACGTCCACGTGCACGAAGGTGCGGCCGGCCCGGTAGACGTCCAGCTTGTAGCCGGTGTGCCGGTTGGCCCAGCGGTTGCCGATGCCGAGCACGCAGTCCGAGGCGAGGAAGGTCGCGTTGCCGTAGCGGTGCGAGGTCTGCAGGCCGACCATGCCGGCGTTCAGCTCGTGGTCGTCGGGGATCGCGCCCCAGCCCATCAGCGTCGGCACCACCGGGGTGCCGGTGATCTCGGCGAACTCCACCAGCAGGTCGCACGCGTCGGCGCCGATGACCCCGCCGCCGGCCACGATCAGCGGCCGCCGCGACGCCAGCAGGTACGACATCGCCTTCTCGACCTGCGCGCGTGAGGCGGCCGGCCGGTAGACCGGCAGTGGGCGGTACGTCCCCGGGTCGAAGTCGATCTCGGTCTGCTGCACGTCGACCGGCAGGTCGATCAGCACCGGCCCGGGGCGTCCCGAGCGCATCAGGTGGAACGCCTGCTGGAAGACGCCCGGCACCTGCGCGGCCTCCCGCACGGTGGTCGCCTTCTTGCAGACCGGCGCGGCGATCGCCGCGATGTCCACCGCCTGGAAGTCCTCCTTGTGCAGCACCGCGGTCGGCGCCTGACCGGTGATGCACAGGATCGGCACCGAGTCGCCCGACGCGGAGTACAGGCCGGTGATCATGTCGGTGCCGGCCGGGCCCGACGTGCCGATGCACACGCCGATGTTGCCGGCCCGGGCGCGGGTGTAGCCCTCGGCCATGTGCGAGGCGCCCTCGACGTGCCGGGCGAGCGTGTGCCGGATGCCGCCGGCCGCTTCCAGCGCGGCGTAGAAGGGGTTGATCGCGGCGCCGGGCACGCCGAACGCGGCGTCCACGCCTTCCAGTTGGAGGATCTCCACGGCCGCGCGGGCGGCGGTCATACGGGGCATGAGGACTCCCGGCTGGGTTCGTGTTCCGTAATGCGGAAATATGCTTCTGCGTTGTGGAATGAACGTAAGCGGGGGCGGGGTGGGAGTCAAGGGTGCGGGGAGCGGTCGCCCTGGCCGGGCACGGCGGAGGCGCCCGGCGCGGGGTGGCGGCGTCGGGGCGTGCCTGGGCGCGTGGCTGGGCGGGCGCGTGGGCGTACGTGGGCCCGCCGCGGGGAGCGGGCGCGGGCTCGCGGACACGGCTCGGGGCGAGCCGGGCGGGTCAGGCCGGGCCGCGCCTGATCAGCTCGTCGGCGGCGTCGTTGACCGGCTGCGGGGTGCCGGTGAGGTCCATCACGAACAGCGGCACGCCCAACTGGTCGGCGCGCAGCCGGGCGTCGTGCGCGTAGCCGGCCAGCGAGAAGAACGCGCCGACCGCGTCCTCGTGCGCGCAGTTCAGCCAGAGGCACTCCACCTCGCGCAGCGGCGTCGGCAGCGTGGCCGGGTCCACCTGCGCGACCAGGCCGTCCCCGCGCAGGTCGATGCCGTTGGCGGTGCGGTCGCCGGCCAGCCGCACCTCGGCGAAGCCGAGCCACTTCAGATACTGCGCGGCCGCGGTCAGCGCGTCGCGCGCGGTGCGGATCGTCACCGGGTGGAACGGCGGCCGCGAGGTCGGCGGCGGGGGCGCCTGGCCGGCCGGCTCGGGCGCGGCGGAGCGGCCCGCGGTGTACGCGGCGGGCGCGCCGGGGACGACGGGCGCGGCCGGTGTGACGGACGCGGTGGGCGGGGTCGCGGCGGTGG
>JAJSZB010000213.1:0-11902 GCA_050613715.1 Streptomyces sp. IBSBF 3018
ATCCCAGACCCGACCCCCTCCGCGGGCCGCGACGCCGCGTACCGCCACCGACCAGGGAGTGCCATGTTCCTGTACGTCGTGTCGCTGCTGTCCGTCCTCGGCGGTGCCGCCTTCGCCTACCTGGCCGGGAGGTTCCTCGGCGCCGGGCGGCGGGCGCCGGCCGGGGAGTTCACCGGCCAGGCGCAGTCCCTGATCGGGGCGGTGCTGCTCAGCTCGTTCATCCTCCTCACCGGGTTCCAGGTGGCGGGCGGCTGGTCGGCGCTGAGCGGCGCCCGGTCCCGTACGTACGACGAGTCGCGGGCGCTCGCCGACGCCTACTGGGCGGCGGGCGGCCTGGCCGCCGACGACCGCGCGAAGGTGCGGGAGCTGCTGCGGCACTACACCGCGACGGTGCGCACAGTCGAGTTCCCGGACCTCGGGCACGGCAGGACCAGCCCGCGCGCATGGCAGGACCTGGACCGTATCCGTGCCGCGATCGGCGCGTCGGCGGCGACGGACCCCGCGCGGGAGGCGGCCCGCTCCTCCGCGCAGGACTCGCTGGCGGCCGTCTACCAGACCAGGACCGACCGGGCGGCCCAGGCCGTGGAGCGGATGCCCGGGGTCACCTGGTACGCGATGCTGGTGGGCGGCGCACTGCTGATCGCCTACCCCGCGCTGCTCGGCGTGTCGATGACGGGCCGTCAACTCGCCGCGCTGTGCTGCGTCGGCGCGGCGGTCGCGTTCGCGATCTGCCTCGCCGCCCAGCTCGACCGGCCGTTCCAGCGGCCGTTGGGCGTGCGCGCGGGTGCCTTCGCCCTCGCCGAGCGGCGGTTCGACCAGATGGACGCCGAGGGGTACACGGTCTCCGCCGTCCCCTCGCCCTGACCGGCCGGTGGCTCAGCGGTCGTGGCCCGCGCGCAGCCATGCGATGTAGTCGGCGGCGGCCCGCTCGGTGTCGTACTCGGGCCGGTAGCCGGTGTCCTCACGGAGGCGGTCGATGTCGAGGACCAGGTGCGGGCCGCGGCTGCCGGTGGGGAGTTCCACCCGCGCGTCGGGCACCGTCCTCCTGATCGCGGCGGCCACGTCGGCGTTGGACGTGGCGTGGCCCGAACCGACGTTGTACGTACGGTGGTTGAGCTTGTCCGCGAGCTGGAGGAGGGCGATGGCGCGCCCGGTGTCCTTCACGTAGTTCAGGTCCAGCGCGTCGTCGGCGTAGGCGGGCGCCATGAGGGTGGACAGGTCGGGCGCGACGCCGCGGGCAGCGGCGTGGACGAGGGCGGGCGCGGCGAAGAACGGGTCCTCGTGCCCGCCCGGCCCCCAGGTGCCGGAGATGCGGTAGTCGACGACGTCGAGGCCGGTCACGTCGGCGAGATGGCCGCCGAGCAGCTCGGCGATCTTCTTGAAGGACGGGATGGCCGCGGGCACCGACAGCGACAGCGGAGTGTCCTCGCGCAGCGGCAGGTCACCCTCCCCGTCCGCCGCCGCCCGGGCGCCGAAGTACACGCCGATCGTGCTGGCGACGCCGAGCCTGCGCACGCCCCACTCCTGCGCGGCCTCCATCACGTTCAGCAGTCCGGCGAGGGTGGCGCGGGCGGCCTGGACGGCGGCCTCGGGCGCGATGCGGCCGGGCCCGGGACCGGCCAGGTGCACGATGCCGGTGATGGCGTGACGGCGGCCGACGTCGAGCAGCGCTTCGCGGTCGCCGATGTCGGCCCGCTCGACGGTGACGTGCGCGCCGGCGAGCACGGGTGGCAGGTCCGTGGTGCGGCGTTGCACCAGGACGCACTCCTCGCCCTGGTCGAGCAGCGCGCGCACGGTGTGGGAACCGATGAAGCCGAGGCCTCCGGTGACGAGGATCATGTCCGGCCTTTCCAAGACGGGGGTGGTCGCACACGGCGCACATTGCGCCGTGGAGCTGATCGTCAGCAGCACTGACGATCAGGTTGCTTTTACAATAGCCCATGGCTTACGACGACGAGTTCCCCGCGGCCTCCACCCGCCTGGGGTATCTGCTGAAGCACGCGCAGGCGCGCATGGTGGAACTGAGCGACGCGGCACTGGAGCCGGTGGGCGTCACCTCGCGGGAGCTGGGCGTCCTGCTGACCGTCGCCGAGGGCGAGCCCCCCTCCCAGCAGCAGGCCGCGCTCCGGCTCGGCGTCGACCGCACGACGATGGTCGCGGTCCTCGACGCCCTGGAGGGAAAGGGCCTGGTGGCGCGCCGCCCGCACGCCCAGGACCGGCGGCGCAACGTCGTGGCGCTGACCGAGGCCGGCACCCGCGCCGTACGGGAGGCGGTGCGTGCGAGCGACGCGGCGGAGGCGGAGCTGCTGGCCGCACTGGACGCGGACGCGGCGCGGACCCTCAGGGAGGCGCTGCGGCTGATCGTGGGGGCGCCGCCGCACTGAACCGGCCGTACCGAGCCCCGGACGGCGGGTCCGGGGGCGTGTTCAGCCGTCGTCCGCATGTCCGATTTGCGGGCATTTGTCGCTGATGTAATGCTGAAAGCACTTCCGAGACGAAGGAGATGGTCCCATGGCTACGGAGCTGACAGCCCCGGTCGAGACGGCAGCCCTTGCCGCTGAGGTCGAAGGACTGCTGGATTCCGCAGAACCGGAAGGCATCTACCGCGACACCCGCGAATGCGGCGGCGGTCTGCTTCTCGCGGCACTGCTGCTCATCTCTCCCCCCACCCCGCGCGCGCCGAAGACGGACGCCCGCTGACGGCCGGGAGGACACGTTGGCCGCACAGGCGCGGGACAACTCCGCACTGAGCACTGTGGTGGCCGATGTCGCGAACGGAGTCGCCCTCGCCCTCGACGGCGGGGGCGACTCCTATGCGCTGTCGGCCCTTCTCGCCCAGGACGACGCGGTGGCCCTGGCCGCCGTACGGGTACTGGGCGCCGACGTCCTGGCGCCGTACGCGCTGGGCCCCGGCGCGCCACGCGACACGCCCGGCGGAACGGCGATCGCGGCAGGACCCGCGGGCGCGGGCGGGCCGGGCGGCTCGGGCGGGCCGGACAGCCAGGTCGTGCTGCGGGCGCTGGCCGCCTATCCGCCGGGGGCCGACGCCTCGGACGTCTCGCTGTGGACGTACCGGGGCCTGGTCGAGGCGTCCCGGGCATACCTGCCGCCGGCCGGCGGGCCGTGGCCCGACGAGCCCCTGGCCGGGGACGCCTGGCTGCACACCGACCCGTGGCCGAAGCTCTCCCACCGCGCCTCGCAGCTCGCCGCGCTCGCGCTGCCCGGGCTCGCCCCGGCGCTCGCCGCCGGGCTCGCGGCCCGCACCGAGGACCTGGCCAGGGGATTCGTGCGGGCCGTCCGCCGGCGCGACTGGCTGCAGGCCGCGGGAATCGGCCGCTGGCTGTCCCGGGTGCAGGACGTCCCGGCCACCCTCGGGCTGGACGCGGGCCTGGTCTACGTCCGCAGGATGAGCGGCGCCGACCCGCGGGTGGCGCTGCACGCGGCAGCCGCGCGGCGCCTGCGCGGCGACGCCCGGTGAGCGGCGAGCGGCCCGGGACCCGGGCCCGGCTCCCCCGCCGCACCGCCCGATCACGGCCGCCGGGGGGCGAATCCGCGCACCCCGACGCCGGGTTGCTGGACGACATCGCCACGGGGGCGGTGCGCTGGCTCACCGCGGAGCTGGACTCCTTCCGGCTGCCGGCCGATGTCGCCACCGACGCCGACCCCAACATGACGCTCAAACCCCTGGGCGAGCTGGCGGAGTTGGCGCAGGTGATCCAGGCGCTGCACCCGCTGCCGGAGGTGCGCGACGCCGCGGCCGGGCTCCTGGCCTTCGCGTGGAAGGAGGCCCGCGGCGGCGAGCTGTTCGCCGAACTCGTCCGCGGGGAGCCGCTGGCCACCTACCCGGTGGAGCTGTACGGCGTGTTCGCGCAGGCCGGTCTGCGCAACCCGGGGGCCGAGGAGCTGATCGGGGCGACCACCTCGCTGCGCCGCTGGCGGGTGGCCCGCGAGGACCACACCCGCACCCTCGGCGTGCTCAACGCCGAGCGGCGGATCGGGCTACCGCCGCACGACGAGTTCCAGGCCGTGCTGGCGCGAACCGGCCTCGGGATGACGCCGGAACCGTGGGCGCTGGACCTCAAGTCGGCGTACGGCCTCACGCACGACGTCTTCCACACCGCCGACTGGGGCCGCCGTCCGGACCGGCTGCCGGAGCCGCTCGCGGACTACCTGCGGCTGTGGCTGCCCGCCTGGACCGG
The DNA here is from genome assembly GCA_050613715.1 of Streptomyces sp. IBSBF 3018. Lineage (GTDB taxonomy): Bacteria > Actinomycetota > Actinomycetes > Streptomycetales > Streptomycetaceae > Actinacidiphila. The sequence continues at coordinate 4,200 of JAJSZB010000213.1, forward strand.
GTCACGGGCCGAGGAACGGCTGTGGGACCTGGTCGGCGAGTTCCTGGCGGTCTCCGCGTGTCTGCCGGGCGCGCCCTACGACCCGGCGGCGTGGCGGCTGCTGGCCGCGGCGCGCACCGGGGGCGGCGCGCTGCCCGAGTCCGGCGAGGCGGAGTCCGCCGGTCCGGAGTCCGCGGACGCGGACTCCGGCGACGCCGGGGCCGACCCCGGCTCCAGGTCCGGCTCCGGCTCCGGCTCCAGCTCCAGCTCCAGCTCCAGCTCCAGCTCCAGCGGGGAGTTCCACGCCTGCTACCACTCCACGCTCGTGGCGGCGTTCGCCGCCACGCTGGCGCGCGCCCGCCCGCCGGGCGGTGACCCCGCCACCCGCGCCGCTCGCACCACCCGCGCCGCCCATGCCGCCGGCGCCCGCACCTGCTCCCCCGCGGCGGACGGCGCCCGCTCGGCGCCGGGCCGCGCCCACCCCGATCCAGAAGGCGAGGCGACACCGTGACCGCCGCATCCCCCGCGCTCCTGCACCGCGTCGGCGACCGGGCGCTGGCCTGGCTGGACGCCAACCGCGAACGGTTCCGGCTCCTCGACGAGGATCTCGCGTCCGGTCGCGGCATCGTCGAACGGCTCAAGCCCGTGGGCGAGTTGGCGATCAACATGCGGGTGCTGGCGCGGGAGGGGGTGGCCGGCTCGCGGCAGCACGACAGCTCGGTGCGGCTGCTGGACCACGCGTGGCGCGACCTGCTGGACGGCGGCAACCTGCTGGCCGAGCTCCAGCGCCAGGAGCCGCTGTCGCCCGTGCCGCTGGAGATCTACGCCAGCCTGCACGAACTCGGCCACCGCCACCCGGGGTTGGAGAGCGCGATCGACCTGGCGCGGAGCACGGCGAGCTGGCGGGCGCTGGAGATGGTGCCGAACCGGCGGCTCGGCCTGCTGAACGCCGAGCGCAAGATCGGCCTCGCCCCCAGCGGCGACCTCGACCAGGCGCTCGCGGCGACCTGGCTGGGCCGGATGCCCGAGCCGTGGACGGTACAGCTGCACATCGCGTACGACATCACGCACACCGTCTTCCATCTCACCGACTGGGGCGCCGCGCCCGACCGCGTGCCGCGGGAGATCGCCGACTATCTGGCGCTCTACCTGCCCGCGTGGACCGCGGACTGGGCGGAGTTGGAGCACTGGGACCTGCTCGGCGAGCTGCTGGTGGTGGACGCGTGCCTGCCCGCTCCGGTGCTGGACGCCGGGATGTGGGAGCGGTACGCCGCCGCGCAGGCGCCGGACGGCGCGATGCCGGTGCAGGGCGCGATGCCGGAAGGCGACCCGGACGAGGTCTTCGACCAGGTGCACCACCCCACGCTGGTGGCCGCGTTCGCCTCCGCGATGGCGACCTCGCGCGCGCTGTCCTCGGACGTCGCGGCGTGACCCCCGCGTCGTCGCCCGCGCGGCCCACGCCGCCCACGCCGCCCGTGCCGCCCGCGTCCGGGCAACGGGACGCGGACGCCGCGGAGTTGCTCACGCTGCTGGACCGCGCCGTGGCCCGGGTGCGGGCGCCCGACGTGGTGGTGGCCGTGTCCGTCGACGGCCGCCGGACGTACGCGACCGGTGGAACCGGCGGCACCGGCGCAGCGGCCGATGCTTCCGCCCCCGCCCGGGCGGCGCCGGCCCGCGAGCGACTCGGCTTCGCGCTGGGCTCGTTGAGCAAGACGTTCACCGTGCTGCTGCTGGCCGACCTCGCACGGGCCGGGCGGCTCGCGCTGGACGACCCGCTGGCCGCGTACCTGCCGGGATCGGCGCTGCCGCGCGGCGACGCGGGCCGGATCACACTGCGCCATCTGGCCACCCACACCGCCGGCCTGCCGAGGGTGCCACGGGACATGGTCGCGGGCGCGCTGCTGCACCCCTACGCCAACGGTTATGCCGGCTACGACCGCGAGCGGCTGTTCGCGGCCCTCGCCCGTACCCGCCTGCGGCACTCCCCCGGCACCCGCTGGCACTACTCCAACCTGGGCCTGGCGCTGCTGGGCCCGGTGCTGGAGCGCGCGGCGGCGGCCGCGTTCCCCGATCTGCTCGCCGGGCGGGTGCTGCGGCCCCTGGGCCTCCGGGCGACCGCGCTCGGCGCCGATGACGGCAGGCGTTCCGGTGCCGGCCCGGAGCCGGCGTCGCCTCCGGCGTTCGTGGCCGCGACCGGCTACCGGGCGGACGGCAGGACCGCGCTGCCGGCCACGAGGATGGCCGCGTTCGCGCCGGCCGGCGGGCTGGTCTCCGCCCCGGGCGACCTGCTCGGTTACGCCGAGGCGCATCTGCGGGCGGCCGGCGGACCGCACGCCCCGGCCCGCACCGCGACGCACGCGGCGGACCACGCGTCGGACCACGCAGGGGTCCGCCCGGAGGTCCAGCCGGGGATCTCCGCAGGGGTCCACGCGCAGGCCCTTCCGCCGACCCTGGCCCAGGCGCTCGGTGACGTCCAAGTCCCCCAGCTCAGGCGCGGACTGGGGCACCGCCGGGAGACGCACACGCTGACCTGGTACCGCCACCCGGCGGCCGGCGGACCGCTGCTTTTCCACGCCGGCGCCACCTTCGGCCAGCAGTGCTTCCTCGGCTTCCATCCGCCGACCCGCACGGCGGTGACCGCGTTCGCCACCCGGCACGACCGCACCAGCGCGGTCGTCGGCTCGGGCTACGCGCTGCTCCAGGAACTGGCCCGCCGCGGTCAGCCCGTAGCCGGCGCGTACGCGCGTCTGTAGCGCGAGACGGGCCGAGCGCGCCTGCCTCAGAAGTCCCACCCGTCCGCCGAGAGGTATGGACATGCCAAGCACCTCTGTGCTCTCATGCCTCTCGGCGCTCTCTTGCATCGTTGCAATACGCTCCGGCCGGGTCCGCCGCGCCTCCGGTCCGGGTGCCGCCCACGCACGCGCCACGTCCGTACTCCGCCGCGCAACCACCGCAGGAGGCACGTCGTATGCGTACCGGGACACCGTGGACCCTGCCGACACCGCCCGACCCGCCGCGCCGGCGGAGACCGCCCGCGCCGCCGCGGAAACGGCTCGCGCTGGTCCTCTCCGCCCTGCTCATGGCGGTGCTCGGCGTCGCCGCCGCGGCGACCGCCGGAACCGCGTCCGCCGCGCCCGCACCGCACGCCCAGGCCGCCGGGACCGCGTCCGCCGCGTCGGCCGCCGCTGCCCACGCCGCCGCGGTCCACCCGGACGCCACCGGGACCGCCCTGCGGAGCGGCACCGGGCTGTACCCACGGGTGATCAGGCTCGCGCACTCCGGCTCCGCCGACGGCCAGGTCATCGCCTCCGTGGTGGACTTCGACGCGGCCGGCGGCGTCGGCCGCATCTACCGCAGCACCGACGACGGCGCCACGTTCAGCGAGATCGGCGGCGTCCACGACCCGGCAACCGTGAACGGCCTGTGCTGCTCCACGCTCTTCGAACTCCCGCGCCAGATCGGCGCGATGCCCGCGGGCACGCTGCTGTGGGGCGCGTCGGTCGGGCAGACCCCGGCGAACCGCAGGATGTCCATCGACGTGTGGCAGAGCCAGGACCACGGCGTGACCTGGTCCCAACTGCCGCCCTGCCAGACCGCGCAGAACACCGGCGGCCTGTGGGAGCCGGAGTTCGCCGTCGACTCCGAGGGCGACCTCGTCTGCCACTACTCCGACGAGACGAACCCCGGCGCGCACAGCCAGTCGCTGGAGGAGCGGTTCTCCTCCGACGGCCGCACCTGGGGACCGGTGTACCCCACCGTCGCGCCGTCGAACGCCTCGCTGCGCCCCGGCATGGCCACCGTGGTCCAACGCCCCGACGGCAGCTCCTACATGACCTACGAGGTGTGCGGCACCGGCGACATCCACGACTGCGCCGCGCACTACCGCACCTCGGCCGACGGCGCGAACTGGGGATCGCCCACCGACATCGGGCCGCTGATCACCACCGCCACCGGGCAGTTCTTCACCCACGCGCCGACCGTGGCCTGGCTGGCCAACGGCACCGCCGCCGGGCGGCTGGTCCTGGTCGGCCAGCAGTTCCGCGAGGCGAGCGGCGCCATCGCCACCACCAGCGGCCGTACCGTCCTGGTCAACACCGAGAACGGCACGGGCCGTTGGTTCCCGATCGACGCGCCGGTCGCGGTGCCCGCCCCGGACGGCAGCTACTGCCCCAACTACAGCTCCCCGCTGCTGCCCTCGACCGACGGCACCCGGCTGCTGGAGATCGCCACCGACTACGTCGGGTCGGTGTGCGAGCCGTTCTACGCCACCGGCTCCTCGCAGGGAACGCAAGCCTCCACCGGCGCGGGCCTGGCGTCGGGCGGAACGTACCGGCTGATCAGCGTCATCAGCGGCGACTGCCTCGACGTGTCGGCGGACTCGCGCGCCTCCGGCGGCAACATTCAGCAGTGGACGTGCAACGGCCTGGGCCCGCAGAACTTCCTGTTCACCAAGGCCGCTTCCGGCGACTTCACCCTCAGGGGCCAGAACTCCGGCCTGTGCGTGACCGTGGCCGGCGCGAGCACCGCGCCCGGCGCCAACGTCGACCAGGAGCCCTGCACCGGCGCGGCCGCGCAGCGCTGGACCGCGCTCAACCAGGGCGACGGCTACTGGACATGGCGCAACACCGGCAGCGGCCTGTGCCTGGACGTGTCCGGCGGCTCCACCGCGGCGGGCGCCAACGTCGAGCAGTGGACCTGCAACAAGCTCTCCCCGCAGATCTGGAAGCTCGAACCCCGGTAGGCCCGCGGGCGGTTCGGGCGCGGCGACCGGCCGGCCGTCACGGCGGGCGGTCCCCGCGCTCGTGCTGCTCGCGCAGCAGCGCGTCCAGGTCGGCCAGCCGGTCCAGGCCCGAAACCGCCCTGACCATGCGGGGGTTGGCGGCGAAGCTGTCACGGTGGCGGTGCAGCAGTGCCCAGTAGCCGCGGGTGTAGGGGCAGGCGTGCTCGCCGCTGCGCTCGGTCGGCCGGAAGGCGCAGTCGCCGCACAGGTCGCTCATCGTGTTGATGTACGAACCGCCGGAGGTGTACGGCTTGGTGGTCATCCGGCCGCCGTCCGCGTACTGGGACATGCCCACGACGTTGGGCAGCATCACCCAGTCGTAGCCGTCGACGAAGCTCCGGTGGAACCAGTCGGTGACGGCCGCCGGATGCCAGCCCTGCTGGAGGGCGTGGCTGCCGAGGACCATCAGCCGGGGGATGTGGTGGGTCCAGCCGGTGTCGCGCACCTGGGCCAGCACGGTGGACAGGCAGCGCGCGGTGACCGCGTCGGCGTCGAGGTCGGTGAACCAGTCGGGCAGCGGGGCGCGGTGGCGCAGCGCGTTGCGCTGTCGGTACTCCTCGCCGAAGTGCCAGTACAGGTGCCATACGTACTCGCGCCAGCCGGCGATCTGGCGGACGAAGCCCTCGACGCTGTTCAGCGGAGCCGTGCCGCCGCGCCAGGCGGCCTCGGCGCGCTCCACGCACTCGGCGGGGTCGAGCAGGCCGAGGTTGAGGGAGGACGAGAGCAGGCTGTGCGACATCACCGGGTCGGCGGCGAGCATCGCGTCCTCGTGCGGGCCGAACCCGGCCAGCCTGGCGTCGACGAAGCGGCGCAGCGCGGACAGGGCCTCGCGGCGGGTGGCGGGGAACCCGCGGGGGCCGTCGCGGCCGACGAAGGCGACCTCCCCCGAGCGTTCCCACCGGTCGAGGTCCTCCCTGACGCCGGCGTCCACGGCGTCCTCGCGCGGGCGGTACGGCGCGGGCGCGCCGAGGGCGCGGGCGCCGCGCGGCGGGGGTTCGCGGTTGTCGTGGTCGAGGTTCCAGCGCCCGCCGGCCGGTTCGGCGCCGTCCATCAGCAGCCCGCGGGTGCGCCGGACCCAGCGGTAGAAGTCCTCCTGCCGCAACCGGCCGGAGCCGTCGCCGGCCCACCGGGCGAAGTCGTCCTGCGGCACCAGGAACCCGCGGGCGGGCAGCAGGCGGACCCGGTCGCCGAGCCGTCCGACCAGCGCGAGGGCCGCGCGGGAGGTCGGGTGGTGGACGGTGACCGTGCCCTTCGGCACGGCCTCGCGCAGTCCTTCGAGGTACGTCTCGGCCTTGACGTAGCGCACCCGGTCGCCGAGTTCGGCCGCGCGGTGCCGCATCGCGGACAGCACCAGATGGGCCTTGGCGCGGTGGAAGCGGCGGCGGCGCAGCACCGAGCGGGCCTCGATCATCACCACCGGGCTGTCGCGGCCGGGCCCCTCCCCGTCCGGGCCGGGCGCGAGGAAGTGCGGGCCGAGCTGGTCGCCGAACAGCCAGTGCGGGTCGGCCATGGTCCTCCGGACGGCGGGGCGGGCGGACCCGCGAGCGGCGGTGCACGGCCGCGGAGGCGGACGCGGTTGCGGCCACGGGTACGGGTACGGGTACGGGTACGGACGTGGTTCCACCGTGACCCGCGGGGCCGGCGGCGCCCCGCAGGCTCGGCGCGACGTCGCCCGAACGGCCGCGCCGCCCGCAGGGATGCGCCGCCCGCACGGATACGGCAGAAGCCCACCGGGAGGCCGCGGGACGCCCGCGGCCGGGCGGCCGGGCGCTCAGCCGCTCAGCCGCTCAGCCGCTCAGCGCCGAGGTGGAAATGCGGGCGAAGGTCAGCGTCTCGTACGGGGAGGACGTGCCGGTCTCGTAGAGCAGCCCGACCGTCGTCGGGGAGAGCGCGACCAGGTCGCTGTACGCCGCGGGGTCCGCGGACAGCTCCAGCGCCGTGGTCCAGTCGCGTCCGCCGTCGCGGCTCGTGCGGACCGCCATGGCCGCGCGGGCGCCGGTGTCGCTGGGCCCGGCGAACAGCAGCGGCCCGCCGGGGAGTTGGAGGACGCTTCCCTGAACGACGGGGCCGACGAGGCCGGTCTGCGGCGCGTAGGGGTGCAGCAGCGTGCGGCCGCCGTCCGCGCTGCGTGCGTCGACCCGCACGCCCGGCGCCGTGCCGCCCTGGTTGCGGGCGTTGAAGTAGACGAGGCCGTCGGGGAGTTGGGCGGCGCAGGACTCATTGGCGTTCACCGCGCCGTCCGGGGTGTCGTCGACGAAGCCGATCCGCCAGGTCTCGCCGCCGTCGTCGCTGAGCAGGCAGTGGCCGCCGTAGTACCGGGGCTCGGTCCCGGTGTCCGCGGAGCCGGCCGGCGGCGGCGTGGAGTGGTTGGCGGGCACGACCAGCCGGCCCCGGTGGCGTCCGGCGGTCAGGGCGATCGCGTGGCCGGGGCCGGTGGCGTACCAGCGCCAGTCCGGGTGCTTGGCCTCTGCGGTGATCTCGCGCGGCGCGGTGAAGACGCGTGCGTCGCCGGTGCCGCGCTGCACCCACACGCGGCGGCCGTCCGCGGGCGGCTCCTGCCCGGCCATGATCGCGGCCTCGGTCGCGTCGGCAGCGTTGGTGCAGGTCAGCAGGATGATGTCACCGGTGCGGGGGTCCACCACGGGGCACGGGTTGCCGTGGGTGTCGCCGCCGTCGCCCGCCACCACGGCGAGCGGGCCCCAACTGCGCCCGCCGTCCTCCGAGCGCTTGGCGACCACCACGATGCTGCCGGTGTCCGAGCCGCTCGCCCGCGCCTCGGCGAACGCGACGAGGGTGCCGCGCCCGGTCAGCACCACGGCGGGGATGCGGAACGTCGTGTACCCGTCCGCGCCCGCCCGGAACGGCACGGACGTCTCCACCACGCCGCGCTCCCCGCCAGCCGCGCCACCCCCGCGTGCAGCGACTGCTCGAAGTCCAGCTCACC
>JAJSZB010000214.1:0-19017 GCA_050613715.1 Streptomyces sp. IBSBF 3018
CCGTCGCCCACCGTGGCCACCGCCGTCCCCCGTCCCCGTCCGCTTCCGTACCGCCGGGCCCCATCGCGTACGGGCCACCCGCCGTGACTTTCCGTCAGCCTCCTTCGTACCATCGCGGACCGCACCGCGGGGACCACGGGACCGCAGGTTGTGGACAACGTGGACAACCCGGAAGGCGACAGCGGGTCCGCCGCGCGCGGACACTCGCCGGAGGGGGCCACCGCGCCGCGTGATAGAACTGCGGTAGAGTTATCTTGACATCGAGATATCTGCAGAGGCGTACCGTCCATCGGACCGGCCGCATCGCGGTACGCGCGAGAAACACGCATGAAGGAGACTGTCGTGTCGGCGAACAGCTTCGACGCCCGCAGCACCCTGCAGGTGGGCGACGACTCGTACGAGATCTTCCGACTGGACAAGGTGGAGGGCTCCGCCCGGCTGCCGTACAGCCTGAAGGTCCTGCTGGAGAACCTCCTGCGCACCGAGGACGGCGCGAACATCACCGCCGACCACATCAGGGCGATCGGCGGCTGGGACTCGCAGGCCCAGCCGAGCCAGGAGATCCAGTTCACGCCGGCCCGCGTGATCATGCAGGACTTCACCGGCGTCCCCTGCGTGGTGGACCTGGCGACGATGCGCGAGGCCGTCAAGGAGCTGGGCGGCGACCCGGCGAAGATCAACCCGCTGGCCCCGGCCGAGCTGGTCATCGACCACTCGGTGATCGCCGACCGCTTCGGCACCCCCGACTCCTTCGCGCAGAACGTGGAGCTGGAGTACGGCCGCAACAGGGAGCGCTACCAGTTCCTGCGCTGGGGCCAGACCGCCTTCGACGAGTTCAAGGTGGTCCCGCCCGGCACCGGCATCGTGCACCAGGTGAACATCGAGCACCTGGCCCGTACCGTCATGGTCAGGAACGGCCAGGCGTACCCCGACACCCTCGTCGGCACCGACTCGCACACCACCATGGTCAACGGCCTCGGCGTGCTCGGCTGGGGCGTCGGCGGCATCGAGGCCGAGGCCGCGATGCTCGGCCAGCCGGTGTCCATGCTGATCCCGCGCGTGGTCGGCTTCAAGCTGACCGGCGAGCTGCCCACCGGCACCACCGCCACCGACCTGGTGCTGACGATCACCGAGATGCTGCGCAAGCACGGCGTGGTCGGCAAGTTCGTGGAGTTCTACGGCGGCGGCGTGGCGGCCACCTCGCTCGCCAACCGCGCCACCATCGGCAACATGTCGCCGGAGTTCGGCTCCACCGCGGCGATCTTCCCGATCGACGCCGAGACGCTCAGCTACCTGCGGCTGACCGGCCGCAGCGAGCAGCAGGTCGCGCTGGTCGAGGCGTACGCCAAGGAGCAGGGCCTGTGGCTGGACCCGGAGGCCGAGCCGGACTACTCCGAGAAGCTCGAACTTGACCTGTCCACCGTGGTGCCGTCCATCGCCGGCCCCAAGCGCCCGCAGGACCGCATCGTGCTGGCGAACGCCGCCGAGCAGTTCGCGCGCGACGTGCGCAACTACGTCAGCGACGACCAGGAGGCCGGCAAGGAGTCCTTCCCGGCCTCGGACGCGCCGGCGCTCTCCAGCAACGGCGTGCCCACCAAGCCGACCCTGGTCACCGCCGAGGACGGCAGCACCTACGAGATCGACCACGGCGCGGTCACCGTCGCCGCGATCACCTCCTGCACCAACACCTCCAACCCGTACGTGATGGTCGCCGCCGCCCTGGTGGCCAAGAAGGCCGTCGAGAAGGGCCTGACCCGCAAGCCCTGGGTCAAGACCACGCTGGCCCCCGGCTCCAAGGTCGTCACCGACTACTTCGACCGGGCCGGCCTGACCCCGTACCTGGACAAGCTCGGCTTCAACCTGGTCGGCTACGGCTGCACCACCTGCATCGGCAACTCCGGCCCGCTGCCGGAGGAGGTCTCCAAGGCGGTCAACGAGGCCGACCTCGCCGTCACCTCGGTGCTCTCCGGCAACCGCAACTTCGAGGGCCGGATCAACCCCGACGTCAAGATGAACTACCTGGCCTCCCCGCCGCTGGTGGTCGCCTACGCCATCGCCGGCTCCATGAAGGTGGACATCACCAAGGACGCGCTGGGCACCGACGCCGACGGCAAGCCGGTGTACCTGGACGACATCTGGCCGTCCGAGTCCGAGGTCAACGACGTGGTCGCCTCCGCGATCGGCCAGGACATGTTCCGCGACTCCTACCAGGACGTCTTCGCCGGCGACGAGCAGTGGCAGGCGCTGCCGATCCCGACCGGCGACACCTTCGAGTGGGACGCGCAGTCCACCTACGTCCGCAAGCCCCCGTACTTCGAGGGCATGGGCACCGACCCCGAGCCGGTCACCGACATCACCGGCGCCCGGGTGCTGGCCAAGCTGGGCGACTCGGTCACCACCGACCACATCTCCCCGGCCGGCGCGATCAAGGCCGACACCCCGGCCGGCCAGTACCTCACCGAGCACGGCGTGCAGCGCCGCGACTTCAACAGCTACGGCTCGCGCCGCGGCAACCACGAGGTCATGATCCGCGGCACCTTCGCCAACATCCGGCTGCGCAACCAGATCGCGCCGGGCACCGAGGGCGGCTTCACCCGCGACTTCACCCAGGAGGGCGGCCCGGTCGCCTTCATCTACGACGCCTCGCGCCACTACATCGAGCAGGGCGTCCCGCTGGTGGTGCTGGCCGGCAAGGAGTACGGCTCCGGCTCCTCCCGCGACTGGGCAGCCAAGGGCACCGCGCTGCTGGGCGTCAAGGCGGTCGTCGCCGAGTCCTACGAGCGCATCCACCGCTCCAACCTGATCGGCATGGGCGTGCTGCCGCTGCAGTACCCCGAGGGGGCCACCGCGCAGAGCCTGGGCCTGACCGGCGAGGAGACCTTCTCGGTCACCGGCGTCACCGCGCTCAACGACGGCACCACCCCGCGTACCGTCAAGGTCAGCACCGACACCGGGGTGGAGTTCGACGCGGTGGTCCGCATCGACACCCCCGGAGAGGCCGACTACTACCGCAACGGCGGCATCATGCAGTACGTGCTGCGCTCCCTGCTGCGCAAGTAGGACCGGCCCGCCGCGGGCGATCCGGGTGATCCCGCTGGGCCATCGGAACTAACGGTTCTTCGGATCGTATTCGAACACATAGGCCGCGTCTCCCGCCCGGGAGGCGCGGCCTGCGTGTTGCCTGGCCGTAACCCTCAGATGAGCGTCCGCAACCCTGTTCACCTGCAATTTTGCCGGTGGACGTTTCGGAGAGGTCTCAACTCGGGAAAGCTTATCGTCCAAACCGCCGCTTGATCTTGCCCTGTCCGAGCCAAGTGGACTATACCTGTCGCGTCCAAGGAACCCGCTGGGCGCGGGGACGCGCGGGGGATACGACACGGGTGGCACGGCTGGTCGTTCGATATCGTTCCTCGCCTCACTGGATGCACAGCATCACTCACGCTTCAACTGTTCGCGGTCGTCGGCGGATTCCGCTGCACCACCGCATGAGTCCTGATGAAGGCGAGGACTTGAGCATGGGATCCGAAATCAACCGCCGGGATCTGGTCAAGCGCTCCGCGGCGCTCGGCCTGGTGGCCATCCCGGCGACCGGCCTGCTGAGCGCCTGCGCGTCGAGCGGCGGCGACAGCAGCGGCGACTCCACCAAGCCCACCAAGGGCTCGACGAGCGCAAACAACCCGTTCGGCGTCAACGACAGCGCCGCCCTGGACGTCCTGATCTTCAAGGGCGGCTTCGGCGACGACTACGCCAAGCGGTTCGAGGCGCTGTACAACAAGGAGTACCCGAAGGCCAAGGTCTCCCACAACGCCACCCAGAACATCACCGGCCTGCTCCAGCCCCGCCTGAACGCCGGCACCCCGCCGGACGTCGTCGACGACTCGGGCAACGCCCAGATCAAGCTCGACGTGCTGCAGAAGGCCGACCAGCTCACCGACCTCACCCCGCTGCTGGACGCGCCCTCCATCGACGACCCGAGCAAGAAGGTGCGCGACACCCTCATGCCCGGCACCATCGAACTGGGCACCATCGGCGGCAAGTTCGTCACCCTGCAGTACGTGTACACGGTCTTCGGCCTGTGGTACTCGAACAAGCTGTTCAAGCAGCACGGCTGGACCGCGCCCAAGACCTGGGCGGACTTCATGTCGCTCAGCGGCGAGATCAAGAAGGCCGGCATCTCGCCCTTCGCCCACCAGGGCAAGTACCCGTACTACATCAACGTCGCCATCGTCGACCTGGCCGTCAAGCACGGCGGCCTGGACTGGCTGGACCGGCTGGACAAGCTGGACGAGACCGTCTGGGACGACGACGCCGCCAAGCAGGCGATCAACGCGATCTACCAGATCGTGCAGAACAAGTACCTGCTGCCCGGCACCAACGGCATGACGCACATCGAGTCGCAGACCGCCTGGAACCAGTACAAGGCCGCCTTCATCCCCTGTGGCGCCTGGCTGGAGAACGAGCAGCTGAAGGCCACCCCCTCGGACTTCGAGATGACCTTCATGCCGATGCCGTCGCTGCCCGGCGACAAGCTGCCCTTCGAGGCCATCCGCGGCGGCGCCAACGAGCCGTTCGTCGTGCCGAAGAAGGCGAAGAACGCGGCCGGCGGCCTGGAGTTCATGCGCACCATGCTGAGCAAGGCCGGCGCCACCGCCTTCGCCCAGAGCGCCAACTCGCTGACCGTCCTCAAGGACGGCATCGGCGACGACGTCCAGCTGCGCCCGGGCACCAAGTCCACGGTGACCGCGCTGAAGGCGGCCGGGACGAACGTCTTCAACCCGACCTACCTGCAGACCGCCAGCTCGCTGGACATCGACATGGGCAACGCCAGCACCGAGCTGATGGCGGGCCGCATCAAGCCCGAGGAGTGGCTGAAGCGCGTCAAGTCGGCCACCGTGAAGGCCAAGAAGAACGCCTGACACCGTCGGGGGGGGGGGGGGGGGGGGGGGGGGGGGGGGGGGGGGGGGGGGGGGGGGGGGGGGGGGGNCCCCCCCCCCCCCCCCCCCCCCCCCCCCCCCCCCCCCCCCCCCCCCCCCCCCCCCCCCCCCCCCCCCCCCCCCCCCCCCCCCCCCCCCCCCCCCCCCCCCCGGCCCCGGACCGCAGCGGAGCCAGAGCAGGGGCATCAGCAATGAGAAGAAACAGTAAATACCCCTTCATCGTGGGATTCCTCATCGTCCCCGTCGCCTTGTACGCACTGCTGGTGCTGTGGCCGTACATCCAGACGTTCGGCTACTCGTTCACCGACTGGTCGGGCGAGTCGCAGAAGATGAAGTTCATCGGGTTCAAGAACTACAGCACGCTGTTCTCCGACGACGTCTTCCGCAAGGCGTTGTGGCACAACGTGCTCATGCTGATCTTCCTGCCACTGGTGACCATCCTGCTGGCCCTGTTCTTCGCCTTCCTGCTGAACGTGGGCGGGCGCGGGGGCACGGCAGGCATCCAGGGCGTGCGCGGTTCCGCCTTCTACAAGGTGGTCTTCTTCTTCCCGCAGGTGCTCTCGGTGGCGATCCTCGTGGTGCTCTTCGAGGCGGTCTACCGCAGCGACGGGGGAGGACTGCTCAACGGCATCCTGATCAAACTCCATCTGGAGAGCGCCAACAATCCCACCGAATGGCTGAACGATCCGACCTTCGTGCTCTGGTGCATCATGGGCATTCTGGTCTGGTCCGGCGTCGGCTTCTACCTGGTGCTCTTCTCCGCGGCGATGCAGTCCATCCCCAAGGAGATCTACGAGGCCGCGCTGCTGGACGGCGCGGGCCGCGGGCAGACCTTCTTCCGGGTCACCATGCCGCTGCTGTGGGACAGCGTGCAGACCGCCTGGGTCTATCTGGCGATCGCCGCGATGGACGGCTTCGCCCTGGTGTCCGCGCTGACCCCGGGCGTCTCGTACGGCGGCGGCCCCGATTACCACAGCGAGGTGCTCGCCACCTACCTGATGCGCAACTTCCTCTACCTCGGCAAGAGCGGGTACGCCTGCGCCATGGGCGTGGTGATCCTCTTGCTCACCCTGATCCTGTCCATCGTCACGCTCCGGGTCACCCGGCGCGAGCGCATCGAGTTCTGAACCGGGGCCGTGAGATGACCACACCCATCAAGGAGTCCCCCGCCTCCGGAATCCCCGCGGGACAGGTCGCGGCCCCCGGGCGGGCGCCGACCAAGCAGGCCAGATTCGCCGACAGCGGCAAGGTGCTCAACGTCTTCTCGCACGGCTTCCTGGCGCTGTGGGCGATCATGATCCTACTGCCGCTGGCGTGGATCGTCATCAGTTCCTTCAAGACCGACGCGCAGATCGGCGGCAGCGCCTGGGCCTGGCCGCACCACTGGTCGTTCAGCGTCTTCCACCGCGCCTGGGACAAGGGCATCGGCAGCTTCCTGCTGCACACCGCGATCGTGATGGTCTTCTCGGTCACCCTCACGATGCTCTTCGGCTCGATGGCCGCCTACGTGCTCTCGCGCTACGAGTTCCCCGGCAACCGGTTCCTCTACTACCTGTTCGTGGCCGGCGCGATGTTCCCGGTCTACCTGGCGCTGGTGCCGCTGTTCTTCATGGTCAAGAACCTCGGCATGCTCAACACGTACCAGGGCCTGATCCTGGTCTACGTCGCCTACTCGCTGCCGTTCACGGTCTTCTTCCTGCACTCGTTCTTCCGGACGCTGCCGACCTCGGTGCACGAGGCGGCGATGATCGACGGCTGCTCGCACACCCGGGCGTTCTTCCAGGTGATGCTGCCGATGGCCAAGCCCGGCATGATCAGCGTCGGCATCTTCAACGTGCTCGGCCAGTGGAACCAGTACATCCTTCCGCTGACCTTGATGCAGAAGCAGACCGGCACCGACCCGGACCGCTCGGTGCTGACCCAGGGCCTGATGAACCTGGCGTTGCAGCAGGGCTACGCCGGCGACATGCCCGCGCTCTTCGCCGGCATGACCATCGCCATGATCCCGGTGCTGGTGGTCTACCTCTCCTTCCAGCGGCAGGTCCAGGCGGGCCTGACCTCGGGCACCCTGAAGTAGCCCGCGGGCAGGCGTCCGCGCCTGCTCCGCTTCCCCTCGGCCTCCACACGGCGAGCCGCGGGCCCCCCCCCCCCCGGGGCCCCCCCCCCCCCGGGGGGGGGTGGGTTTTGGGTAATCTTTTTTTNCCCCCCCCCCCCCCCCCCCCCCCCCCCCCCCCCCCCCCCCCCCCCCCCCCCCCCCCCCGCGCCGTGTGGAGGGAGGGTTTCGCGTAACGGTGTGGCTCTCCCCCTTGACGGGACATCACCCCAAACACTCAACTTAGAGTTCACATGTTGTAGACGACGGGGTCTCGCTGGTGTGGCACCTGTGGCACCGTGCACCGACCCCGTCCGGTGCGGGCAGTCGGAGAATGGCCTCCGGCCGCCGGGCAGGAGTGGATGTCGTGGAGACTCCGGGATCGCAGTCGTCGCTGCACCGGGCCAACCTGGAACGGGTCGTGCGCGCGGTGCGGCTGGCCGGGTCGCTCACCCAGGCGGAGATCGCGCGGAGCACGGGCCTGTCGGCGGCGACGGTGTCCAACATCGTCCGCGAGCTGCGGGACAACGGAACGGTGCAGGTCACGCCGACCTCCTCGGGCGGTCGGCGGGCGCGCAGCGTGGCGCTGTCCGGAGACGCGGGCATCGTGGTGGGCGTCGACTTCGGGCACTCGCACCTGAGGGTCGCGGTCGGCAACCTGGCGCACCAGGTGCTCGCCGAGCAGTCCGAGCCGATCGACGTGGACGCCTCGGCCTCCGAGGGCTTCGACCGGGCCGAGCAGCTGGTCGGCCGGCTGGTGGAGTCCACCGGGATCAGCCGGGGCAAGGTGCTGGGCGTCGGCCTCGGCGTGCCCGGCCCGATCGACGTGGAGACCGGCACCCTCGGCTCGACCGCGATCCTGCCGGGCTGGATCGGCATCAACCCGCGCCAGGAGCTGGCCGACCGGCTCGGCGTCCCGGTCCAGGTGGACAACGACGCCAACCTGGGCGCGCTCGGCGAGCTGGTCTGGGGCGGCGGCCGCGGGGTCAAGGACCTGGCGTACATCAAGGTCGCCAGCGGCGTCGGCGCCGGCCTGGTGATCGACGGCAGGATCTACCGGGGCCCGGGCGGCACGGCGGGTGAGATCGGCCACATCACGCTGGACGAGTCGGGGCCGGTCTGCCGCTGCGGCAACCGCGGCTGCCTGGAGACCTTCACCGCCGCGCGCTACGTGCTGGAACTGCTGCGCGGCAGCCACGGCGAGGGGCTGACCATCCCGAAGATGGTCCAGCTCGGCCGGGAGGGCGACCCGGGCTGCCGCCGGGTGATCGGCGACGTCGGCCGGCACATAGGGATGGGCGTCGCGAGCCTCAGCAACCTCTTGAACCCCAGCAGGGTCGTGCTCGGCGGCGACCTGGCCGAGGCGGGGGAGCTGGTGCTCGGCCCGATCCGCGAGTCGGTCTCCCGCTACGCCATCCCCAGTGCCGCCCAGCGGCTGTCGGTGATGCCCGGCGCGCTGGGCGCCAGGGCTGAGGTTCTGGGCGCTCTCGCCCTGGTATTGTCCGAGATGGGTGATTCTACCCTTCTGGACGGGAACACCCCGGTTGACACGCCCGCATTTTCGGCATAACTGAGCGTTCACACAGCTAACGAAACGCGCCGTTGCCATCTCGTTAAGTGTTTACTTCTTGACGACATGGCGTCAGCCGGAGTTGACTCACGAGCACCTCGGCCGCGGTGTTGCGGCCCTGTCAGGGAGGCAACCTCACATGAACGCAATGACGCGTCGGATCGCCGTCGGAACGGTCGCCGTTTCGATCGCGCTCACCATGGCCGCGTGCGGCAAGGCTGGCGACAAGAAGGACTCGTCGAGCAGCGGTGGCGACAGCAAGAACAAGTCCATCGGCCTGCTGCTGCCGGAGAACGCCACGACGCGGTACGAGAAGTTCGACAAGCCCCTGATCACGGCCAAGATCAAGGAGCTGTGCGCCGACTGCACGGTCAGCTACGACAACGCCGGTGCTGACCCGGCCAAGCAGGCCCAGCAGGTCAACACCATGATCACCAAGGGCGTCAAGGTCCTGATCCTGGACGCGCAGGACTCGGTCGGCATCCAGTCCTCGGTCGAGGCCGCCGTCGCCAAGGGCATCAAGGTCGTCGCCTACGACCGCCTCGCGCAGGGCCCGATCTCCGCCTACGTCTCCTACGACAACGAGAAGATCGGCGAGCTGCAGGGTCAGTCGCTGCTCGACGCCATGGGCGCCGACGCCAAGCCGACCTCGAAGATCGTGATGATCGACGGCGACCCGGCCGACCCGAACGCCGCCATGTTCAAGGCCGGCGCGCACAAGGTCCTGGACGGCAAGGTCGACATCGCCTACGAGCAGACCGGCCTGTGGAAGGACACCATCGCCAACCAGAAGGTGACCGCGGCGATCACCCAGCTCGGCAAGGCGAACATCAAGGGCGTCTACTCGGCCAACGACGGCATGGCCGGCGGTATCGCGACCGCCCTCAAGGGCGCCGGCATGCACGTGCCGCTGACCGGCCAGGACGCGGAGCTCGCGGGCATCCAGCGCATCCTCAGCGACCAGCAGGCCGCGACGATCTACAAGGCGTACAAGCCGGAGGCCGACGCCACCGCCGAGATCGCGGTCGACCTGCTGGAGGGCAAGGACTTCAAGTCCATCGCCGACACCACCGCCAAGTCCGGCTCCGGCCAGACCGTCCCGGCCCACCTGATCCCGGCCACGCCGGTCACCAAGGCCAACATCAAGGACACGGTCATCAAGGACGGCCTGTACACGGTGGCGCAGGTCTGCACCGCCGAGTTCCAGGCGGCCTGCAAGGCGGCCGGCATCCAGTAAGGACCGGCCGAGGGACCGAGAAGCCTGTCCGGCGCCCCGCCTCAACCAATCACCCCGCTGCCGAGGCGGGGTGCCGGACGGAAACGGTTCCGCAGTCGGTCGCGGGTAGCCTCGGGGAAACGTTGTCCTCGGGGCGCGGGCATACCCCTGGCCCGCAACCCGTTCGATTTGTCATCATGTGCTTTGCGCACTCCCTCCGCCGCTGTTCCAGCGCGCGGCATCCCCGCCGGTCAGGCGGCGAAGGAGATGGTTCACGTGTCCGCTACGCCCGTGCTGGCGTTGCGCGGAGTCTCCAAGCGATTCGGTGCGGTCCAGGCCCTCACCGATGTCGAACTGGAGGTCCACCCCGGAGAAGTCGTCGCCCTGGTGGGTGACAACGGCGCCGGCAAGTCCACCCTGGTCAAGACGATCGCGGGTGTCCACCCCATCGACGACGGCGTCATCGAGTGGGAGGGCAAGCCGGTCAGCATCAACCGGCCGCAGGACGCCCAGAGTCTCGGTATCGCCACCGTCTACCAGGACCTCGCCCTGTGCGACAACCTGGACGTCGTCGGCAACCTCTACCTCGGCCGCGAGCTGCTGCGTTTCGGCAGCCTCGACGAGGTCACCATGGAACAGCGCGCCCGCGAGCTGCTGAACACCCTGTCGATCCGGATCCCCAGCGTGCGGATCCCGATCGCCAGCCTCTCCGGCGGCCAGCGGCAGGTCGTGGCGATCGCCCGCGCCCTCATCGGCGAGCCCAAGGTCGTGATCCTGGACGAGCCGACCGCCGCCCTCGGCGTCGAGCAGACCGCCCAGGTCCTCGACCTGGTCGAGCGGCTGCGCGAGCGCGGCCTCGGCGTCATCCTGATCAGCCACAACATGGCCGACGTGACGGCGGTCGCCGACACCGTCCACGTGCTGAGGCTGGGCCGCAACAACGGCGCCTTCCCGGTCAAGGACACCACGAACGAGCAGATCATCGCCGCGATCACCGGCGCCACGGACAACGCCGTGACCCGTCGGCAGGCGCGCAACGCGGAGGCGGCCAAGTGAGCAGCGACAAGACCACCCTGGACAAGAGCAGCGCGGAGGAGGTGCCGCCGCCGGCGGTCGCCGCCATCGACCCGCGGCTGCTGGTCCGCGAAGAGGGCTTCAAGGGCTACATCACCGAGTTCAAGCGCAAGCTGAAGGGCGGCGAGCTGGGCTCCCTGCCCGTCATCGTCGCGCTGATCATCATCTGGGCCATCTTCCAGAGCAAGGACAGCCTGTTCCTCAGCTCGGCGAACATGGTCAACATCAGCTTCTTCATGGCCGGCACCGGCATGCTGGCCGTCGGCCTGGTGTTCGTGCTGCTGCTCGGCGAGATCGACCTGTCGGTGGCCTCGGTCAGCGGCCTGTCGTCGGCGCTCTTCGCGGTCTTCACCACCACCCACGGGATGAACCTGTGGCTGGCCGCGATCCTCACCGTGCTGATCGGCATCGGCATCGGCGCCGTGCACGGCTTCTTCTTCGCCAAGATCGGCGTCCCGGCGTTCGTCGTCACCCTGGCCGGCTTCCTCGGCTGGAACGGCCTGATGCTGTGGGTGCTCGGCGACACCGGCTCGCTGTCCATCCGTGACAAGGGCCTGCTGCACGTGCTGGGCCAGCGGTCCTTCTTCATGGACCAGGACATCGCCGGCGCGTACATCCTGGCCACCGTGGGCGTCGCCGCCCTGCTGATCGGCTCCCTGGTCGAGCAGACCCGGCGCCGCAAGGCCGGCGTGCCGTTCCGGCCCACCAGCGAGATCCTGGTCCGGGTGATCGCCCTCGCGGTGGTCGCCTACGTCGCCGCGTTCGTGCTGAACAAGAGCGCCGGCGTTCCCAACGCGCTGGTGATCTTCCTGGTCACCCTGGTGATCTGCGACTTCGTGCTGCGCCGCACCACCTTCGGCCGCAAGGTCTTCGCGGTCGGCGGCGGCATCGAGGCGGCCCGCCGCGCCGGTATCTCGGTGGCCGCGGTCCGCATCTCGGTCTTCGCCATCGCGGGCGGTTTCGCGGCCATCGGCGGCCTCTTCCTGGCCGCCCAGACCTACACCGCCACCCTCCAGGCGGGCAGCGGCAACCTGCTGATGCTGGCGATCGCCGCCGCGGTCATCGGCGGCACCAGCCTCTTCGGCGGCCGCGGCAACGTCTGGTCGGCGCTGCTGGGCATGCTGGTCATCCAGTCCATCCAGACCGGCCTGGACCTGCTCAACATGAACCAGTCGATCCAGTACATGATCACCGGCGCGGTGCTGCTGGCCGCCGTGGTCATCGACTCGGTCTCCCGCCGCACCCAGCGCTCCTCCGGTCGCGTCTGACGCGCACCGGCCGCGGCCGCGGCGCACGGGCGCGGCCGCGCCCCGGGCAGCCGGAGTAAGGCAGCTCACGAAACCGCCGGGCGGACCTGGACCCTCCAGGGCCGCCCGGCGGTTTCGCGCCGTCTAGACTGCTCTGATCGGCCGGACCGGCCGGTAACACGTACTGGCGCGAGGACGCACCGGCGGCGCGGCCGGCGGTGCCCACGCGCCGGGCCGCTGCACGCGACAGGCTAAGGAGGCACGGGTGGCACTGCTGACCCGTATCAACGGACCCCGCGACCTGGACCGGCTCGACAGCCAGCAGCTCGTCGAGCTGGCCGCCGAGATCCGCGCCTTCCTGGTCGACGCGGTGTCCAAGACCGGCGGCCACCTCGGGCCCAACCTGGGCGTGGTGGAGCTGACCATCGCGCTGCACCGGGTCTTCCACTCGCCGGCCGACCGCATCCTGTTCGACACCGGCCACCAGGCCTATGTGCACAAGCTGCTGACCGGCCGCCAGGACTTCGCCCGGCTCAAGAGCAAGGGCGGCCTGTCCGGCTATCCCTCGCGCGCGGAGTCCGAGCACGACGTGATCGAGAACAGCCACGCCTCCACCGTGCTGGGCTGGGCCGACGGCCTGGCCAAGGCCAACGAGGTGCGCCACTGCAGCGACCACGTGGTGGCCGTGATCGGCGACGGGGCGCTGACCGGCGGCATGGCCTGGGAGGCGCTGAACAACATCGCCGCCGCCAAGGACCGCCCGCTGGTCATCGTGGTCAACGACAACGAGTGGTCGTACTCGCCGACCATCGGCGGCCTGGCCAACCACCTGGCCACCCTGCGCACCACCGACGGCTACGAGCAGTTCCTGGCCCGCACCCGCGACCTGCTGGAGCGCACCCCGCTGATCGGCCGGCCGCTCTACGAGACCCTGCACGGCGCCAAGAAGGGCCTGAAGGACTTCATCACCCCGCAGGGCATGTTCGAGGACCTGGGCCTCAAATACGTCGGCCCGATCGACGGCCACGACATCGAGGCCGTGGAGTCCGCGCTGCAGCGCGCCAAGCGCTTCAACGGCCCGGTCATCGTGCACTGCATCACCGAGAAGGGCCGCGGCTACACCCCGGCCGAGCGCGACGAGATCGACCGCTTCCACGGCATCGCGCCGATCCACCCCGACACCGGCCTGCCGCGGGCCGCCGCCGGCGCCGACTGGACCTCGGTGTTCGGCGACGAGATGCTCGAACTGGGCAAGGAGCGCCAGGACATCGTCGCCATCACCGCGGCGATGCTGCACCCGGTGGGCCTGACCAAGTTCGCCGAGGCGTTCCCCGAGCGGGTCTACGACGTCGGCATCGCCGAGCAGCACGCCGCGGTCTCCGCCGCGGGCCTGGCCACCGGCGGCCTGCACCCGGTGGTCGCGGTCTACGCGACGTTCCTGAACCGGGCCTTCGACCAGGTGCTGATGGATGTCGCGCTGCACCGCTGCGGGGTGACGTTCGTGCTGGACCGGGCCGGCGTGACCGGCGTGGACGGCGCCTCGCACAACGGCATGTGGGACATGTCGATCCTCCAGGTGGTGCCCTCCCTGCGGATCGCCGCGCCGCGCGACGCCGACCAGGTCCGCGCGCAGCTGCGCGAGGCCGTCGCGGTGGACGACGCGCCCACCGTGGTCCGCTACTCCAAGGGCGCGGTGGGCCCGGCGGTCCCGGCCGTCGGCCGCATCGGCGGCATGGACGTGCTGCGCGAGCCGTCCACCGGGCCCGGGCAGGACGCCGCGGACCGGGACGGTGCGGACGCTCCCGGCGCGGACGCTCCCGGTCCGGACGTGAACGCGGCGGACGCCGCCGCGCAGCCGGACGTGCTGCTGGTGTCGGTCGGCGCGCTGGCGCCGATGTGCCTGGAGGTCGCCGCGCTGCTGGACGCCCAGGGCATCACCTCCACGGTCGTCGACCCGCGCTGGGTCAAGCCCGTCGACCCCGAGCTGCCGGCGCTCGCCGCCCGGCACCGGCTGGTCGTCACCGTCGAGGACAACGGCCGGGTCGGCGGCGTCGGCTCGGCGATCGCGCAGGCGCTGCGGGACGCCGAGGTGGACGTGCCGCTGCGCGACTTCGGCATCCCGCAGCGGTTCCTCGCGCACGGCTCCCGCAAGGACGTGATGGCCGACATCGGCCTGACCGCGCCCGACATCGCCCGCCAGGTGACCGGCGTGGTCGCCACCATCGGCGGCCGGTTCGCCGACGAGGCGGCCGACGCCGCGCCGGCCCAGGCGCCGGAGCCGGTCCAGGACTGAGCGCCGGGCGCCGCCGCCCGCCGTCCGGCGCGCGCCGCCACTCCCGCCGACCGCCCCGCCGGGCGTACGTGTAGGCGCGCCTCGACGGGTCAGACGCACCTCCGCAGTGGAGTGATCCCTGCCGCCCCGCGAGTCCGGGACGGCGGAACCACCGGGAGGTAGGCACATGGACAGCGCAGTGGGCGGCGGCACGGGCTCCGCGGGCAGCGGCGGCGGGCCCGCAGGAGGGGCGCGCGGCGGCACCGTGGCGCCGCCGCGCGGGATGTTCCGCACCAAGACCGTCGAGCAGTCCATCGCCGACACCGAGGAGCCCGAGCACGGGCTGCGCAAGAGCCTGTCCGCGCTGGACCTGATCGTCTACGGGGTCGGCGTCATCGTCGGCACCGGCATCTTCGTGGTCACCGGCTCGGTGGCCAAGCAGTACGCCGGCCCGGCCACCGCGCTCGCCTTCGTCGCCGCCGCGGTGGTCTGCGGGCTGGCGGGCCTGTGCTACGCCGAGTTCGCCTCGACCGTGCCGGTCGCCGGGTCCGCGTACACCTTCGGCTACGCCTCGATCGGCGAGCTGCCGGCCTGGATCATCGGCTGGGACCTGGTCCTGGAGCTGGCGCTGGGTGCGGGCGTGGTGGCCGGCGGCTGGTCCGGCTACGTGGCGAACCTGCTCTCGCACGTCGGCGTCGAGGTGCCGACCCGGCTCAGCCACAAGAGCGGCCACTTCGGCTTCGACATCCTCGCCGCGGCCCTCGTGCTGGCGCTGACCGGGATCGTGATGGCCGGGATGAAGCTGTCCGCGCGGGTCACCGGGCTGGTGGTGGCGGTCAAGGTCACCGTGGTGCTCATCGTGATCTTCGCCGGCCTCTTCTACATCACCGGCAGCAACTACCACCCGTTCCTGCCGCCGTCCCAGCACAACACCGGCGCCGGCTCCCACCTGCACGCGCCGCTGGTACAGGTGATGTTCGGCTTCACGCCCTCCTCCTTCGGCGTGATGGGCATCTTCTCCGCCGCCGCCGTGGTCTTCTTCGCGTTCATCGGCTTCGACATCGTGGCCACCGCGGCCGAGGAGACCAAGAACCCGCAGCGCGACATGCCGCGCGGCATCATCGGCTCCCTGGTGGTCTGCACGGTGCTGTACGTGGCGGTGTCGCTGGTCGTCACCGGCATGCAGAAATACAGCCGGCTGGACACCACCGCGCCGCTGGCGACCGCCTTCAAGTCGGTCCACGCGCCGTTCTGGTCCGGGCTGATCAGCTTCGGCGCGGCGGTCGGCCTGACCTCGGTGGTGATGATCCTGCTGCTCGGCCAGACCCGGGTGTTCTTCGCGATGAGCCGCGACGGGCTGCTGCCGCGCGCCTTCTCCCGGGTGCATCCGCGGTTCGGCACGCCGTACCGCACCACCGTGCTGCTGGGCGTCGTGGTGGCGCTGATCGCCGGGTTCTTCACGGTGGGGGAGCTGGAGGAGATGGTGAACATCGGCACGCTGTTCGCCTTCGTGGTGGTGGCGATCGGCGTGATCGTGCTGCGCCGCACCCGCCCGGAGCTGCCGCGGGCCTTCCGCGCGCCCTGGGTGCCGGTGCTCCCGGTGCTGTCGGTGGCCGCGTCGCTGTGGCTGATGATCAACCTCAGCGTGGAGACCTGGCTGCGCTTCGCCGGCTGGATGGCGGCCGGGTTCCTGGTCTACTTCGGCTACGGCCGCGGCCACAGCCGGCTGGGCCGCGGCGAGCTGGACCCGCACCCGGACAGCGGCCCGCAGTCGCGGTCGCAGCCGCCGCGGCCGGGCTCCACGGCCGGCTGAGAGGCCCGCGGGGGCCCGGAATTCGGGGCCTGGGGCGCGCGATGGTAGAAATGCGCGAGAGCAGTGCGGGATGATCGAGGTGGCGTAGTCATGACGGAGTCCAAGGGACCCGAGCAGGCGGACCGTGCGACGGGCCCGGGCAAGAAGAAGCGCAGGGGTCCGCTGGAGCGGCTGCGGCCGTACGCCATCGGCATCGTCGCGATGGCCGTGGTCTTCGGCGGGTCCGCGCTGATCGGCGCCCATGTGCGGGCCACCAAGGACGACAAGGTCAAGACGCCGAACAACGCGGCGGGCCCGGCCGTGGTGCCCACCGGGCCGAGCGACTCCGCCTCGCCCACCCCGACCCCGAGCGGCCCCAAGCTGGACCTGCCGGTGCACCCCTCGGTCCCGGTCACCGTCACCATCTACGAGGACCTGCGCGACCCGGCGTCCAAGGCGTTCGCCGACGAGTACCAGCCGGTCCTGGACGAGCTGCTGACCACCGGTCAGGCACAGCTGCACTACCGGCTGGTCACCGCCTCGGACAAGAAGTACGGCGGCCACGGCTCCGAGGACGCCGCGGCGGCCGCGGCCTGCGCGCAGGACCAGGGCCGGTTCGTGAACTTCGTGGTGGCGCTGTTCAAGAACCAGCCGGACCCGACGAGCAGCAAGCTGTCCAGCCAGAAGTTCCTCAAGGACATGGCGCGCAGGGCCCACAAGATCAAGCCGGGCACCTTCGACCCCTGCCTGGAGCAGCGCGACCACATCGGCTGGGTGGAGAAGTCGCAGGCGCAGTACGCCTCCTCCGGCTACGGCGACGTGCCGGTGGTGCTGATCAACGGCAAGCAGGTCAAGGACGTGCAGGGCAAGCTCACGCCGCAGAAGCTGCACAGCATGGTGCTGGCCGAGGCGAAGCGCGTCATCAAGATCGAGGCGACGCCCTCGCCGACCGACGCGATGAAGGGCTGACTCCTTCCCCGCCGGTCTGCCGACCGGCTCGATGAAGGGCTGAGGCCCGCGGCGCTCCTTCCCGGGGCGGGCTCCTCGTGCGTGGTGTCCGGTGATGTGTCACCCGATGTGATCTCAGTGGTCACATTTTTGACAAAACCGGGTAATACGGACATGTGACACCTGATCACGAGGAGTGGTGCGCATGTCGATACCGGTGTTCGACGACGTCGAGCCCCTGCCCGCCTGCGGCTGCGAGGAGTGCGCCCGGCAACGGCTGGCGGACACGGTGGCCCGCGAGAGCAGGGGCACCGCGGCCACCGGCGCGACCCGCGCGGCCGTGGTCGCCGCCGTGGCGGGCGCGGCGCTGGGCGGCGCCGCGGTCGTGGCGGCCCCGGCCGGCGCCACCGCCTCCGCGAGCGGGACGCTGACGGCGGCGAGCGGCCTCACCGGGGCGGGCGGCCTCGCGCGCGCCGGCGCCGCGGCAGCGGGCGGCGCGCACGCCGGGCTGCCGGCCGCGCCGCTGCGGCTGACCCGCACGCAGATCCTGGACCGGGCCCAGACCTGGGTCCGGGCCAAGGTGCCGTACAGCATGACCGCGTACTGGAAGGACGGGTACCGGCAGGACTGCTCCGGTTTCGTCTCCATGGCCTGGGGCCTGGACGCCAACGCCTGGACCGGCGACCTGCGGGACTACGCCGTGCGGATCGGCAAGGACGCGCTGCGCCCGGGCGACGTGCTGCTCTTCCACAACGCGGCCGACCCCCGGCTCGGCTCGCACGTGGTGCTCTTCGGCGGCTGGGCCGACGCCTCGCACACCCACTACACCGGCTACGAGCAGACCAGGCCGGGTACCCGGGTGCGCACGACGCCCTACGCCTACTGGACCCACTCCGCGCGCTACGTGCCCTACCGCTACAAGTACCTGGCCGCGACCGCCGCGCAGGGACCGGCGGCCGGGAACGCGTACCCGGGTGCGAAGGCGTTCGGCCCGGGCGCGGACAACGCGTACGTCACCCGGCTGGGCACCATGCTCGTCGGCCGCGGCGCCGCGCGGTTCTACGCGTCCGGCCCCGGGCCGAAGTGGAGCCGGGCGGACCAGGACGCCACCGCGGCCTTCCAGCGCGCCCAGGGCTGGACCGGCGCGGACGCCGACGGCCTGCCCGGCCCCACCACCTGGACGTACCTGGTGGAGCACCGAGGCAAGGACATCCCCGCGGCGACGGGAGGCGCGGCGGGCAAGAAGCCGGCGGACAAGAAGCATGCGGCGGCCGAGCCGGCGGCGGCCGCGTCCGCGGGCTCCGCGTCCGCGGCGACGAGGCCGGCGACGGCATCCGGCGCGGGGAAGGCCCGTGCGGTACGGCCCGGCGGGGCGGGGGTCGGCGCCACGCAAGCCGGCGCGATGCAAGCCGGCGCGGTGCGTGCCGCCGGGCCGGTCGCCGCCGCACCCGTGACGGCCGCCACCGGGACCGGGCACGGCGGGCACGGCGGCGTCCCGGCCTATCCCGGCGCGGCGGTCTTCCGGCCGGGGCACGGCGGGGACGCGGTCCTCGCGCTCGGCCGCCGGCTCGTCGCCAAGGGCTTCGGCGGCCACTACCGGACCGGTCCCGGCCGAGAGTGGACCGAGGCGGACCGGCGCAATGTCGAGGCGTTCCAGCGTGCCCAGGGCTTCTCGGGGCGCGACGCCGACGGCCACCCCGGCCCCGAGACGTGGAGGCGACTGTTCGCGTGATGCCCTCATGACCCCACCGGCCCCGCCGATCCCGCCGCCCGGCGCCGCCGCGACGCCGGCTCCGGCGACCGCTCCGGCGCCCGTCGCCGCGACGGCCCCGGCGGACGCCGCCGACACGCTGCGGCTGCCCAGGGCCCACC
>JAJSZB010000215.1:0-11795 GCA_050613715.1 Streptomyces sp. IBSBF 3018
CCCGTGTGACCGAGCTGGACTGGTGGGAGGCGGCCGAGTACCGGGGGGGCCGCCTCGGCCTCCTGGCCCCGCCCCACACGCGCCCGCCCACCCACACCCGCATCGCCGCGTCCAGCGCCGCCGTGCCCGCCCTGCGGGCCGTACCGCCGACCCTGCGGACCGCCGAGGGCCGCCGGGAGATCCTCGGCGCCGCCGCCCTCCTCGCGCTCACCGCCGTCGGGCTGACCAGCCGCCGCCGCGCCCGCACGCCCCGCTGACCGTACGAAGCAGCGGTCCACCCGTGCCCCCGCACCCCGCCCACCGGGCACCCCTCGGGCGTACCCTCGAATGCGGGACCAAACCGGGCATATCTTACCGAAGGGAACGAGGTGGTCGCCGTGGCGGGTTCCGGACTGTGGCGCGGCCCAGAGGGAAGCGGCCCCGCGGGGAACGGCTCCCGGGGCAACGGCTCCCGGGGGAACGGCCTCCGGGACGACGACCCCCGGCGGGCCCGCGCGGACGCGGGCACGGCGCCCGAGGCGCGGCACCGCAGGGCGCTGCTGCTCGGGGAGGTCGCCGCGGAGGGGCCGACCGGGCTCGCCCGGGTGCTGCGCCGCGCCGCGGCCGGTGACGCCGACGCCGCGTCGATGCCGGTCACCGCGCTGGTCCACGCCGCACCGGGCATGACCGCGCTCGACGGCCACCAGCTGCTGCGCCGCGCGCACATCCGCGAACGCGACCTCGCCGGCGAGATCACCCCGGACCAGCGCGTCGCCCTGCTCGAACTCGTCGACCGCACCGACCGCCTGCGCCGCGCGATCGAGCCCGGCCCGGTGGTCCCCGGCGTCTCCCCGCGCACGAGCCCGGCCCGCTGAGCCGCGGCCCCCGGCACACCCGGCCGCGTCCTTGCCATAGAGCGCACTCCAGGGTGTTGGCTGAACGCCATGGAGTACACCCAGCTCGGACGCACCGGACTCAAGGTCAGCCGGCTCGTGCTCGGCACGATGAACTTCGGCTCCTACGCCGAGGAGTCCGACAGCCACACGATCATGGACGCGGCCCTCGGCGCCGGGGTCAACTTCTTCGACACCGCGAACATCTACGGCCGAGACGACCACAAGGGCCTGACCGAGGAGATCGTCGGCCGCTGGTTCGCCGCCGGCGCGGGCCGCCGCGACAAGGTCGTGCTGGCCACCAAGCTCTACGGCAACATGACGAACGACGGCACCCCCTGGCACCAGCAGTCCTGGCCCAACCACGACCACCTCAGCGCGCTCAACATCCGCCGCGAGGTCGAGGCGAGCCTGCGCCGGCTGCGGACGGACCACATCGACGTCTACCAGTTCCACCACGTGGACCGCGCGACGCCCTGGGAGGAGATCTGGCAGGCCGTCGACGTCCTGATCCGCCAGGGCAAGATCCTCTACGCCGCGTCGAGCAACTTCGCCGGCTGGCACATCGCGCAGGCCAACGAGGCCGCCGCGCGCGCCGGCATGCTGGGCCTGGTCAGCGAGCAGTGCCTGTACAACCTCGCCGAGCGCACCGCCGAGATGGACGTGCTCCCGGCCGCGCAGGCGTACGGCGTCGGCGTGATCCCGTGGTCGCCGCTGCACCAGGGGCTGCTGGGCGGCGCGCTGCGCAAGGAGCGCGAGGGCGGCGCGGCCCGCACGTCGGCCGCCGCCGGGCGTTCGGCCCGCGGGCTGGCCGACCCCGCGGTCCGCGCGCGCGTCGAGGCGTACGAGAAGCTGGTCGCCGCGCACGGCTTCGAGCCCGGTGAGGCCGCGCTGGCCTGGCTGCTGACCCGGCCCGGCGTCACCGGCCCGATCGTCGGCCCGCGCACCACCGCCCAGCTGGAGTCGGCGCTGCGGGCGGTCGAGCTGGACCTGTCCCCGGAGTTCCTGACCGCGCTGGACGAGATCTTCCCGGGGCCCGGCCCCTCCCCGGAGGCCTTCGCCTGGTAGGCGCCGCGTGGGCCACCGCACCGGGGCCACCCCGCCACGTCCGGCGCGTCGGACACCCTGTCGGGCCGCCGCATCGGACGCGCCGGACACCTGTCGGGCCACCGCGCCAACCACCGCGCCAAACGCTGCCGACCCCGCCCGGCTCAGCCCGGCGGGGCCGGCAGCCGGATGCGGAAGGTCGCGCCCTGCCCGGGCGCGGTGTCCAGCTCGACGTGGCCGTGGTGGGCCGCCACCAGCGCCGAGACGATGGACAGGCCGAGCCCGGCGCCGCCGCCCCGGTGGCGCGAGCGCGAGGCGTCCACGCGGTAGAAGCGCTCGAAGACGCGGGCGGCGTCGGCGGCGGTCATCCCCGGCCCGGCGTCGGCGACCTCCAGGACGCCCTGCCCGCCGACCGTGCCGACGCCGATGCGCACCGGGGTCCCCGGCGGGGTGTGGGCGACGGCGTTGCCGACCAGGTTGGCGACGACCTGCCGCAGCCGCGCCTCGTCGCCCAGCACGGGCGCGGGCCAGGGTGGCGTGCCCGGCCCAGGCGGCACACCGGCCCCCGGCGGCGCACCGGACCCCCCGGGAACGCCGGCCGCTCCCGCGCCGCCGGCGCCGCGCGGCCCGCCGAGCCCGGTCAGCGTGACCGTACGGGACGGATCGAGCGCCGTCGTGTCGTGCAGCGCGTCCACCGCGAGGGTCCGCAGGTCCATCGGCGCGAGCTGCAACGGGCGCTGCTCGTCCATCCTGACCAGCGTCAGCAGGTCCTCCACCAGGCCGCCGAGCCGGATCGCCTCACTCTCGATCCGCGTCATGGTCCGCTTGACGTCGGCCTCGTCGGGCAGCGCGCCCATCCGGTACAGCTCGGCGAACCCGCGGATGCCGGCCAGCGGGGTGCGCAGCTCGTGCCCGGCGTCGGCGACGAACCGCCGCATCTGGTCCTCGGACTCCGCGCGGGCCGCGAACGCCGACTCGATCTGCGCGAGCATCCCGTTGAGCGCCAGCGACAGCCGGCCGGCCTCGGTGCCGGGCGAGCCGGCCGGCATGCGGTGCGACAGCGGGCGTCCCGCGGCGATCTCCGCGGCGGTCGCCTCGATCCGCCGCAGCGGGCGCAGCCCGGCCCGCACCGCGAACCAGCCCGCGACCCCCAGCAGCGCCGCGACCAGGCCGCCGATCAGCAGGAAGCCGGTGCTCAGCCGGTCGGTGGTGGACGACACGTCGTCCAGGGACGCGGCCACGACCACACCCGCGGGCAGCGGCTGCCCGTCCCGCGCGAGCGGCTGGACGTACGGGCCGTACGCGCCGGAGCCGGACCCGCCACCCGAGCCCGTACCCGAACCGCCGCCCGCGCCCGTACCGTCCTGGGTGCCCGGACGCGCGTGTGATCCCGTGCCGCCGCCCGTGCCCCGCGCGGCCTCGCTCCCCGAGCGCCCGGCGACCGGCACGATCAGCACCCGCCAGTGGCCGCCGCCGTGGTCGCTCGCCACGTCGAACGGCTTGTCCAGCCGTGCCCGCAGCCCCGCCGCGTCCATCCGCGGCCACAGCGGACGCGGGTCGTCGGCCGCGACCGGCACCCGGAACTGCTCGCTGACCTGCCCGTCGACCGCCGCGAACGCCACCACGAACTGGCTCGGCAGCCACGGCCGCGTGTTCCCGCCGGACCCGCCGCCGCTGCCCGGGCGGACGTAGCGCGGCGCCGGGACGCCGTCGGTGCCCAGCCGCTGCGCGAGCGGCTGCCCGTACCGCGCGAGCTGCTGGTCCACGCGCCGCACGAGCTGCCCGCGCACCGAGCCCAGCACGAGGGTGTCGCTCACCGTCAGGCCGAGCAGCACCAGCGCCAGGCAGAGCAGCACCAGGCGCGAGCGCAGCGACACGGCCGACAGCCGGAACCGCGCCCGGCCCGCCGCCCCGGACCGTCCCCCGGTCCACCGGCCGGACCGCAGCCGGGTCCGCAGCCGGGTCCCGGTCCGCGCCCGCAGGGCCCGCGTCCGCGCGACCGCCGCCCGCGCCACCGCGCCCACGACAGCCTCAGCCGCCCTGCGCGGGCTGCACGGACTGCGCGGGCGGCCGGCGCAGCACATAGCCCACGCCGCGCACGGTGTGGATCAGCTTCGGCGCGCCGCCCGCGCCCGCGTCGACCTTGCGCCGCACGTACGAGATGTACGACTCGACGATGCTCAGGTCGCCGCCGAAGTCGTACGCCCACACGTGGTCGAGGATCTGCAGCTTGGACACGACCCGGTCGGCGTTGGCCATCAGGTACGCGAGCAGCTTGAACTCGGTCGGCGACAGCGAGACCGGCCGGCCGCCGCGCAGCACCTGGTGGCCGACCGGGTCGAGTTCGAGGTCGCCGGCGACCAGCCGGCCGTCGTCGGCGGGGCCGCCGGTGCGGCGCAGGATCGCGCGGATCCTGGCGATCAGCTCCTCCAGGCTGAACGGCTTGGTGACGTAGTCGTCGCCGCCCGCCGTCAGCCCGCTGATCTTGTCCTCGACGCCGTCCTTCGCGGTCAGGAAGAGCACCGGCAGCCGGTCGTCCGGCCCGCCCGCGCCGGACCTGGCGGGCGACCCCGCCTCCTCGCGCAGCCGCTTGACCACGGCGAAGCCGTTCATGTCGGGCAGCATCACGTCGAGCACGACGAGGTCGGGCCGCTCCCTGGCGACCGCGGCGAGCGCGTCCGCGCCGGTCGCGGCCGAGGTGACGCGGAACCCGACGAAGCGCAGCGACGCGGAGAGCAGCTCGCGGATGTTCGGCTCGTCGTCGACGACCAGCAGGCTGGCCTCGGGGGTGTCCATGGCGTCGTCCCTCCTGGCCCGGGTCGCGTTCCGGGCGCCTGCGGGCGTGGTTCCTGCGGGCGTACGGCGCCGCGGCGATATGTCTGCCGCCGCACCGTACGCCCCGTGCCTGTGAACGGGTTCGGGCGTCGATGACGTGTGCCCTCGGACGTGGCGGGCGTCGACGCGTCGCCCCTGCGGGCGCGGGCCGGCCCTGTCGGCGCGCCTCGGCCCCGTCGGCGCGGCCTGCCAACGTCCGCCCTGTCGGCGCGCTCGGTGCGCCTCGGCGTGCTCAGTTGCCGCCGCCGGTCCCGCCCGCGCCGCCGGTCCCGCCCGCGGCGCCGGTCCCGCCGCCCGCGCCGCCGAAGTTCCCGAACCCGCCGAAGCCGCCGAAGCCGCCCGCGGTGGCCTCGCCCTGCGTGACCGTGGTCGCGGCGATCTCGCCGCTGCCGTTGTCGCTGCCGCGGACCGTCACCGACTGGCCGGGCTGCAGATCGGCGACCTTGCCGTCCTTGGCCTCCGTGACCTTGGTGCTCGCGCCCGTGGTCACCTTGACGATGTTGCCGGAGGCGTCGGTGACGTAGATCGTGTTGCCGTCGACCAGCTTCACCGTGCCGATGGTGACGCCGGAGCCGCCCGTGCCGGAGCGCGCCCCGGCGCCGCCCGCGGCCGTACCCGTGCCGGTTCCGGTCCCGTTGCCGGCGCCGGTCCCGGTGCCCGTGCCCGCGGTCGCGCCGGTCCCCGCGCCGCCGAAGCCGCCGAAGGTCCGGCCACCTGCGGTGCCCGTACCGGTCCCGCCGCGGGAGGCGGCCGCGGCGAAGGCGTTGCCGCGGCCACCGCCCGGTGTGCCGTTCAGGTGGTGCTTCTCCACCAGCGCGCCGCCCGCGAAGGCGCCCGCGGCGACCACGCACGCCGAGAGCACCAGCGTCAGCCAGGGCAGCTTGCGGCGCGGCGGCGCCGCCAGCTCCGCGGCGATGTCCCGCGCGTCCGGCGGCTGCGCGAGGATCTCCTCGGGCCGCTCGGCGGGCGCGCCGCCCGGCCCCTCGATGATCTCGCCGCCCTCGAAGAGGGCGAGGCCGTCGCCGGGGCCCGCCGCCCCGGCCGGCTCGATCTCGCCCGCCTGCGGGCGCGGGACCGGCAGGCCCGCGTCGGCGTCGGCCTTGACCAGTTGCCCCGTGCGGCGTCGCGCCATCTCTGCCTCTCCCTTGACCTGCTCGTCCTGCCCGTACTGCCCGTACTGCCTGTGCTGCCCGTACTGCCTGTGCTGCCCGTGCCGCGCGAACTGCCCGTCGTGCTCGGCGTCTTCGCGTCGCCCGCCGAGCCCGTACCGCTCGTCCTGCCGGGGCCCGCGGCCCCGCCCGTGCCGTGCCATCGCGTCACTCGTGCCGCAGCGCCTCGATGGGCCGCAGGCCCGCCGCGCGGTTGGCCGGGTAGCTGCCGAAGAACAGCCCGATCGCCACCGCGATCGCGAACGCGCCCCACACCGACTCCGGGATCACCACCGGCTTGATGCCGACGATGGTGAAACGCGAGCCGATCAGCCCGGCCAGCACCCCGAGTCCGCCGCCCACCAGGGACAGCAGCGTGGACTCGGCGAGGAACTGGCCGAGGATGACGCCCTTGGGCGCGCCGATCGCCTTGCGGATGCCGATCTCCCGGGTCCGCTCGGTGACCGTGACGAGCATGATGTTGGTGATGCCGATCCCGCCGACCAGCAGCGAGATCGCGGCGACCGCGCCCAGCAGCACCGTGAACGTCTTGTTGGTGTCGGACTGCGTGCTCAGCAGCGACTCCTGGCTGCTGACCCGGAAGTCCAGCGCGCTGGAGTCCCTGATGCCGTGCTGGGCCATCAGCACCGTGGTGATCTCGTTCTGCGCCGGCGTGGTGGCGTCCGCGGACTTCGCCTCGACCAGGATCTGGCTGATCGGGCCGAAGCCGGTGAACGCGTTCTGCACCGTCGGCAGCGGCGCGACGACCGTGTCGTCCGGGTCCTGGAAGCCGGTGCCGCCCTTGGTCTCCAGTACGCCGACCACGGTGAACGGGGTGCCGCCGATGACGATCTTCTTGCCGACCGGCGACGCGGTCCCGAACAGATCGGTCGCGGTGGTCGAGCCGATCACCGCGACCTTGCGGGAGTTGAGCACGTCGTCGGCGCTGAAGTAGTCGCCCTTGGCGACCTTGCTGTTGGACGCCTCGAAGTACGCCGGGTAGGTGCCGACGACCTGGCCGACGGTGTGCGAGGTGCCGTCGTGGATCGCGGTCTGCGAGGTGGTGACCTCCGGCGCGACGGACTGCACGTCCGGCGCGTCCGCGGGGTTCGCCAGCGCCCGCGCGTCGTCCACGGTGAGCGGCTTGGTGCTGGTCGCGGTGGAGCTGCCGGAGCCGAAGCCGCCGCCGGAGGAGACGGTGAGCGCGTTGGTGCCGAGCTTCTCGATGGAGTCCTTGACCGACTGCGAGGAGCCGTTGCCGACCGCCAGCAGGATGATCACCGCGGCGACGCCGATCAGCACGCCGAGCATGGTCAGCGCCGAGCGGACCTTGTTGGCCGCGAGCCCGCCGGCCGCGAACCGCAGGATCTCGAACGGGTTCACCGGGTTCCCCCTGTCAGGGCGTGCGGGGACAGCGCGGGCGGCGGGCCGTCGACCGGCGCCTGCCGCACGTCGGCGGTGATCCGCCCGTCGACCAGCCGGATCACCCGCTTGGCGTGCCGTGCCACCTCGTCCTCGTGGGTGATCAGCACGACCGTGCGGCCGGAGGCGTTCAGCCGGTCGATGACGGCGAGCACGTCCTCGGTGCTCTGGCTGTCGAGGTTGCCGGTCGGCTCGTCGGCGAGCAGCATCGCGGGCGCGGTGACCAGCGCGCGGGCCACCGCGACGCGCTGCTGCTGGCCGCCGGACAGTTCGTTCGGCCGGTGGTCGACGCGGTCGGCGAGGCCGACGAGTTCGAGCGCGGCCAGCGCCCGGCGGCGGCGCTCGGCCGCCTTCACCCCGGCGTAGGCGAGGGGGAGTTCGACCTGGGCGAGCGCGGGGGTGCGCGGCACCAGGTTGAACGACTGGAAGACGAAGCCGATCTTGCGGTTGCGGACCAGCGAGAGCTGGTGCTCGTCCAGCCCGCCGACGTCGATGCCGTCCAGCAGGTAGCGCCCCGAGGTGGGCACGTCGAGGCAGCCCAGGATGTTCATCAGGGTGGACTTGCCGGAGCCGGAGGAGCCCATCACCGCGACCATGTCGCCCTGCTCGACGACGAGGTCGACGCCCGGGGACTCCTCGCCGGTCGCCGGGTCCGGCGGGCCGCCGAGGGCGCGGACGACCGCGTCGCCCTGCCCGTACGTCTTGCGCAGCGCGCGCACCTCGATGACCGGGGCCGGTCCCCAGGGGGACTCCTCGGCGCCGGGGTCGAGCGGCACGAGGTCCTTGGCGTGCCGGCCGCCGGGCGCCGAGGGACTGCGGAACGCCGCGAGCCTGCGGAACGCGGACGTGCGGGACGCGGACGTGCGGGACGCCGCGGGCGTGCGGGGCAGCCTCACCGCCCGCCACCCCCGCCGAAGCCGCCGGTGCGGAAGCCGCCGCCCGTACCGCCGGCCCCGCCGAACCGGCTGCCGCCGGTGCCGATGCCGCCGGGGAACGCGCCGCTCGGGAAGCCGCCGCTGCCGGAGGAGGCGACGGTTGGGATCTGCACCTGCTGGCCCTCGGTGAGGCCGCTGGTGATCTGGTCGGTCGAGTCGCCCTCGACGCCGACCGTGACGTCGGTGCGGGTGGTCGAGCCGTCCTTGTTCACGACCAGCACGGTGCGGTTGGCGCCGGTGCCGGAGACCGCGGCGGTCGGCACGCTCAGCGCGTTCGTCGCGGAGCCGGTGACCACCTGGATGCTCGCGCTCAGGCCGGTGCGCAGGTTCGAGGTGTCGCTGGTGATCTGGAGCGTCGCCGGGTACTGCACGGCGCTGCTCGAACTGCCGCCGCCGCCCGAGGAGCCGCTGCTCGCCGGGAGCGAGCTGATGGAGAGCACCTTGGCGTTCAGCACGGTGCCGGACTCGGCGTTGAGCGTGACCGTCGCGGCCTGGCCCGCCTTGATCTTCAGCGAGTCGGCCTCGGAGAAGTCGGCGGTGACCTGCATGCCGCTGGGGTTGGTCAGCACGACGAAGCCGGTCGGCGTGGAGCCGGAGGACGCCGAGGACCCGGACGAGCCGGAGGACCCCGAGCCGCCCGAGCCGCCCGCGGAGCCGGAGGAGCTGCCGCTGCCGCCGGACGAGCCGGAGACCGTGTCGCCCTTCGCGCCGCCGACCGAGGCGACCGTGCCGGCGACCGGGGCCTTCAGCACGCAGCCGTCGACCGCGCGCTGGTCGGCGTCGACCTTGTTCTGCGCCTGGGTCACCTGCGCCTGGGCCTGCGCGAGCTGCGCGGGGTCGACGGTCGGGGTGGGCGTGGGCGTCGGAGTGGCGGCCGCGCCGCCGCGGCTGCCGGAGCCGGAGCCGGACGAGCCGTCGGAGCCGGAGGCGCCCGACGAGCCGGTGGAGGCGGGCAGTTCGCCCTCCTCGACCTTCGTCAGGTTCGCCTGCGCGGCGGTCAGCGACGCCTGGTCCTCGGCGAGGGTCTCCTCCGCGTCGGTCGGGTCGACCTTCGCCAGCACCTGGCCCTTCTTCACCTTGTCGCCGGCCTTCACGTCGACCTCGGTGAGGGTGCCGCCGGTGGTGAAGTCCACGCCCGCGTCGCTCGGCGAGGCGAGCGTGCCGGAGCCGGACACGGTGGCCAGCACGGTGGTCTTGGTCACCGTCGCCACGCGCGCCGTGCCGCTGCCCGACGACGAGCCGGAGCCGTCGTCGTGCACCGCCGCGTACGCACCGCCGGCGCCCGCGAGGACCACCACGCCGAGCACCGAGTTGATCAGGACGGCCCTGCGCCGCCGTGGGAGCACCTTCATGGCGCGCATCCTGGCCGGGGCGGCCTTTGAAGCCCTGGGAGAACCCTGGGAGTTCGCTGGGAGCGCGCGGCCCCGCGGCGGCCGGCCCGCGGGCGGCATTACGGGCCCAGCCGGACGAATCCCCCCGGAACCGCGGGCTCCGCGGGCCGGGCCGCCGCCGGTTTCCCCGGGAACTCACAGGTCGGTCCCCGACAGTCCCCACCTGAGTGCGGTTCAGTTCCGACCGGGCTTTCCCCACGCCCCCGCACCGCCGGCCCCGCACCCGCGCCGCGCGCTTCCTGGCACGCGCGGGGTGCGGGCCGCGCGGCGCGGCCCGCACCGCCGTTCCGACCCGTACCGACCCGTACCGCCGATCCGAGGAGACGCACGGACATGACCTGGACCCCTGGCCGGCCGTCCGCGGCGCGGCAGTCCGAGGACGTACGACAGCCGGCGGCGCGGGAGGACGTACGGCAGAGTGTGCGGCAGCCGGCGGCACCGGAGCACGTACGGCAGCCCGCGGCACCCGAGCACGTACGGCGGGACGTACCGCAGCCGGCGGCGCCGGACACGGCGCGTACGTCCGCGGCGCTGCGCGCGGGGGCCGCGGTCGCCGTGCTGGCGGCGGCCGGGGCGCTGCTGCTCAGCGCGTGCTCGTCGTCCTCCGGGTCGTCCGGGTCGGCCGCCGGCGCCACGTCCTCCGGCAACGTCTCCCCCGCGGCGTCCGCGTCCGGCTCGGCGTCGGACGGCAAGGGCGCGCAGGCGATGGAGGCGTACCGGCAGTGCCTGTCGCAGCACGGCCTCGACCTGCCGACGTTCAACCGGCCCTCGGGGCGGCCTTCGGGCTCCGGGCGGCCGAGCGGCGCCCCGAGCGGGCGGCCGGGCGGCGGGTTCGGCGGGGGCTTCGGCGGGGCCGGGGGCGCGTCGCCCGACGCGGCGACGCAGAAGGCGCTCGACGCGTGCAAGTCGCTGCGGCCGCAGTTCACCGGGCAGCGCGGCGGCGCGGGCGGCGACAGCAGCGCGTTCCAGGCGTTCACCAGCTGCCTGAAGGACCACGGCGTGACGCTCGCGACGCCCACGCCCGGCGCCACCAACGGCTCCGGCGGCTCCGGCGGGCGCGGCTCCGGTTTCGGCTCCGGCTTCGGCGCGCTGCGCGGGCTGAACACCGCGGACCCCAAGACCGCGAAGGCGTACGCCACGTGCAAGCCGCTGCTGCCGAGCCGCCCGTCCGGCGCGCCGAGCCCCTCGGCGACCTGAGCCTCTGCCGGGCCGAAAACCCTTTGGCGGGCCGCGGAGGCCGCTGCTAGGTTTCCGCCAGGCCGTGCAGGACGACGAGGAGGTGGTACCCGTGAACGTTTCGACATGGGTGCTCCCCTCAGGGGTCGCGGTCGGGCGATAGGTCGTCCGGGAGTGCCGTCACGAGCTCTCCCGAAAGGCACGACCATGACCCTGCGGTTCACTTCCGAACGGCGCCTCGACGACGGCGTCGTGGAACGCGAGTTCACCCTCGGCGACACCCCCGGCACCCTGTGGGCGCCCGGGACCGGCGCGCCGGTCCCGCTGATCCTGATGGCCCACAACAACGGGATGTCCAAGTCGCAGCCCCGGATGGTGGCCCGGGCCCGGCACGCCGCGGCGTGCGGCTACGCGGTGGCCTCCATCGACGCCGCCGGCTGCGGGGACCGGCCCCGTAGCGCCGCCGACGAGCAGGCCCGCGCCGAGCTGCGCGCGGCGATGCGGGCCGGCGAGCCGGTGGACGACATCTTCGAGTCCTTCATCGGCCCGCTGGTCGAGAACGCGGCCCCGGAGTGGCGCACCACCCTGGACGCCCTGCTCGACCTGCCCGGGATCACCGGCCCGGTCGGCTACTCGGGCTGGGCCGCGCTCGGCATCCGCCTCGCGGTGACCGACCCGCGCATCGCCGCGGCCGGCTTCTTCGCCGGCGGCTACGTGCCGCGCGCCCAGCGCGAGGAGGCCCGGCGGATCACCGTCCCGCTGCTGCTCCTGCTCCAGTGGGACGACGAGGGCAACCCGCGCGAGCGGGCCCTCGACCTGTACGACTCCTTCGGCAGCACCGAGAAGACCCTCCACGCGAACATGGGCGGCCACACCGGCACCCCCTGGTTCGAAACGGAGGACGGCGACCGCTTCTTCGCCCGCCACCTGAAGTAACCCCACCCCCGCTCACCGGGGAGGGTGGGGGCC
>JAJSZB010000216.1:0-11753 GCA_050613715.1 Streptomyces sp. IBSBF 3018
GTGGTACGGGGGCCGTGGGGCCTGCGGGGATACGGGGCCCGCGGGGCGCTGCGGTGCCCCGCGCCGATACGGACGGGGCCGCGGCCCGCGGGTTCACGGGCTCACGGACACGCGGGCTCAGCGCCCCGGCGACGCGGTCGCGTCGGCCCGGTCGACGCCGTCCCACAGGTTGTCGTACCACGGCCGGCGCCCGGCGGCGTCCTTCGCCGAGTCCCCGCCCCCGGCGTCGTCCGCGGCCGGCGGGGCGCCCGCGATCTGGTAGCCGGTCTCGCCGGGCATGACGTAGTGCAGGTGTTCGCGGGCCTGCGCCCGTACGTACTCCGGGTCCTGCCAGCGGGCCTTCTCCTCGCGCAGCTGCTGCACCCGCTCGGCCGCCCGCTGCGCCGCGCGCCGCTGGTCGGCGATGTCGGAGCGCTGCGAGACGTAGGTGCGCATCGGGTAGGCGAGCGCGACGACCAGGGCGCACAGCACCAGGGCGAGCAGCGCGGCGCGGCCGGTGAGCTTGTTGCGCCGCACCGGGCGGCGGCCCGCCGCGCGGTAGACCCGCGCCTGGGCCTCCTGGCCGATCGCCTTCAGCCGGGCCGTGGTGGAGAAGCGGTCCGCCCCCACGCCATGCCTCCCCTTGTCCGTCCCTCGCCCGTGCGCCCACGCACACCAGTACGTCCCCGCCCACGGTACGGGACCGGGCGCGGGGACGTACGGAGGCGGGGTCCGGCTCGCCCGCGCTGCGGTGCGCCCGGGTCCCGGACCGGCTCCGGAGGGCTCAGTCCTTGAAGCGCGGGAACGCCGAACGGCCCGCGTACACCGCGGCGTCGTCCAGGATCTCCTCGATGCGCAGCAGCTGGTTGTACTTGGCGACGCGCTCGGAGCGGGCCGGGGCGCCGGTCTTGATCTGGCCGCAGTTGGTGGCGACGGCGAGGTCGGCGATGGTGACGTCCTCGGTCTCGCCGGAGCGGTGCGACATCATGCACTTGTAGCCGTTGCGCTGGGCCAGCTCGACCGCGTCGAGGGTCTCGGTGAGCGAGCCGATCTGGTTGACCTTCACCAGCAGCGCGTTGGCGGTGTCGTTGTCGATGCCCTTCTGCAGGCGCTCGGGGTTGGTGACGAACAGGTCGTCGCCGACGATCTGCACCTTGGCGCCCAGGCGCTCGGTGAGCACCTTCCAGCCGGCCCAGTCGTCCTCGAACAGCGGGTCCTCGATGGAGACCAGCGGGTAGGAGGCGACCAGGTCCTCGTAGTACTCGGTCATCTCGGCGGCGGACTTCTCGCCGCCCTCGAACTGGTACTTGCCGTCCTTGTAGAACTCCGAGGCGGCGACGTCCAGGGCGAGCGCGATGTCGCGGCCGGGCACGTAGCCGGCCTGCTTGACGGCCTCCAGGATGAGGTCGAGCGCCTCGCGGTTGGAGCCGAGGTTCGGCGCGAAGCCGCCCTCGTCGCCCAGGCCCGTGGACAGCTGGCGGGACTTCAGCACGCCCTTGAGGGTGTGGTAGACCTCCGCGCCCCAGCGCAGCGCCTCGGAGAAGGACTCGGCGCCGATCGGAGCGATCATGAACTCCTGGATGTCGACGTTGGAGTCCGCGTGCGAGCCGCCGTTGAGGATGTTCATCATCGGGACCGGCAGCACATGGGCGTTCGGGCCGCCGAGGTAGCGGAAGAGCGGCAGGTCGGAGGCCTCGGAGGCGGCGTGCGCGACGGCCAGCGAGACGCCCAGGATGGCGTTGGCGCCCAGGCTGGACTTGTCCGGGGTGGCGTCCAGGTCGAACATCGCCTGGTCGATCAGCCGCTGCTCGGTGGCGTCGTAGCCGACCAGCTCGGGGCCGATCTGCTCGATCACGGCGAGGACGGCCTTCTCGACGCCCTTGCCCTGGTAGCGGTTCTTGTCGCCGTCACGCAGTTCAAGGGCCTCGAAGGCGCCGGTGGAGGCGCCGGAGGGGACCGCGGCGCGGCCCGTGCTGCCGTCGTCGAGGCCGACCTCGACCTCCACGGTGGGGTTGCCTCGCGAGTCCAGGATCTCCCGGGCTACGACGACGTCGATGGACGGCACGTTGTCTCCTTCATCGGATGCGGATGTCTTCGCGTCTTTTCCGGGACGAGCCTATCCGCCGCCGGGACCCGGGTCCGGCCCCGGCCCGGCTGCCGGGACGGAATACCCCGGCCGGGCACGTCGGGGGGGAGTGCGTGCCCGGCCGGGGTGTCGGGGAGCGGTGAGGATTCCGCCGGTCCCGCGCCGCGGGGTCCTGTGCCGCGGGGTTCTCTGCCGCGAGGTCCCGCGCCGCAGGGCCCTGTGCCGCTGGGTCCTGTACCGCGATCAGCCGAGGTGCAGGTGCTGACCCGGGTAGATCAGGTCCGCGTCCTTCACGATGTCGTGGTTGAGGCTGAACAGCTTCTTCCAGCCGCCGTCCACGTGGTGGCTCGTGGCGATGCGGGAGAGCGTGTCGCCGCGGACCACGGTGTACTCGCCGTCGCCCTTGGCGATGTGCCGGCTCCAGGTCTTGTGGCCGGTCGCGGTGGAGTGCGACGTGGAGTGGTGCGTGGTGGTCGTGGTGCTCTTCTCGGACGACGCCTGGCTGCTGGAGGAGCCGGTCGACGACGAGGAGGCCGACGAGGACGAGGAGGACGACGAGCCGCCGGTGTTGATGTCGGGGGACGGGCCGCCCGCGGTCAGGCCGCCGGCGGAGGCGCAGGACCAGGCGCCCGGGCCCTGGAGGGCGAGCAGCTTCTCGGCGACCGCTATCTGCTGGTCCTTGGTGGCGAGGTCGGCGCGCTGCGCGTACTGCAGGCCGCCCGCGGCCTCCCAGCTGGACTGCGAGAACTGCAGGCCGCCGTAGTAGCCGTTGCCGGTGTTGATGTGCCAGTCGCCGCCGGACTCGCACTGGGCGACCTTGTCCCAGGTGGCGACGGAGGCGGCGGAGGCAGAGCCCGCGGCCATCAGCGGGAGGGTGACGGCGGTGCCGGCCACACCCGCGAGGGTGGCGATGCGGACGAACTTCTTCGAGGCACGACGGTGCTTACCCATGGTGTTTTGTCCTCACCGACGCCTGCGAGGTGAGCTGTCGGGTTCGGACGTGAGTTGCCCGGCCGGGCCGTCGGTGCGGCTCCTCGGCTTCACCCCGAGCCGGTCCCGAACGTCGTGTGCGCGGTGGCCCGGGTCGCGGTCTGGCTCGTTGCGGCCCTGTGCCGTCGCGGCGCACGTCGTGCGGTCCGGCGGAAGACTGTGGGTCCCCCGCTCCTGCCTGCGGCGCTCTCGCGTCGACTGTTCCCGTCGGCCGGCGGCAGGACTCGGCGTTCCCGTCCGGCGGGGCCCGCTGTGGCGAGCGGTAAGACGGTAAGCACACCACCGGGGGGAGTTCAAACATTCCGATATCGGGCGCCAACTGCGCCGCCCTGCTCGGCGGGTGTGCAGAACCGCAGGTCGGAGGGCTGGAGCCGAGCGCCGCGCGGGCGGCCGGTGGCGGTCGCGGGCGAGACCCTTGTCACATCGGCGGACGGCCCGGGACCGCGGTTCGTCCCTTTTGTCGCCGGGCCGTCATCTGCCGTGCGCTCAGCCGAGGTTGAGGATCTGTCCCGGTTTGATGAGGTTCGGGTCGTCGCCGATCTTCTGCTGGTTGGTCTCGTAGAGCGCGTGCCAGCCGCCGGCGACGTGGTGGGCGCTCGCGATGCCGATGAGCGAATCGCCCTGCCCCACGGTGTATGTCGCGTCGTGGTGCGATGCGCCCGAAGTGCCGCTTTCGCCGCTGTTGTTGCCGGCGCCCGTGGCCTTGCCGGCGCCGGTGCCGGTGCCGGTGCCGGTGCCGTCGCCGTCCGCGGCGATCGAGAGCACCTCGGTACGGCTGGCCCGGTCGGCCGCCGCCAGCTGCTCGTCGGTCGGGCTGTACGGCTTGCCGTGCCGGCCGCTGCCGGTGGTCGGGGTGCCGGGCGGGGTGCCGTCGGCCACCGGGGGCGTGCCGTCGGCCTGGCCGGGCGCGGGGTTCACGCCCTGGTCGCCGGAGCCGCTCTGGTCGCCGCCGGCGCCCGTGGTGGGCGAGGACGGGTCGGTGGTCCCGGTGGCCGGCGGCGTGGTCGCCGTGCCCGTGCCGGGGGTCGCGCCGGTCGTGGGCGTCGAGCCGGCGGCGGGCGTGGTCGGCGCGGACGACGCTGTGCCCGGGGAGGCGGGCGTGGTCGTGCCGGAGCCGCCGGTGCCGCCGGTGCCGCTCGTGCCGCCGGAGCCGGCGGCGGGCGTCGAGGTGTCGCCGGAGGTCGGCAGCCCGGGCAGGATCGGCGTCGCCGAGGGGGTGCCGGGGTCGACCGAGGGCGTGGAGGTGTCCTTCAGCAGCCCGGCGCCGTCCGCGCAGCCGGGCCACGCCTCCGGGCCGAGGTCGGCGAGGATCTTCTCGGCCACGGTGATCTGCTGGGCCCGCGAGGCCAGGTCGGGGCGCGGGGCGTACGCGTCGCCGCCGTACTGGTTCCAGGTGGCCTCGGTGATCGCCAGTCCGCCGAAGAACCCGTTGTCGGTGTTCGCACTCCACAGGCCGCCGGTCTCGCAGACCGCGACCTTGTCCCAGGTGCCGCCGTCGGCGGCCTGCGCGGCGCTCGCGCCGAGCAGGGGGATCACGATGCCCGCGCCCGCCGCGGCGGTCGTGGCCACGGTGACCATCGCCGCGGGCGGCTGCTTGGGCCGTCGGTGCCGGCCGTTTCCGGTCGGGAGCATGCGGTCGCCTTTCGCTGTGGCTGTACGCGCCCGGCGACCGTCGTCCCGCCGCCCGTACGCGCGGTGCGGTACGGCGGTCCGTGACGCCTGTGGGGTCGGCGCGTCCCGCGAGCCTTGCGTGCCTCGCGTTGACCGCAGAACGTAGCGGTCTTGGCCAACGGATCACAAGTCGATGTAGCGATCATCACGTCGAGATCACGTTCGTGACGGTCCGTCACGTCCCGCGCGGCGCGCCCTGTGCGGTGAACGCCACCGGGAGCGTACGCAGCCCACGCATGATCAGTCCGCCGCGCCAGCGCAATTCGGCCGGGTCCGCGGCCAGGCGCAGATCGGGCAGACGGGTCAGCAGGGCGCCCAGCGCCGTCCTGGCCTCCAGCCGGGCCAGCGGCGCGCCCAGGCAGTAGTGGATGCCGTGACCGTAGCCGAGGTGCGGATTGTCCCGCCTGGCGAGGTCGACCGTGTCCGGCTCGGCGAACCTGGCCGGATCCCGGTTCGCCGCCGCCAGCACCACCAGAACCGGGTCGCCCGCGGACACCTTCTGGCCGCCCACGGTCAGCGGTTCGGTGGCGTACCGCCAGGTGGCCAGCTCCACCGGCCCGTCGTAGCGCAGCAGTTCCTCCACCGCGGACTCCAGCAGGGCGCCGTCGCCGCGCTCCAGGGCCTGCTGGAGCTCCGCCCGCCGCGCCGGGTGGCGCAGCAGGGTGTGCATGCCGTTCCCGATGAGGTTGACGGTCGTCTCGAACCCGGCGAACAGCAGGATGAACGCCATCGCCGCCGCCTCGTTCTCGCTGAGATGCTCGCCGTGGTCGCTCGTCCGGATCAGCCCGGAGATCAGGTCGTCGCCGAGGTCGCCGCGCTTGCGGTGGATCAACTCGACCAGATACGCGCGCATCCGCTTCACCGAGCGGGCCACTCCCCCGCGCGGCCCGCCGCCGTGACGGATCATCATCCCGGCCCAGTCCCGGAAGTCGTCCTGGTCCTCCTTGGGCACCCCCAGCAGGTCGCAGATGGCGTAGATGGGCAGCGGGAACGCGAAGTCGTGGATCAGGTCGGCCTCGCCGGCCGGGGCGAAGGCGTCGATCAACCGGTCCGTCAGCTCCCGCACCCG
Source organism: Streptomyces sp. IBSBF 3018 (assembly GCA_050613715.1). Classification (GTDB taxonomy): domain Bacteria; phylum Actinomycetota; class Actinomycetes; order Streptomycetales; family Streptomycetaceae; genus Actinacidiphila. Next base: position 5,796 of record JAJSZB010000216.1, read on the forward strand.
CGGCTCGAACGCGGCCACCCGACGCGGCGTGAACGCCTTCGACACCAGCCGCCGCAGCCGGGTGTGGTCGGGCGGGTCGATGTTGAGCAGATGCGTCATCAGGTCGGCGCCGCGCTCGCCCGGGATGCCGGTCCTGCCCTTGGTGTGCGACTCCCCCGCGTGGTGCACCGGGTTCTTGCTCAGCCGCGGGTCCGCCAGCGTCTCCCGGGCGTCGGCGTACCGGGTCACCAGCCACGCGCCGACGCCGCTGGGCAGCGTGGTCCAGCGCACCGGCTCGTGCTCGCGCAGCCAGGCGTACGCCGGGTACGGATCGGTGGCGAACTCCCACCCGAACAGCTCGGGCCCGCCCGCCACGCTCATCCGGCGTCCCCGGCCCCCGACTCGTCATCCAACTCCGCGTCCGACCCGGCATCCGGCTCCGCGTCCGGCCCGGCCCCCGCGTTAGGCTCCGCGCCGCCCGCCCGCGCCTCGGCCTCGCGTATCGCCTTGCGGTAGCGGCGGGCGGCGTGCCGCAGCGCGGCCTCGGGGTCCACGCCGGCGGCCTGCGCGGCGGCGGCCTCCGCCAGCAGGTGGTCGCCGAGCGCGGTCTCGTCGGCGTACGGCCCCCCGGCGGCCGGGGTCGCAGCGGGGGCCGCGGCAGGGTCCGCGGCGGCCGGCTCCGCGGGCAGCGGGAGGCCGGCGCCGCGGGCGCGGCCGGTGAGCTTGGCGGCCAGCGCCAGCGCGGGCGAGGCGAGCGGGACGCCGTCGGTGACCGACTCCCGCGCCTTCTCGACGCCCTTGAGCCGTATCCAGTTCGCCCGGACCTGCTCGGGGGTCTCGGCGACCTCGTCGCCGTAGATGTGCGGGTGGCGGTGGACGAGCTTGGCGATCAGGCCCGCCGCCACGTCGTCGATGGAGAAGGGCCGGTCCGGGTGCTCCTCGGCGATCGCCGCGTGGAAGACGACCTGGAGCAGCACGTCCCCCAGCTCCTCGCGCAGCGCCTCCCGGTCGCCCTCCTCGATCGCCTCGACCAGTTCGTACATCTCCTCGATGCCGTACGCGGCGAGATCCTCGTGCGTGCGCAGACTGCTCCACGGGCACTGGGCGCGGATCGTCGCCATCACCTCGACCAGGTCGAGCAGCCGGGCGCCGGGCAGGTCGTAGGAGCCGGGGAGCAGCTCCAGATCGGGCATCCGGACCCGGCCGGAGCCGCCGAGGCGGGACAGCTCGGCGGTCACCGCGGGGTCGGCGCCGCCGGACGGCGGCAGATAGACGACCGTGCGGCCGCCGGCCGCCGCCTCCACCAGCTCGCGGCCGCCGGGGTCGGCGACCTCCACCCGCACGCCCGCCTCGCGCAGGAAGGGCAGCTGCGGGTGGTCGGGGTCGGCGCACAGCACCCGGTCGGCCTCGCGCAGGGTCTGCCAGGCAGGCCAGGACAGCTGGCCCGGCGCGACCCGGTGGCTGGTCGCGAGCAGCACCAGCCGACCCGGGTCCCCGTGCTGCTCGTCGTCTGCGGCGGGCTGCCGATCGGCGTCCGCGCGGTCCTTTTCGTTCACACCCCGAACGTACCGTGGACCGCCGGCCGGCCGCTCGGCCCGGCTCAGGAGCCTGTGGAAAACTCCGTGTCGGCCGCCGCGGCCGTGGCGGTCCTGTTCACGACCCACGGGTCGGTGGAGGCGCCGATGACCGCCTTCTTGGCGTCCCACGTGCCGTAGCGCGGGTTGACGGTGACGCCGATGGACTTCGCGGTCTTCGCGATGGTCTGCAGCGCCGCGGCGTTGCCGTTGTCGCTGCCGGGCTGGAAGCCGAGGCTCGCGATCAGCTTGCCGACCGTCACGTTGGTGCGGAAGAACTGGTCGATGCCCGACGGGCCGACGCCGTAGCGGGTGAGCAGCGTGGAGTCCAGCTGCTTCTCGTCGCCGTTGAACTGCTGCAGCGCGGCGGCGCGCTCCTGCTGCACCTCGGCGTCGGTGACCTTGACCCCCGCGTCGGCGGCGGCCCTGTCGATCACCTCGTTCTGCACCAGCATGCTCAGCGTCTGCGTCGACAGGCTGCCGCTGGCGGAGACCGCCTGCGCACCTGCCTGCGGGTCCTTGGCCTCGGCCGAGCGCACCTCGTCGACCTGCGACTGCAGGCCGGCGATGGTGATCCGGTGGTCGCCCACCACGGCGGCCGCGCCCTGGTGCGCCGGTCCCGACCCGCACGCGGTGAGGACCGGGGAGGCGAGCACCAGCCCGGCGGCGGCGATCGAGACGGCGGTACGGCGGCGAACCATGGTGCCTCCCGGCAGGGGAACGGACCTCGCGTGGCTGTTGGGGTGATCGCCCCCGAGGATATTGATCCCCACCCGTGGATATCCAGCACTCCGCACAATGCGATCACATCGGGGGACGGTCCGAGGGGCGCGCCGGGACCCGCCGGCGCGCACCCCGGACGAGCGGGCCAGGGCTATCGGCCCCGGGCGATCGCACCCCGGACGATCGGGCCCAGGGCTGCCGGGCCCCGCCGCCTCACCCCCCGCACTGCGCGAGCATCGCCTGCTTGTCCGCCGCGGTGACCGGCAGGGCGTACTTCAGCGACACCTGGGCGACGCGGACCGCGTAGGAGCAGCGGATCACCGAGCTGGGCGGCAGCCAGCTCGCCGGACCGGAGTCGCCCTTGGCGCCGTTGGAGGGGCCGTCGACGGGGATCAGGTTGAGCGGGTCGTTGGCGATCGACTCGCGGTGGGCCTTGGTCCAGTGCGCGGCGCCCATCTGCCAGTCGTACGACAGGGGCATCACATGGTCGATCTGGACGGTGGAGGCGTGGGTCTTCGTCCACTGGATGGTGCGGCCGGTGTACGGGTCGTGCAGCGTCATCGAGGTGAGCACGCAGTCGGAGCCGGAGCGGTAGCGGACGTCCTCGCCGTCGCGCTTGAGCAGGTCGTTGCGGGTGTCGCAGCCGTTGTGCGCGAACGGCACGTCGGGCGCGGAGTCCATCCAGGCGTAGCCGAACTCGTCGCGGCTGTACCCCGTCTTCGGCCCGCGCCCCTTCACCGCGACCTTGGCGATCAGGGTGCGGGCGCGCGCCTTGTCGGCGGCCGAGGTGATCGCGGCCAGGCCCGGCTTGGTGCCGTCGGGGTTGTCCAGCGGGCTGACCGCGTGCCCGTCGGAGGCCGCGTGCCCGTCGGAGGCCGCGGGCCCGCTCGCGGCGGGCGCCGAGCCGCCGGAGGGGTTGCCCGCGCCGGAGTCCGGCGCGGAGATCGTGGTGTCCTTGCAGCCGGCCACGCCGAGCAGCGCGGCGACCGCGGCGGCACAGGCGAGCGCGGTGGTGGTCCGCCGGGCGGCGGGCCGGCCGGCGGTGGCCCGGCGGGCGTCGTGCGGGACGGGGGTGGTCCGCCGGGCGGTGTCACGGCGGGTGGTGGCTATGCGCATCTGCGCCCCTTCGAGTAGCGGCCCGCGGGCCGGGGGCGCAGCAGGCCCCTGAGTGTCCGTCAGTCGTGGTCGGCGTGGGCGGTCGTGGGCGGTGGCGGCCGGACCGGGCCGCCCACCAGAGCATGTGCCCCGAGCAGCGAAGGCTACTGGTCCGCGGGGGCGGCGCGTTCCGGCCGGGTCGCAGTACGCCCGGCGCGCGGCGCGGCGTCCGTGGTCCCATGGTGGGTATGAGCGAACGACTGCGCGAGGGATTCGGCGCGACGGGACCGGGGGCGTACACCCCGGACGGCTGCGCGGTGGAGTTGTACGAGCGGCTGCCGGCGGGCGACCACCCCGATGTGATCGCGGCGGCGGTCCCCGCGGGTGCGGGCATCCTCGAACTGGGCTGCGGCGCGGGCCGGGTGACACACCCTCTGGTGGCGCGCGGCTTCACGGTGACCGCGGTGGACGAGTCGGCGGAGATGCTGGAGAAGGTGCACGGCGCGCGGACCGTGCGCTCCCCGATCCAGGCGCTGGACCTGGGCGAGCGGTTCGACGTGGTGATGCTCGCGTCCTTCCTGGTGCACGCGCCCGACCCGGCGGCGCGGCAGCAGTTGCTCGACACCTGCCGCCGCCACGTCGCCGGCGACGGGTGCGTGCTGCTCCAGCGCGAGGGCGAGGACTGGCACGAGAACCTGCCGCGCGAGTCGCCGCTCGACCCGGACGGGGTGGCCCGGGTGGTGTCCTCGGAGCCGGCCGGGCCCGGTGTGCGGTCGGTGCACGTAGAGTACGTCTACCCGGACGCCACCTGGACCCAGACGTTCCTGTCCCGGCCGCTGGACACCGGGCAGTTCGAGGCGGCGCTGGCCGGGGCGGGGCTGGCGGTGGACGCGTATCTGACGCCGGACCGCGTGTGGGTGCGCGCGCTCCCGGTCTGACCGCGCCCCACGACGCGCCGCGCGACGCGCCCGTCCGCACCCGTCCGCACCCCGCGCGCGACGCGCCCCGCCTGCGACGCGCCCGCCGCTCCGGACGTCGCCGACGCCGTTCCTGACGCCCGGTCACCTATCTTTCGGTTCATATGCTCATGAACGACCGAAAGCCGGTGCATATGAACAAGATGGGCGCCGTTCTCCCCGCGCAGCAGGCCCCGGCGGCGGCCGGCCCCGGCGTACGGGAGGCGCGGGGCCGCAGGCCGTGGCGGGTACGGCCGTTCGGGCCCGGGGCCGACCCCTGGGTGCTGGCCGCGGCGCTGTGCTGCCTCTACGCCGCGCTGTCGCTGTCGCGGTACCGCCGGATGGCGACGCTCTCCTGGGACCTCGGGATCTTCGAGCAGGCGGTGAAGTCCTACGCGCACCTCCACGCGCCCGTCGCCGACCTGAAAGGGCCCGGGTTCAACGTCCTGGGCGACCACTTCAGCCCGATCACCGCGCTGATCGCGCCCTTCTACCGCGTCTTCCCCACCCCCGTCACGCTCCTCGTCGCCCAGGCCGTCCTGTTCGCCGTCTCCTCGGTCCCGGTCACGCGGGCGGCCGGGCGGGCGCTCGGCCGGGGGAAGGGGCTCGCGACCGGCGTCGCGTACGGGCTGTCGTGGGGCGTGCAGCGGGCGGTGGACTTCGACTTCCACGAGATCGCCTTCGCGATGCCGCTGCTCGCCTTCTCCCTGGAGGCCGTGCTGCTCGGGAGGTGGGCCGCCGCGATGTGGTGGGCCGTGCCGCTGGTCCTGGTGAAGGAGGACATGGGCGCGACCGTGACGATGATCGCACTCGTCGTCCTGCTGCGCTCCCGGCGCACCCCGGGCCCCCGGGCGTACGCGCTCGCGCTGGCCGCGTTCGGCGTGGGCGCCTCGGCGTGGGAGGTCCGATGGCTCATCCCGTACTTCCACGGGCCCGGATACGACCCGCTGGCCCACATCGACGGCGACGGGTCGCTCACCGGCCACATCCCTGCGGTGACCGCGCTGCGCACGCTGCTGTGGGTCCTGCTGCCGGCCGGCGGGCTGCTGGCGCTGCGCTCTCCGCTGCTGCTGGCGGCCGTGCCGACGCTGGGCTGGCGCTTCTACTCGCGCTACCCGGAGAACTGGGGCACCGCCTGGCACTACAGCGCGGTGCTGATGCCGGTGGTCTTCCTCGCGCTGGTCGACGCGCTCGCGCGGGCCGGCCGGGCGTCCGCGCCGGTGCGCGTCCTCGCCGCCGCGGCGCCCGCCGCCGCGGCCGGGGCCGCGCTCGCCCTGTGCGCGCAGCTGCCGGCGGCGGAGCTGACCCACCGCGCCGCGTACGGGGTGGACGCGCGCACCCGGGCGGTGGACCGGATGCTGGACCGCATCCCGGACGGCGCCACCGTCGAGTCGGACGTCGGGCCGATCGGCCGGCTGGTCCGGCGGACGACGGTGTACTGGATCGGCGACACCCACGGCGTCGTCCCGCGGTACATCGCGCTCGCCGACGGCTCCGGCTGGCTGCCGGACCCCGTGGGCGCGGCCCGGCGGCTGCACCCGGGAGCGCGGTACGCGGTGCTGGCGCGCGGCGGGGGCGGCGTGGTGCTGCGCCGACTCTGTGGGGGGGGCCGGGCCCACGGGGTCCGGCAG
>JAJSZB010000217.1:0-11739 GCA_050613715.1 Streptomyces sp. IBSBF 3018
CCCCCCCCCGCCCCCGCCGGCGCCCCCACGGCCCGGCTGCGCGGCGAGTTGCACACCACCGCCAGGGACCGCGCGGCCATCAGCCACCACTACGACCTTTCCAACGACTGGTACGCCGCCCTGCTGGACCCGTCCATGGCCTACTCCTGCGCCTACTGGACCCGCCCGGACGACCCCGCCTACACCCTGACCGACGCCCAGCGAGACAAACTGGATCTGATCTGCCGCAAGCTCGCCCTGGCCGACGGCGTCCGACTGCTCGACGTCGGCTGCGGCTGGGGCAGCCTCACCCTGCACGCAGCCCGGGAGTACGAGGCCCGCGTCACGGCCGTCACCCTCTCCCGAGAACAGCGCGACCACGTCGCCGCCCGAGTCGCCGAGGAGGGCCTGGAAGATCGTGTCGAGGTGCAGTTGCGGCACTACCGGGACATCGGCGCCGACCACTACGACGCCGTGTGCGCCGTCGAAATGGGCGAACACGTCGGCGCACAGCACTACCCCGCCTTCGCCTCCCGCCTGCACACGCTGCTGCGCCCCGGCGGCAGACTCCTGATCCAGCAGATGTCCCACGGCGCCGACGACCCCGGCGGCGGCGCCTTCATCGAAACCTACATCGCCCCGGACATGCACATGCGCCCCCTGGGCCAGACCGTCGCCCTGCTGGAGCGCGCAGGGCTGGAGGTCCGGTCGGTGGAATCACTGCGCGAGCACTACGTGCGCACGATCAGGGCCTGGCACCGCACCCTCGAAGACCGATGGCCGCACTTCATCGCGATGGCCGGCGAACCCACCGCACGGGTATGGCGCCTCTACCTCGCAGGCAGCGCCCTGGCCTTCGCGGAACGGCGCATGGGCGTCGACCAGATCCTCGCGGTGCGCCCGGCATCCGACGGCCGGTCCGGGATGCCCCCGACCCCGCACGACTGGTACCCCCCGAAGGAGCGACGGTGACAGGCTTCCCCTGGCACGCCTTCGCCGTCAACCTCGCCTGGACGGCAGCCGCCGCCAGCGCCGTCCTGCTCACCACCTTCGTGATCGCCCTGGCACTGGGCGTCCACCGCGTGGTCGACATCGCCTGGGGCGTGGCGTTCACAGCCGCGGCCGTCGTCACCTGCGCCCTGTCCGCCGGGCACGGCGACAACGGGCGCCGGGCGCTGGTCACCGCGGCCACCGCACTGTGGGGCCTGCGCCTGGCCGCCCACATCGCCCGCCGCGGCCGCGGCAAACCCGAAGACCCCCGCTACGAACGCCTGCTCGCCAAGGCCCCCGGCAACCGCAACGCCTACGCCCTGCGCTCGGTCTACCTGCCGCAGGCAGCCCTCGTCTGGCTGATCTCCCTGCCCGTACAAGCCGCCCAGTACACGGGGCGCGGTCTGGACACGGGCGCGATCACCGGCGCGGCCGTGTGGACCGTGGGCCTTGCCTTCGAAGCCGTCGGCGACCACCAACTCGCCCGCTTCGGTGCCGACCCCGCCCACCACCGCCAGATCATGGACCGCGGCCTGTGGTCATGGACCAGACACCCCAACTACTTCGGCGACTTCCTCGTCTGGTGGGGCCTGTTCCTCATGGCCTGCGCCACCTGGCAGTCAACCGCCGTCTCACTGCTCTCCCCGCTGCTCATGACCTACCTGCTGATCTTCGGCAGCGGCAAACGACTCCTGGAACAACACATGGCCGACCGCCCCGGCTATGCCGACTACGCCGCCCGCGTCAGCGGCTTCTTCCCGAGACCGCCCGGACGGGGGGCGTTCCGCAGGGTGGTGACGCCGAGGAGGCAGGCGGTCAGAAGAGGCGCCAGTGGCCCTCGGAGACGATCTCGACCACTCCGTCGGCGACCTTGACGGCGGTCTCGTCGTCGATGGCGTAGGCCGGGTTCGGCAGGGTGGCCGCCCAGCGTTCGGCTTCGGCCATGGTGTTCTCCGGCAGGTCCGGGTGGTCCAGGTGGGGGAAGAGGGAGAAGTCGACGAGGCCCAGGGTCTCGTCGCCCGCAGTGGGCGGCTTCCATTCGACGAAGTCCTCCCCGACGCGGGGCGTCATCACCATGCTGCCGGCGCTCAGCCCGACCCACACCTTCTCGTGCAGGGAGGGGAGCAGCTCCGCCAGCCCGGACTCGCGCATCCAGTGGCACAGGTAGAGCGCGTCCCCGCCGTTGGCGAGCAGGACGTCGGCCTGCTGGACCCAGGGCAGCCAGCGCTCCGCGCCGATGCTGGGCAGGGCGGTGAGCTCCAGGACGCCCATGGATCTCCAGCCGAGCTCGCACATCGGGGTGGTGGACCGCCCGGTGACGAAGCGCCAGGCCCCGGCCGGGCTTCCCATGGGGTGTCCGTAGCCGGCGGTGGGGATGCACAGGGCGTCGGCCTCCTCGACGGGCTTGCCCAGGAGGTCGACCAGCGCCTGCCGGATGCTGGGGTTCTTCACCCCGGCGGAGGTGAGGAGCAGTTTCACGATGCCTCCTGGGTGGGCGTGATCGTCCCTGCGGACAGGGTGCCGGAGCCCGCCGTGGCGGGGCGGGCGGCCGGGGTGGGCCGACGGTCGGTCCGGGCTGTTCGCAGTCTGGCACGCAGGACTGACAACGCCCCGCGCGAACGCCCCGCGCGTCCGCCCGGGCGACTCCGGCCCCGCAGGGCCCGCCGGGTCTGCCGGGGCCGACAGGCCCGGCCGCCGACGCACGACGGCGGCCCACCCTTTACGGGTGGTACTTCTCGGCGACCGTCTCGGCGCCCCCGGAACGGGTGTCCAGGGTGACGCGGACGCTGACGCTGCTGGTCTTCGCCGCGGTCTCCAGCTGGTCGACGGTGCAGGTGGACGTCCCGTAACCGTCGCTGCCGATGGTCACCCGGCCCTCGGTGTCGGAGCAGATCGCGGCCGCGCCGAGGATCTTGGTGGCGTTGGAGACCAGGAACGCCCGTTCCGTACCGCCGTTTCGCGGTGTGACGGTCAGCTTGCCGGGAGCGAGGTACTTCAGCGTCCCGACGATCGTGCTCTGGTCGCCGGCGTCGGCGGTGCCGCTGCCGTCGGTGGCGGTCACCGGCGGGCATGTGCCGGTCTGCTCGCCGATGCTGTTGATCTCGGCGTTGGACCGCGGGTCGCCGGCGTAGTCGATGCGGTCGGTGCACTTCACGTGGGACCGGTTCGCGGCGCTCGACACGGTGGTCGCGGAGGAGCCCTTGGTCCCGGCGCTGGTGGTCCCGGCGCTGGTGGTCCCGGCGCTGGTGGTCCCGGCGGTGCCGGCGTCGGCGGAGGGTGTCGCGGCGGTCCGCGAGGTGCCCGTTGTCGCCGGTGCACCGGCGGTGTCACTGGTCGCGGTGGCGGACGCGGTCGCGGACGTGGCGGAAGGGCGGCCCGCGGAGGCCGCGTCCTGCGATCCGCAGGCGGTGACCAGCGCCAGCCCCGCGGTGGCGAGCACGGCGGCCGAGATGCTCCGACGAACGGTCCTGACACGCATGACGTCCTTCTTTCCTCTTCGACGCCGGCCCACGGGACGGGAGCCACACGGCGGGCGACGTCCCCCACCTGCGGGGAACCCCCCGCTCGAAAACGACCTTGGCATCGTCATCCGCCCATGTCAGCGCCTGTTACGGCCTCGTGGCGCAACGCCGCACAGGCCACGACATTCGATACACGCACGCGTCTCGGCACCGACGGGGCCGGACGTCGGCGCCGCATCGGGGAGTTCGTCCCGCAGCGATGTCACAGCGATGTCAGTGGTCGTCCGTACGGTGTGGAGCGTGAATTCTTCCCAAGCGGTACGACCTGCCGTCGAGCACCGGGCTCGGCAGCCGTATGTCGGGATCACCGAGTCGGTCACGCTGGAGACGTTCGACGTCGTCGAGCGGCGACTGGCGGAGGTGCTGGCGTGGCTGGCTGCCGAAGGCGTCGAAGCGGCCGGACCGCCCTTCTTCCGGTATCACCTCATCGACATGTTCCGCCGGCTGGACGTCGAGGCCGGCGTGCCCGTCCCGGCAGGGGCCGCTGCGGCCGGCGACGTCCGACTCGGCGTGCTCCCCGAGGGGCGGTATGTGACGTACACGCACATCGGGCCGCCGGACACGCACATCGACGTCATCGCCGCGGTGTTCGACTGGGCCGAGGGGGAGGGCCTGGTCTGGGACAAGACCCCGACCTCGGAAGGGGATGCGTGGGGCTGCCGGCTGGCGAGCGTCCTGTCGGACATACGGACGCAGGGGCCGGGCGCCGGGCTGACGACGGAGTTCGCCTTCCGCCTGGCCGACTGACCTACGCGGTGCTGAGCATGACGTAGGTGACGAGTCCCAGGAACAGGACGACGACCGAGCAGACCAGGCCGACCATCGCACGGGCCCGGCGCTCCCCGGCGAGGCGGAGGGAGCGGGCGGTGGCCATCGTCGCGGTCGACTCCCCGGCCAGGAGGGCCCGCAGCGCGGACCGTGTGGTGGACGCGTCGCGCGGCGCGGGAAGGCACTGGCCGATGACGGCCCGCGCGTGCCGGAGCCGGTGGACGGCGGCCTGGGTGCTGGACTCCATCTCGTCCGCTGCCTGCGAGGGCGTCAGGCCGAGTCCGTCGCACAGGACGACGGTGCGGCGGTGCTGCGGCGGCAGCAGGAGCAGCGCCTGCTTGAGGACGTCCGGCGTGTGCCCGGGTAAGTGGGGCCCGGGCTCGGGGGTGCGACGCAACCGGTGCCACGGGGACAGCGCGTACTCCTGCGCCCGCGCGCGGAGCCAGCGCACCGGGTCGGAGTCGAGGCAGACCTCGGGCCAGTGCTGCCAGGCGTGGCGGAACGCGAACTCCACGGACTCGAAGGCGCGTCTGCGGCTCCCGGTGAGCAGCAGCACCTGCCGGATCAGCGCCGGCGCGGCGTGCGCGTGCAGCGCGTCGAAGGCGCCCTCGGGCGTCGACGTCGCGTAGAACGCGCCCGCGCGCCGTATGAGTTCACCGGTCTCGTCGTTCACCTGCCGCGCACGCCCTAACCCCATGGGGACCTGGTGCAGGCGACGGAGCCCCTGCCGTCGGCCAGGCCGGTCGGCAGGCCGGCGGCCGTCGACGCGGGCGGGTAGCCGTAGGCGGTCGGGGGTCGGCCGGCCTCGATGTCGTCGGCGAGCCGACGGACCGCGGCGCGGGCGCGCCGGCCGGCGACCGCGCCCTCCAGCGCGACCAGCATGCGGCGGGTCCTGCGCCATGCCCTGGTGCTGCGGCCGCCGGCGTGGTCCACGACGGCCAGGGCGTACCGCGCGAGGTAGCAGGCCCAGGCGTCGGTGGTGAGGTCCGCCTGGGCCGCCGCGCGGCGTGCCGCCCGCCGCGCGGCGGCCGGGGCGACCGAGGCCAGGGTGACGGCCCTGGCCGCGTGGCTGACCGCGGGCGGGGGACCGCCCGGCGCGCCACGGGGGATCGTGTCCGCCGCCTCGGCGAAATGGTCCGCGGCCGCGGCGAGGTCGTGCCGGGCCAGGGACAGGACACCGTGTACGTGGGCGATGCGGCCGATGGTCGCGCTGTCGCCCGCCGTCACGGCGGTCGGCCAGGCGTGGCGCAGCAGCGCGGTCGCACCTTCGGCGTCGTTGCAGGCGACCAGCCACGCGGCCAGCCACAGCCCGCGTGCGGTCTCCGGCCGGCGCAGGTCGCACAGGGGGAGCAGCGCGAACAGGTGGTGCAGCCCCTCGTCGCCCTGGTCGTGGACGGCCCACCAGAACCACAGGTCCAGGACCGTCTCCAACGCCAGGGTGACCAACTCCGGGTCGTCCGGGGCGTGTCGGAGCGCGGCGGCGAGCGTCTCGGCCTCCTGCCCGACCAGTGCGAGAGCGTGCTGCTGGCTGCCGGCGTCCCAGAGGTTCCCCGCCACGGTGGCGACCTGGCGGCAGTGCAGCGCGCGGCGCTCCGCCGCCACCTCGAACTCCCCGGCGTCCCGGAGCCGTTCGGCGCCGAACTCCCTGGCCGGCGCCGACATCCGGTACCACGGCCCCGGATCGCCGGCCGGACCGTCCCGGTCCTCGTGCACGACGTCGAGCACCCCGACGGCCGCCAGGCGTACCAGGCATGCGGGCACGTCGGCAGGGGCGACGGAACCTCCGGCGCAGACCAGCTCCGCCGTCCACTCGGCGAAGGCGCCGGGCAGAACGCTCGCCCGGGCCCACACGGTCCGTTCGCCGCGGTCGGCGAGCGCATAGGCCGAGCCGACGGCGTCCCGCAGCGACCTGTGCCGGGGGACGGCGAGGTGGGAACTGCGCAGCCAGCACTGGTGGTCGCGCAGCATCGCCGCCACCTCGGCCACCCGGAAGCGGGCCGTCTGCTGCGCGGCCAGCTCGATCGCCAGCGGCAGCCCGCCGAGCGCCCCGCAGATGTCGCGGACGGCGGCCAGATCCCGCGCGTCGAACTCGGTGTACCCGGTGGAGGCCCCGGCGGCGATGCCGGCAGCAGCTCCGGCAGTAGCCCCGGCGGCGGTCCCAGCGGTGGCCCCGGCAGCGGCCCCGGCCCTGCGCCCGGCGGCCCGCGCCCGGTCGAGGAAGAGCTCCACCGCCGGCGCCGGGCGCCGGCCCCGCAACGGCTCCCAGCCCAACGGGCCGAGCCGCAACACCCGTTCGTCCCCGAGACCCAGCGGCCGGCGGGCCGTGACCAGAACCCGTAACGCCGGCCGTGCCGCCAGCAGCGTCTGCACCAGGCGCACGCACTCGGCGTGCCACGGGTCGACGTCGTCGAGGAACAGCAGGAAGTCCGCGCGCGGCAACGCCTCGACCAGCGCGGCAGTAACGATTCCCGGGCCGGTCCCCGGGCGGCTTCCCGGACCGATCTCCGAACCTGTTCCCGGATCGGTCCCCGGGCGAAGCCCCTGACCGGCGTCCGCGGCAGGCGCACCCCGGCCCGTGACCGCCTCAAGGATCGCCGCGGCCAAGTGGCCCGGGCCGGCCGGCCCGCTCGCGCCGCCCTCGCCGCCCCACGCCATCCGGACATCACATCGCCGGTCGCCGTGGCCCTCGCCCGCGTCCACCACCGCGGCGGCCAGCCTGCTCTTGCCCACACCCGCAGGTCCGGTGACCGTCACCAGCCGCTCCCGGGCCACCAGTCTGCCCAGCCTCTTGCGCTCCCGCTCCCGGCCGACGAGAACGCCGTGCACCCCGTCCTCACGCCTGGACGGCATCCCCGCTCCGTCCCCACGCATCCCCGCACCCACCGCACACTCCGCGCCGCTCCCACTCCGCTCGATGACCGGCGCCGCAGGACCGACCGTGCCCGCACCCCACGCGATGCAGAATCGTCACTCCTGGCGCCACGACAGCCCCAACGCACAACCGGCGCATTGGTGACGGCTCGGGCCCGACGTATGGACCGACGAGTCGGCGTCGTGTCCGTGTTCGACATCCGCGGCCAGGTGCAGCCGGGGGCAGCCGAGGTTCCCGTCGCCGGCCAGGGGGGACAGTCTCTCCGGGCGGCTTGCGAAAATCTATCGTGGCCGCAGTAGACATTGTGCGACGGCATGGCTATGGTTTCTCTTGTAACGGAGATCGAGTGGGCCCGGCAGAGATGAACTGCCGGGCAGCGGAACCAGTAGGTGCAGGAAGGTGCGGTGGTGGAGTCCCGGAGCCGTAGTGGTTGGCTGGTGGCGACGGGGCTGACGACCGCACCTGGTGGCCCGCAGTGATCAGGGGCCGCCGTGAGAAGTACCGCAGTTCGCAGTACGGGCAGTACGCGGTACTGCTCGGTAAGTGATCGATCCAGAGGGAAGAACGGAGGGGCAAGGCGCCATCAGGATCGCCCGGGCGGAAGTCGTGAGCCCGGGTACCGTAGGACATCGACAGTGAGGTGGTCTTCGGTCAAGCAACCGCGATCCCCGCGGTCCCCACAGCAACCGGGTCGGGTCCGTGGAAACAGAAGGCCGGCGCAGTATCCAAGCCGGCAGGTGGTGTAGTAGTTCCTTCGGGGTCCTGGCGCCGTGCGACGCCAGGACCCCTCCATGCGTTCCACAGAGAGGTGCGATGACAGCAGACGACTCGTTCGGCCGTCTCGACGACGACGACTACCCCGCCTTCACGATGGGCCGTGCCGCGGAACTCCTCGGCACCACTCCCGGGTTCCTGCGCGCCATCGGAGAAGCCCGCCTGATCACCCCGCTCCGCTCCGACGGCGGCCACCGGCGCTACTCCCGCTACCAACTGCGGATCGCCGCCCGCGCGCGGGAGCTCGTCGACCAGGGCACCCCCATCGAGGCGGCCTGCCGGATCATCATCCTCGAAGACCAGCTCGAAGAAGCCCAGCGGCTCAACGCCGAGTACCGCCGCGCCGCCTCCCAGGCGGGGGAGGGTACGTGACCGGGCGTGGCCCCCGCCCGCCGCTCGCCGTACGTCGCGGACTCGTTCACCGACCGCTCCTTCATTCACGGGACGACGCCGCCGGCGGATCATTATCTGTATCCGCCGGATGAGGGTTTGGTGTTCCGCGCGAGGAGTGTTCTTACCGGTGTGGCCGTTGTATCACAACGGCCGGTCCCATGACGTGCCCGTTGTGATAGTGTTGATCGTCGTTGCAGTTGTGGTTTCCCCAAATCTCCATCGCCCGTCGGTCTTTCGGCCTCGGGAAGCTTTTTTGTTTCCGGTCGTCCTCCGGGCGGGGCATCATCACGGCGACCCGGTATCCGCGGATCGCGAAACCGGAGTACTGCCCCCAGAGGAGATCCGACATGGCGTCCGGCACGGTGAAGTGGTTCAACGCGGCTCGGGGATTCGGCTTCATCGAGCAGGACGGCGGCGGCGCGGACGTGTTCGCGCACTTCTCGAACATCGCCGCCCAGGGCCTCGATGAGCTGGTCGAGGGCCAGAAGGTCACCTTCGACGTCGCGTCGAGCCCGAAGGGCCCGACGGCGGAGAACATCGTTCCCGCCTGACGCCGAAGCCTGCTTCGCAGACCGGGCCCGTACAGCTCGCACGCGGGTCCCGGTCACGGGAAATCCCCGAGTTCTCGTTTTTGTCCCGCCTGCCCGCAGCCGTGTTCCGACGTCGCTTCCGCACCCGGTGCGCCGCCGCCGTGATCTGCTCTCGTATTCCATTCGGCCCGTTTCTGTGATTCCCTGCCGCGTTTTCCGCAGTGAGAATTCCTTGATGCGCGCCGTTCCGTGTCAAGGAAGGTTTTCATTGAGCTCCGCACGTACGAACAGTCGCACGTCCCGCAGTTCCCGCAGCCGCACCGCCGGGGCCGCTTTCGGCTCCGGCGCCGGTACGGGCCGGGCGAGCCGTTTCGGCTCGGCCGCCCCGAGCCGTTCCCAGCGCCGGAGCCGGCCGGACGGCCAGGGCCGGCGGCCCGCGGCGGTCTCGGGCGAGTTCGCCCTGCCGAGGACGACCACCCCGGCGCTGCCCGCCGTCGAGACGTTCGAGGATCTCGACATGCCTGCGCAGCTGCTTGCCGCGCTCACCGCGGAGGGCGTGCGCGTCCCGTTCCCGATCCAGGGTGCGACCCTGCCGAACACCCTCGCGGGCCGGGACGTCCTCGGCCGGGGGCGAACCGGCTCCGGCAAGACGCTCGCCTTCGGCCTGGCGCTGCTGGCCCGTACCGCCGGGCGGCGCGCCGAGCCCCGCCAGCCGCTGGCCCTGGTCCTCGTGCCCACGCGCGAGCTGGCGCAGCAGGTCACGGACGCGCTGTCCCCCTACGCCCGGTCGGTGGGGCTGCGTCTGGCCACCGTCGTGGGCGGGATGCCGATCGGCAGGCAGGCCGGCGCGCTGCGCGGCGGCGCGGAAGTCGTCGTCGCGACGCCGGGCCGCCTCAAGGACCTCATCGACCGCGGTGACTGCCGACTGGACCAGGTCGCGATCACCGTGCTGGACGAGGCCGACCAGATGGCCGACATGGGCTTCATGCCCCAGGTCACGGCGCTCCTGGAGCAGGTCCGCCCCGGGGGCCAGCGGATGCTGTTCTCCGCCACCCTGGACCGGAACGTCGACCTCCTGGTGCGCCGCTACCTCAGCGACCCGGTCGTCCACTCCGTCGATCCCTCCGCGGGCGCGGTCACGACGATGGAACACCACGTCCTGTACGTCCAGGAAGCCGACAAGCGTCAGACGACCATCGAGATCGCGGCCCGCGAGGGCCGGGTCATCATGTTCCTCGACACCAAGCACGCCGTCGACCGGCTGACCCGGGACCTGCTGAAGAGCGGGGTGCGAGCCGCGGCCCTGCACGGCGGGAAGTCGCAACCGCAGCGCACCCGGACCCTGGACCAGTTCAAGACCGGGCACGTCACCGTGCTCGTGGCGACGAACGTCGCGGCGCGCGGCATCCACGTCGACAACCTCGACCTCGTCGTCAACGTCGACCCGCCCGCCGACCACAAGGACTACCTCCACCGGGGCGGCCGCACCGCGCGGGCCGGCGAGTCCGGCAGCGTCGTCACGCTGATCACCCCCGGCCAGCGCCGCTCCATGGCCCGCCTCATGGAAGCCGCCGGCATCGTTCCCCGGACCGCGCAGGTACGCTCCGGCGGGGAGGAGCTGCGCCGGATCACCGGCGCACAGGCCCCCTCCGGTGTTCCTGTGACGATCGCCGTGCCGGTGGCCGAGCAGCAGCCCAAGGGCGGCTCGCCCTCCCGCCGTCGGCGTCGCCCCGCCGCGGCCGCCCGACGTGCGACCGGCCGGAAGTCCTCCGTGAACGCGGCCGCCTGACGTCTCCGTCCCGCTTCCCGATCCCTGTGCAACCGGCTTCCGCCCAACCGGCTTCCGTCCGGCTCGTCGCCCAGGCTTCCACCTGAGCGACGAGCCGGCGGCGGCTGCCACCGGCACCGGCGTGGTGAGCCGGTCCTGGTCCGGGTCTCCCCGACATCGTCTGCGGACGCGGTGAGTGAGCGTTAACAGCGGCGGGCAGGCGTTCACCAGCCCTTCAGGGGCTGCGCCCCCGGATGCCCACGGCATCCGGCTTCGAGCCGAAAAACCCTTGTGCTGCGCGCCCCTTGAGGTAGGGCTGAGCGATGTGTCAGTCTCATGTCGGCTTGTCGTACCGGGATATCGCCCCGGCGGTCAGCTGTGCACACCTGTGACCCCCCACGTCGGATGTGAGCGCTCACTTTGCAGAGAGCGGTCGCATCCCTCTCCCTCAGGAGTGTCCCTGTGACCCGAGGACCAGTTCTGACCTGGCCAGATCATCCGCCTCTCCCGCCGGGTACCGCGGGGGTCCCGCCACGGCGACCCGGCCCCTCCTGACCGGGATCGCCACCGCCGTCTTCTCCCGCGGGACCTCCGTGCCGCTTCCCAGCGGTCATTCGCCCTCGCCCTGCTCGCGAGGCCGACTCATCGTGCCCGGACGTCCGCACCGGTGACGGGGCGGGTGCGTGCGGCGCACCGCGTGCCCGGACCGCGTGCCCGGATCGCGTGCCCGGATCGCGTGCCCGCACCGCCTACCCGCGCCGCGTGCCCGCTCGTTCCCGGCCCGCGCCCGGGCCCGGGCGACGCTCGCCGCCGCCTCGCGAGCCGGCCCACCGGAGACCCGCCGTTCCCGCACGTCTCTCCTCGAAGGAGGCTCCGATGCACCACCGCACGATCACCCGGCCCGCCGGCCTGCGCCGCGCGAGACCGCTCGCCGTGTTCCTGCTGGCCCTCGCCATGGCCGCGGCCGTCTTCGGCGGCCGGGCCGCCGCGAGCGGCCCCGCGGCGCACACCGCGGCGGCTGCCCGTCCCGCGGCCCATACCGCGGCCGATGCCCGTCCCGCGGCCGTTGCTCACGCCGTGGGGGGCGCCCCGCCCCCCCCGGCCCCCCCCCCCGGCCGGCACGCTCGGCGCGCTGCGGCATCT
>JAJSZB010000218.1:0-11696 GCA_050613715.1 Streptomyces sp. IBSBF 3018
CGTCCGGGCGGCCCGCCCCGCCTGCGTCCCCGCAGCCCGCGCAGTCCGCGTCGCCCCCGCAGCCCACGCCGTCCGCACAGCCCGGGCCCACGCGGGCCGCGCCGCCCGCGTCCACGCGGCCCTCCGGCGCGACCGCCATGACGGGCGTGACCGACGGTCGTGCCGGGCGGCGGCTGCCGCGCTCCCTGCACCCGGTGGCCTGGTGGATCTGGGGCATCGCCATGGCCACCGCCGTCAGCCGCACCACCAACCCGCTGCTGCTCGGCCTGGTGCTCGCCGTCCTCGGCCTCGTCGTCACCGAGCGCCGCACCGACGCGCCGTGGGCCCGCGGCTTCCGCTACTACCTGTGGCTGGCGCTGAGCGTCGTCGTCATCCGGGTGGTGTTCCGCTGCGTCTTCGCCTCCGGGACCACGCCGACCGACCACGTCCTCTTCTCGCTGCCGCACCTCCCCACACCGCACTGGTACGCCGGCGTCCGACTGGGCGGCCCGGTCTCGCTGGAGGCCACGCTCTCCGCGGCGATCGACGGGCTGCGGCTGGCCTGCCTGCTGTGCTGCATCGGCGCCGCCAACACGCTGGCCAACCCCAAGCGGGCGCTGCGGGTGTTGCCCGGTGCGCTCTACGAACTCGGCGTCGCCGTCACGGTGTCGATGAGCGTCGCGCCCCAACTCGTGGAGAGCGTCCAGCGCGTGGCGCGCGCCCGCAAGCTGCGGGCCGGGCGGGCCAGGGGGCTCCGGGCGCTGCGCAGCATCCTCGTCCCGGTCCTTGAGGACGCCCTCGAACGCTCGCTGCACCTGGCGGCGGCCATGGACTCCCGCGGCTACGGACGTGCGGGCGCGGCCACCCGCGGCTCGCGCCGGACCACCGCCGCGCTCATGCTGCTCGGCATGCTCGGCCTGTGCACCGGCGTCTACGGACTGCTCGACGCCACCACGCCGCGTGCCCTCGGGCTGCCCGCGCTGCTCGCCGGCGCGCTGCTGTGCTGCTCAGGGCTGGCGCTCGGCGGTCGCCGGGTGCGCCGCACCAGCTACCGCCCCGACCCGTGGCGCGGCCCGGAGTGGACGGTCGCGCTCTGCGGCTGCCTGTGCGCGGGGGTGCTGTTCGCGACCGCCGGATACCACGCGGCCGACCTCAACCCGAGCCTGTACCCGCTGCGTTGGCCGTCGCTGCCATGGCCGCCCGCGCTGGCGATCCTGCTGGCCGGCGCGGCGGCCTTCGCGGCGCCCCCACCGGTCCGTACGACCCCGGCCCGTACGCCCCCAGCCCGTACAGCCCTGGCCGGCACGCCCCCGGCCCGCGCACCACGGAAGGCCGCACCCGAGCCCGCGCCCGGCGCCGACCCCGCTCCCGCGCCCGGCGCCGCCCCGGCCCGCACGCCCGGCGCCACCGATCCCACCCACGGCGAGGCCCTCCTGTGATCCGCTTCGACCACGTCAGCGTCCACTACGACGGCGCGCGGACGCCGGTCCTCCGCGATGTCGACCTGCTGGTGGAGGAGGGCGAGCTGTGCCTGGTCGTCGGGCGCACCGGCGCGGGCAAGTCCACGCTGCTGGGCGCGGTCAACGGCCTGGTGCCGCACTTCACCGGCGGCACCCTGGCGGGCCGCGTCACCGTCGACGGACGCGACACCGCGCACCACCCGCCGCGCGAACTCGCCGACGTGGTCGGCGTGGTGGGCCAGGACCCGGTGGCCGGTTTCGTCACCGACACGGTCGAGGAGGAACTCGCCTACGCGATGGAGCAGTTGGCGATCGCCGCCGACGTGATGCGCAAACGCGTCGAGGAGACCCTGGACCTGCTGGGCCTGGCCGACCTGCGGCACCGCGCGCTGAGCGAACTGTCCGGCGGCCAGCAGCAGCGCGTCGCCATCGGCTCGGTGCTCACCGCGCACCCCCGCGTGCTGGTGCTGGACGAGCCGACCTCGGCGCTGGACCCGACCGCCGCCGAGGAGGTCCTCGCCGCCGTCACCCGGCTGGTCCACGACCTCGGGGTCACCGTGCTGCTCGCCGAACACCGGCTGGAACGCGTCGTGCAGTACGCCGACCGCATCCTCCACCTGGCCGGCGACGGCACGGCGGTGTGCGGACCGCCCGCCGAGGTCTTCCGCACCGCGACGGTCGCGCCCCCGGTGGTCGACCTGGGGCGGCTGGCCGGCTGGGACCCGCTGCCGCTGTCGGTGCGCGACGCCCGCCGCGCGGCCCGGGCGCTCAGGGACCGGCTCGCCGGCCGCCCGGTGCCGCCGGCCCGCCCGGCCGTCCCCGCCCGCGCCGCCCGGCCGCCGCTGCTGGCCGCGCGGGGCGTCGTCGTCCGCTACGGCGACGTGGTCGCGGTCCGCGAGGTGGCGCTGGACCTGCACGCCGGGCAGGTGACCGCGCTCATGGGCCGCAACGGCTCGGGCAAGTCCTCACTGCTGTGGGCGCTGCACGGCGCGGGGCCGCGGCACGCGGGAACGGTGGACGTGGGCGGGCCGGACGGGCAGGGCGGGCCGGGCGGGCCGGACGCGGACCGCGCGGCGGACGCGCACGAGGCCCGGAGCGGCGGCGGGACCGGCGACACAGCTCACAGCGGCGGCCACGAGACCGCGGGGAAGGGCGAAACACCGCGCCGCAGGCGGCTGTTCGGCGCCCGGCAGGCGCGGACGGGCGCCTCGCGCCGCAGCGTCGCGCTGGTCCCGCAGACCCCCACCGACCTGCTCTACCTGGAGACGGTCGCGGCCGAACTCGCCCAGGCCGACCGGGAGTCGGGCACGATCCCCGGTGCGGCGCGCGGCATCCTGGACCGGCTCGCGCCCGGCATCGGCGACGACACGCACCCCCGCGACCTGTCCGAGGGGCAGAAGCTCGCCCTCGTGCTCGCCGTGCAACTCGCCGCCGCCCCCTCGGTGGTGCTGCTGGACGAGCCGACCCGCGGCCTGGACTACCCGGCCAAGCGCGCGCTGATCCGCATCGTCGACGACCTCGCCGCGGACGGCCGGGCCGTGGTGATCTCCACGCACGACGTGGAGTTCGTGGCCGCCGCGGCGGACCGGGTGGCCGTGATGGCCGAGGGCGAGATCGTCGCCGACGGCCCCACGGCCGACGTGATTGTGGCCTCGCCCGCGTTCGCGCCGCAGCCGGCGAAGATCCTCGCGCCGCTGCCATATGTGACGGTACGTCAAGTGTCGGATGCACTGGACGCCTTGGACGCGGCGGAGGCGGGACGGTGAGCGCGGCTGTGCGGGGTCCGGAGCCGGGGACGGGACCGGAGACGGGACCGGTGCCTGGACCGGGATCGGGTGAGTCGCGCGAGTCCCGGAAGCCGGGGGAGAAGGGGACGGGCGCGGGGCGCGTCACGGCGGTCCGCGTCCACGCCACAGCGGGCCTGACCATCGTGCTCGCCGCGCTCGTCGGACTCGTCGCGTTCTTCTGGCCGTTCGTCGTCGCGCCGGGCCGCTTCGGCGCCTCCTACGCCCCGCCGCTGATCTTCGGCGTGCTGCTGGTGCTGGTCCTCGCTGTGGTCCTCGCGCAGATCGCCGACGGCGGCATCGACGCCAAGGCGCTGGCGATGCTCGGCGTGCTGTCCGCCGTCAACGCGGCGGTGCGCCCGCTGGGCGCGGGCACCGCCGGGGTCGAGACGGTCTTCTTCGTCCTGGTGCTGGCCGGCCGGGTGTTCGGCCCCGGCTTCGGCTTCACCCTCGGCTGCACCTCGCTGTTCGCGTCGGCGATGCTGACCGGCAGCGTTGGGCCGTGGATGCCGTACCAGATGTTCGGCTGCGCGTTCGTCGGGATGCTCGCCGGCGTCCTGCCACGCGTCCGGGGCCGCGCCGAGGTGCTGATGCTCGCGCTCTACGGCTCCGCGTCCGGCTACCTCTTCGGCTTCCTGCTCAACCTCTCCTTCTGGCCGTTCACCACCGACCCGGGCAGCTCCGTCGCGTACCTGCCCGGCCTGCCGTTCACCGAGCAGTGGCACCGCTACCTCGCGTTCGACGCGGCCACGTCGCTCGGCTGGGACACCGGCCGCGCGGTCACCACCTTCGTGTGCGTCCTGCTCGCCGGACCCGCGGCGCTGGTCACTTTCCGCCGGGCCGCGCGCCGCGCCAACTTCACGGCGCCGGTCCACTTCGAGCCGCCGAGTCCCTGACGCCCCGCGGCACGGGGAGGGCGGCGACCGGCCGCCAGGACCGTACGGCCGGCCCGGGACCCTATGGCCGGCCCGGACCGTACGAGCGGCGGACAGACCCGGAGGGCCGACCTGAGCGGTCAGCCCAGGATCAGCGGCACCGTCGGCGCCGCGCCGCCCGATTCTGCCGCGTCCTCCGCCGCCTGCGCCAGCGCGGCGCGCTCCTCCGGCGTCGGCGCGCGCCGACCCGTGCCGACCAGCAGCGCGTCGCGGTCCGACCAGGCCGCCGGGTAGGCGGCCCCGGCGATCTCCTCCAGCATCGCGCGGGACCGGGCGAGCCCCTCGGCCGGCGGCTGCGCAGCGTCCGACAGGTGGGCGACCAGGTCCAGGTGGTGCAGCGTCCACTCCATGACGTACGCGCCGAGGTAGTCGGCCACCGTCAGCACCTCGTCGCGGGTGCCCACGAGTCCGGCCGGGTCGGCGAGCGCGGCGGCGCGCCCGGCGGCGGACCCGACGTCGTCGAGGTGGAACGCCAGCAGCCACGGCTTCTGGTAGGCCGCGGCCAGCCGTACGGTCAGCGCGTCGAGCGGGTCGTCGCCGGCCGGGGGCGTCCGCGAGACGTTCCAGTACGTCACGGCGGTGCGCGTCGGCTTCCCGTCCGCGGGGGTGGCGAGGGTGATCAGGACGTCCTGGGCGTCGATGACCAGATGGCACACCAGGTCCCGGACCAGCCAGCCCGAACACCCGGACGGCCGCTCGAAGTCGGCGTCCGCGAGGTCCTTCACCGCGGTGCGCAGCGCCGCCCAGGTCTGCGTGAAGAGCTCCATCCGGGCACGCTACCGGCACGGCGGGACGGGGGCACGGGCGGAGGCGGGCACGGGCGGACGCGTGCGGAGCGTGCGGTACGCGGCCGGAGTGCGGGCGTGGCGCCGGCCGTGCGCGGCGGTGGGCCCCGGGCGCCGCCGGCTACGCGCCGAGGTCCACCTCCGCGAGGCGTTCGATCAGGCGGTCGCGGAAGCCCGGGTGGTGGGCGGAGAAGTCGTCCGCGCGCTGGGACCACGCCGGGTGGGCGAGGACGTGGTCGACCGCCGCGGCGGCGGTGGCCGGGGGGCCGGCGCCGCCCGTCAGGTCGCGGACGGCGGCCGCCGCGACGGCCGCGGGCGCCTTCTGCTCCGCGAGGTCCGCGAGCAGCGCGGAGAGCCCGCCGTCGCGGTACGCCGCGCGGCACGCGTCCAGCCACTGCGCCGACCACTGCCGCCGGGCCCCGCGCGGATCGTCGATCAGCGGCCGGAACGTCGGCTCCAGGGCCCAGCGCAGCCGCCTCAGCAAGTCGTCCTGGTCGCCCGCGAGATGGGGGTACTCCGCGGCGAAGTGCCGCCACTCGTAGTCCGGGGACATGTCGGCCGTCACGTCCGGCGTGACCGGAGTGCCCGCGTAGTAGGGGTCCGAGGCGATGAACACCGCGCCCAGCGTGGCGTAGTCGAGCGTGCAGTGCTCGGCGAGCAGCACCGCGTCGTACAGGTCTTTGCCCTGCGGGTGCATGTCCTGGGCGAGCCAGACGAGCTTCCAGGCGAGGGAGAGTTCGGGCGTCGCGCCGAGCAGCCGCACGCCCGCGACCGTCGTCGCGACCGGCGCGACGGGCAGCGACTCGTTGAAGACGACGTCGAGTTGGACGATGCCGCCGGGGGTGCCGGGGCAGGTCCAGGGCAGCACCAGCCGACGGCCCGGCACGCGGTCGTACGTCCAGATGTCCTCGCTCACCGCGTCGCCGGCGTCGAACCGGACGGCGGGCCGTACGGAACCGGCGTCCTGGGGGTGCGGGCCGCCGGGGGAGTCCGCGCGGGGTGATCCCGCGCCGGGGGAGTCCGCGCGGGAGGCGTCCGCAGCCGTGCGCTCGGCCAGCCGGGGGATGTCCCGCAGCAGCTCGCCCGTGCGGTCCTCCTCGATCCGCCAGTCCCGGGGCACGACGACGAAGTCCAGATCTTTGGGCTCGCGCGCGGCCGCGCCGAACCACTCCGCGAGCAGCACGCTGCCGCGCAGGACGAGGTGGTCGCGCCAGGGCGAGCCGGCGATCGCCGCCAGCACCAGGTCCATGGCGGTGCGGCGCGCATCCCGCCACGCCGCCCGCGCCTCGTCGTCCGCGAACTCCGGGTCGCTCGCGCGGTACGCGTGGGAGCGGTGCTTGAGCGCGGGGTCGAAGACGAAGCGCTGCCGGGCCGCCTCGTCCTCGATCCGGCGGAACGTCCGCGGCAGCCCGAGCCGGTCCAACTCCGCGTCGGACAGCGGTGTGCGCGGCACCTCCACGCCGCCGACCCGCAGTGTCTCCCCGTCCTCGCTCACCGCCGGGTCACCTCCTCCTGCCGTGTCGCCACGATCCACCCCTCGTCCACCGTGATCCACCCCTCGTCCACGGCGATGTCGCTGTCGTGCACCACGAACTCCTGCTCCACCTCGGCGATGTCCACGCCGAGGTCCGCCACGGCCCGCCGCAGCGCCGCCAACCGCGCCCGGGCGGTGGGCAGTCCGACGCCGTGACAGCGCTGCGTGACGAACCGCTGCTCGCGCCCGCCGGGTCCCGCGGTGCGCCGCGCGTTCCACGACACATGCGCGTCGTGCGCCACCGCGGCGGCGGTGAGCGCCGCCAACCGCCCGGCGTCAGGCTCTCGTTGCCCCGGAGACGCCGTCCCCGGCCCCGCGTCGAGCAGCACCTTCACGTGATGCTCGAAATAACGCTGCGGCGTGCCACCGGCCGCGCCGGCCCCGCCGCGCGCACCCCACGCCCGCGCCTCCTCGTCGGAGCGCGGCACCACGGGGTCCCAGGGCGGGACCTCGATCTTCACCCGCACCGGCGCGAATCCCGCGGCCCGCAGCCCGTCCGCCGCCGCGTCGCAGATCCGCACCTGCTCCTCGTACGGCCCGCACCCGCCCAGCGTGAGCATCGGCTGCGACGGCACGCGTCCGCGGGCCAGCACGATGTGCGTGAACTTCCACCCCCGCGCCACGGCCCACCGCTCCAGCCGCCCGGCCTGCGCGTCCCCACCGTCGCAGCGCACGGTGACGTGCGCCTCGAACTCCCCCACCCTCATGCCCCGATGATGCCAAGCGCTCCCCGCGCACGCGAAACGACTTACGCGCACGCCCGCGTCCCCGGCGCCCCGGCCCCCGTCACCCGCTACCGGCGAACGCGATCGCCGCCGGCCTCCGGCGTGACGCCGTCGTCGTCCTCGAAGAGCAGCGCGTGCACGCGGCGCAGGACGTCGAGCCGGGCCTCGTTGTCGGTGAAGGCGTACCCCGAGGTGAACCCCAGCCTCATCGCCGACGACCTGATGTGCCACCTGGAGGCTCTTCCTGCGCCCCGACTGCACGAGCGTCTCGCCCCAACAGGGCGTCCCCTGCGGGCACTTCGCGGCCCACCCCGGCGTCTGCTCGTGGCGGACCGAGAACAGGCGGTGAACCGGCGCGTCGGACGGCCGGGTCGGCCCCCATCGCGGGCCGTCCGGCGCGGGCCGGGCGCCTGGGCCGGGGGGGGGCGCGCCTGTTAGCGTGCGGGGATGGACGAGCTGGAAGGCGTGACGTGGCCGCCGGAGCCGATCGGGACGGAGCGGCTCGTGCTCCGCGCGGCCGAGGCGCGCGACCGGCCGGCGTTCGTCGAGCTGTACACCTCGGCCGAGGTGAACGCCTACCTCGGCGGCCCGCGGCCCCTCGGCGAGGTCGAGCGGGAGACCCCGGAGGTGCCGGAGCGGTGGGCCGGGAGCTTCGTCGTCGCACGCGAAGGGGCGATGATCGGCCAGGTCCTGCTCAGGCGGGCCACCGGGCACCGCCGCCCGGTCGCCGCCGGGAAGGCCGACCTCGGCTATCTGTTCCTGCCGCGGGCCTGGGGCTTCGGCTACGCCGCCGAGGCGTGCGCCGCCGCACTCGACTGGCTCGCCGGAGCCCTGCCCGGCGAACCGGTCGTGCTCACCACCCAGTCCGCCAACACCGCCTCGATGCGCCTGGCCGCCAGGCTCGGGTTCGCCGAGGCCGAGCGCTTCGAGGCCTGGGGCACCGAACAGTGGCTCGGCATACGGCCCCCGGTCCCGCCGACCGCGCCGGCGACGACGGCGTGAAGGCACGGCGTGGACAAACGGCGTAAAGGCACGGGTGGAAGTCCGTGCACGCGGGCCCTCAGGAGTTCGGAATCGCGCTCCCGGGCCGGTGGCCGGCGCGGTGCTGCTGCCGGTAACGGCCGGCCGAGATCCCGAACTCGCGCGTGAACGCGTTGGCGAAGGCATAGGCGGAGCCGTAGCCGCTGCGCTGCGCCACGGTGGACAGTGGGACGTCGGTCGTCTGGAGCAGGCGTGCCGCCATGGTGAGCCGCCACCACGTCAGATAGGTGAGCGGCGGCTGCCCCACCATGGCGGTGAACCTGCGGGCGAAGGCGGCGCGGGACAGGCCCGCGTGCGCGCCCAGCGACTCCACCGTCCAGGGATCGCCGGGGTGTTCGTGCACGGCACGCAGCGATCGCGCGATCACCTCGTCGTCGAGGGCGACGCACCAGCCGGTGGCCTGCAGTCCCGCACGTTCGACCAGGCAGGCGCGGATCAGGTGCACCAGGAGCACGTCGAGCAGTGCCGGAAGCACCAGGTCCCTGCCGTGCATCTGTTCGTCCAGTTCGCCGAGCAACAGGTCGATCGACGCCTGGAGACCCCGGTAACGGTCCGGCTGCGCCGGAAGACCCACCAGATCGGCGAGGTCCTGGAACAGCGGGTGCGGACGGGCCCGCTCAAGGCGGTAGGCGCCGGACAGGAACCGGGCAGTGCCGTCGGTGGCGTTCACGAGTGTGTGCGCGGTCCCGTGCGGGAGCAGAACGGCGTCGCCCGGTCGCAGGGTGATGACCGCTCCGTCCGGTGCCGTCACCCGGAGGTCTCCCGTGGCGCCCACGTAGAACCGGGCACCCCCGAAGACCGGCACCTCCTTCTCCCACGACGGGGCCGCCGCTTCCAGCGACAGGGAGGGGCGCCCCACGCGCATGGTGCAGATCACGTCGCTGACCACGTCCATCGCCTCATCCTCCCTCGTCCGCCCCTGCTGAGTCAGGCGCCCGAGAACGGCGCCCATCGCCTGATCGAGAGGGCCCCGTCGGACCGCACGACCTCGGCGGCACCCGCTCCGCCCAGGTGCGCCGGCACGACCAGGCTGTTCGTCGCGGCGGCCTGCTCCAGGACGCGACGCCGGGACCGGGCGGCCTCGGCCCGGTCCTCGCTCAGGCAGGTGTCGTGGTCGGGCTCGAACATCTGCAGCGGGGTGTGGATCACGTCGCCGACGAACACTGCCCGGTCGGCGCCGGATTCCAGCCACAGCACCGTCGAGCCGGGTGTGTGACCGGGGGCCCGTTCAAGGACCAGGTCCTTTCCGATGCGGTGGCTGTCGCCCTCCCACAGCACGGCCTGACCGGCCTGATGGACGGGCAGCACGCTGTCGTCGAACGTGACCGCGCAGTCGGCGGCGGACTGGAACGGGGACTTCGGGACGTGCCCGTTGGCGGGGTTCCAGAAATCGAAGTCGGCCCGGCTGATCAGATACCGCGCGTTGGGGAACGTCGGCACCCACGCGCCGTCGACCAGCCGGGTGTTCCACCCCACGTGGTCGTTGTGCAGGTGGGTGTTGACGACGAGATCGACGTCCTCCGGCCGCACCCCGGCCGCCGCCAGTCGGTCGAGGAAGTCGCCGTCGCGCTGGTCGAACGCCTCGACCTCGCGTTGCTTGTCATTGCCGAGGCCGGTATCGACCAGGACGGTGCGGCCCTCGCTTCGCAGCACCCAGGTCTGCACGGTCGCCTGCCACGCACCCGTCGTGGGGTTCAGGAAGTCGGGCGCCAGCCAGGATTCGTGCCGGCGCCACAGCTCAGCGGGCACGGACGGGAACAGCACATCGGTGGTGGCGAACGCACCCTGCCACTCGACCACCCGCGAGACCTCGACATCACCGAGAACGATTTTCTTCACCCCGTCACCGTAAGAAGGGGCGGTGAGACGCGAAATGCTCCGACGTCTCTCCTTTTTAAGGCAGCGTCTCGCGGCGGTTCCGTACCTCACCGGTGTCCGAAAACGGACCACGTCCGCCATGCGCGCGCGAATGCGGGGCAGACACCGGGTGGCAGACGGTCTGCCCGCGGTTCCGACGTGTCCGGCGGTGAGGGGGAGTGGTGGCGACTCGCGACGGCGCGGCGCGTGACGCGCGCGAGGAGGAGCGGGAGCGGTCGGCCGCGGACGCGCAGCCGCCGAAGGAGACGCCGGTACACCGCCGGATCGGGCGCGCCCTCCTCGCCGGGTTCCGGTTCGCCCGGACGCTGGGCCGGGCGCTCGGCGCCGCCTGGGACATGGACGCCACCGAGCGCGCCGCCGCCCTCACCTACTACGCCGCGCTCGCGCTCTTCCCCGCGGTGCTCATGACGTTCGCGCTGATCGGCCTGGCCGGCGGGCCCTCCGACAACAGCCTGTCCGCCGAGGTGACCGCGCTGCTGCCGGCCCAGTCGCGGGCCACGGTCGCCGGCGCGCTCGACCAGATGGCCGCCGACCACTCCGCCACGGCCTCGCTCGCCGCGCTCAGCGGCTTCGGCGCGGCCTGGTCCGCGTGCAGCTACGCCGCCGTCTTCCGCCGCGCGCTGCACCACATCCACGGCGTGGACGACCACCGCCCGGCCTGGCGCACCGCGCCGCGCATCCTGCTCACCTCGCTGACGCTGCTGGTCCTGCTGGTGTGCGCGGCGGTCCTGCTCGTCGTCAGCGGTGAACTCTCCCGCAGGGCCGGGCACGTGCTGCACATCGGCGGCCCGCTGGTGTCCGCGTGGCGCTCGCTGCGCTGGCCGATGCTGCTGGTGGTGGCCGGCGTCCTGGTGCTGCTGCTGTTCCGCTCCGGGCCGCGCGGCACCCGCTCGCTGCGCGCGATCGCGCCCGGCGGTGCGGTCGCGGTCGGGCTGTGGCTGCTGGCGTCCGCCGGATTCGCCGTCTACGCCGCGCGGATGGGCACCTACCACCGGCTGTACGGGCCGCTGGGCGGCACGGTCGCGTTCCTGGTCTGG
The DNA here is from genome assembly GCA_050613715.1 of Streptomyces sp. IBSBF 3018. Taxonomy (GTDB): domain Bacteria; phylum Actinomycetota; class Actinomycetes; order Streptomycetales; family Streptomycetaceae; genus Actinacidiphila. The sequence continues at coordinate 11,159 of JAJSZB010000218.1, forward strand.
CTGTGGCTGTCCAACCTCGCGCTGATGATCGGCGCGCACTTCAACGCCGAACACGCCAGGGCGGTGACGCGGCGCGACAAGCGGGACAAGGCCGCGCCGCGGAAGGCGGGTTCGGGGGAGGCCGCGCCCGCGACAACCGCCGGGGGCACGCCCGCGCCCGCGAAGGCCGGGGCCGCAAAGGCCAGGTCCTCGAAGGCCGGATCATCCGCGAGGTCCAGGTCCGCGAAGTCCGGCCCCGCGAGCGCCGGTTCCGCAGGCTGACGCCAACGCCCCGGCGGCGCACGGCAGTTGCGCCCGGCCCTTTGCCACGCACCCGGCCACGTACCCGGCCCCGCTCCCGACCCCGCACCCGGCCACGCTCCCCGTGCCCCGCGCCTTGACGTGGCGCGTCCGGGCGCGCAGCATGTGGGAGCGCTCCCATAGGGTGCTGTGCCGGGGCCCTATGGGAGTGCGATCCCCCCACTCCTCGTTCTCCCTGGAGGACGCGTGTCCAGCATCCGCAGACCGTTCCCCCCTCGCCGCGGGGACGCCCCCGCCC
>JAJSZB010000219.1:0-11688 GCA_050613715.1 Streptomyces sp. IBSBF 3018
GCGCGGCGGCACGCACGCCGGCTGCGAGGGCGAGCGGCGGCGGGGAGGTCGGGGGCGTGGTCGTGCCGGTGCTGCCGGGGCACGCGGCGCCCACGCGGACCACCAGCCCGCCGTGGCCGGTACCGCCGGTACCGCCGGGACCGACCAGCACGACGGAGGTCACCGTGTGCCCGTCGCCGGCGCACACCACCACCAGGACGCCGCAGCGCCCGCCGCCGCTCGCCCTCGCAGCCGGCGTGCGTGCCGCCGCGCCGCCGCTCCCGTCCCTCGCCGCCGCGAGGCAGCCGACCACCACGAGGATCCCGGTGCCGTGCGCGCTTCCCAGGCCGCCCGGTCGGACCGCGCCGACGGGCTCGCCCGGTACGGCCGCTCGGCCCGTTCCGTCCGGTGCGGCCGTTCCGCCTGATCCGTCCGCGCTCCGCGCGCCGCCGCGGGACACGGCCGCCGCCCGGGCGCGCGCCGTGAGGCCGCCGCACGAGACCGCACCCGCGACCGCGACGACGACCGTCGCGGCGGCCAGCACCGCCACGGCCCGACGCCCCCCACCCCTGGTCACGACGATTACGGTAAACGGGTGAGCCGGCATGTGTCAGGCGAACAGGACAGATGCCTATAAGACACATGAAAATCTCATCGCATCATCGGATGTATGGGTGCGGGAGAACGTCGTGGAGACCGGACTCCCGAAAGAGCCCGGCCTCCGAGTTTGTGTGCCGCGAGCGGCGGCACGGCGCTACCAGCGATACCAGCGGCCCCGTCCGCCGCCCGAACTGGTGCCCCGGACCAGGAATCCGAGAAGCCAGACCACCAGCACCACGACGGCGACCCACCAGAGGATCTTCAGTGCGAAGCCGGCGCCGAACAGGATCAGCGCAAGAAGCAGAACGAGAAGCAACGGTCCCATGTTTATCAACCTCCACCGGGCCGTTTGCCCCGGACTCATCACCTCACGCGTGTGAATGTTCGACGGTGTCGTATCCGTCGGCGCGGGGGTTCTCCGGAGCGTCGTCGCGCGAGTGCGCGGCCTGCCGGTCCCGGACGTTCGGGGGGGGTGTGAAGCGCCCGGGACCGGCGGCGACATGTCCGGCGGGGGAAAGCCGGACGAGACGGGCCCGAGTGCTGGGGAGCGAGGGGCCCGTGACAGGCGCCTGCCCCCGAACGCGCCCGCCTAACACGGGAATTCGCGGAATCGGCTTTTCCCGCGGCCGTCCGGCTCCGTGGGTCCGGGAAACCGCTCTCCCGCTTCCGCCGCTCCGGCTGCCGCTCACACCACCGCCGGCGGTCCTGACCTGCCCGTACCGCCGAACGCGCCGGATGCGCCGCCCGACGTGCGTCCCGACGTGCCTCCCGATGCGCCGCCGGACGGAACGGCGGAGAAGGCGACGCCGGTGACCTGGCACAGGGGAGTGGACGAGGCGGCGACGGCCGGGCCGTCCGCGTCGGTCTCGGCCGCGTCGGCCGGAGCCAGGGGTCCCAGCACGACGGTCGCCGTGCCCAGGGACTGCCCGGCGTCGCCGAGGAAGGCGACCCGCACGGTGTAATCGCCGCGCGCGGTACCGCCGTTGACCGCTCGCAGCCGGGCGACGGCACGGCCGCCGGCGACCGCGCACCCGGTCACGTGCACGTCCCGGGCGGCCTGCCGGCGCACCGGCGGATGCTCGGCGTGATGCCCGCCGAAGCCGTAGAGCCCGGTGAACGCGTCGACGATCACACCCGCGCCCGTCACCAGGACGGCGACGGCCGCCCAGCGCCCCCGACTGCCCGCCACGCAGGCCCCTCCCTCTCCGCTCCCTCTCCGTCGCGCCCTTCCCGGGGCGGCGATCCCTCCCCGGAGCGGCCCTTCGCCCGTCACCGTATCCCGCGCGGCCCCGACTCCCGCGGAACGCACGGCCGTTGACCGCACACGGCCCGCACCCCGCGCGTACGGCTCGCCCCCCCCGGCGCATCGCGCGCATCCCCTGGGGGTCGCCCCCGCCCTCGGCGGACCCACCCGCCCTAGTCCAGACCATTGACGCGTTCATGCCCGATCACTACCTTCGGTAAGCGCTCTCCGTAGGGCACGGCCATCCCCGCAACTTCCGAGCGGCCGGCCCCGGCGGCGGTTCCGATCGGGTCAGTCTGTCCGGGCCCGGGCCCTGAGCCGCTCTGGCAACGTTGTCGGGCGATCGTCGCCGGGCAGCCGCGCCGCCCGGGGCCGGTCGAGCGGATCACCCCCCCACCGCCTCTCACGAGCAGGTGAATCCGTGAAACGTATCGTCCAGTGGGTGCTGACGCTGACCGCCGCGACGGGCATCGCCGCCGCGTCGCCGGTCGTCGCGCAGGCCTCCGCCCCCGCCCCGGCCGGCTCGTCCGGCCAGGTGACCACCTCGCACGCGTGTTCCGAGCCGCTGCGCCCCGGCGCCCCCGTCTGTTACGCGCTGGTGCGCACCGACCTGCACGCCGTGCACGCCGACGCGCTGCGGCCCGACGCCACGCCCTCGGGCTACGGGCCTTCCGACCTCCAGCGCGCGTACAACCTCACCTCCGCCGCCGCCTCCAACGGCGGCAGCGCGACCGTCGCGGTGACCGAGCTGGCCGACGACCCCAACCTGGAGTCCGACCTGGCCACGTACCGCTCCCAGTACGGGCTTCCGGCGTGCACCACCGCCAACGGCTGCTTCCGCAAGGTCAACCAGAGCGGCCAGCAGGGCAACTACCCTCCCGGTGACACCGGTTGGGGGATCGAGGCGTCCCTCGACGTCGACATGGTCTCGGCCGTCTGCCCGAAGTGCCACATCGTCGTGGTCGAGGCCGGCGACCTGTCCGCGGCGCAGAACACCGCGGTCTCGCTCGGCGCCCACTTCATCTCCAACAGCTGGGGCACCGGCGACGGTTCGGGTGACGCCGGCGCCGACGCCGACTTCAACCACGCCGGCGTGGTGGACGTCGCAAGCTCCGGCGACGGCGGCTACGGCGTGAGCTTCCCGGCCACCTCGCAGTACGTGGTGGCGGCCGGCGGCACCACCCTGCGGCAGGACTCCTCGGCCCGCGGCTGGTCGGAGACGGTGTGGTCCGGCTCCGGCTCGGGCTGCTCCTCGTGGGAGGCCAAGCCGTCCTGGCAGAAGGACACCGGCTGCGGCAGCCACCGCACCGTCGCCGACGTCGCCGCGGTCGCCGACCCGGCCACCGGCGTCGCGGTCTACGACACCTACGGCCAGGGCGGCTGGTTCGTGGTCGGCGGCACCAGCGCCTCCTCGCCGATCATCGCCTCGGTCTACGCGCTGGCCGGCGCCCCGTCGACGGCCGCCGCGTCGGTGCTGTACGCGCACTCCTCCTCGCTGTACGACGTGACGTCGGGCTCGAACGGCTCGTGCAGCCCGTCCTACCTGTGCAACGGCGCGGCCGGCTACGACGGCCCCACCGGCCTCGGCGCGCCGAACGGCTTGGCCGCGTTCAACGGCAGCGGCGGCACCGGCACCTCGCACACCGGCCCCATCACCTCGGGCGTGTCCTCCTCGCTCTGCCTGGACGACCGCTCCGGGAGCACCGACAACTTCAACCCGGTCCAGATCTGGGGCTGCAACGGCACCGCCGCCCAGCAGTGGACCGTGACGTCCGGCAACACCCTGCAGGCGCTGGGCAAGTGCCTGGACGTCAACAACAGCGGGACCGCCGACGGCACCACCGTCGACCTGTACGACTGCAACGGGACCGGCGCGCAGGTCTTCCAGCCGCGTTCCGACGGCTCGCTGTACAACCCCAACTCGGGCAAGTGCCTCGACGACCCGAACAGCTCCACCACGGCGGGAACCCAGTTGCAGATCTGGGACTGCAACGGCACCAACGCCCAGCGCTGGGGCCTGCCGTCCTGACCCGGTAGCCGCCCGCACGTCGTACATCGCACCGCGTACGCGGCACATCGCACACTGCGCGCGCCCGCGCGCCCGGACCTCCCGCGGGGATGGCCGTCCGGGCCGCGGGCGCCCGCACCGCGCACCGACCCGACGCGCCCGCGCCGGGGTATCCGCCCCCGCGCCGCGCCGCGCGCCGGCTCGCGCCCCGCCGTCTCGGCCATGTTCGCCACCGCCCAGCGCGCCGCCGCGCCCGGGCCCACCAGCGCCTGACGGCAGGGGCACGCGCGGCCCCCGGCGAGAGGCTGGCGGGGGAGCGGGGGACCGTGGCCAGAAAGGTGGTCTTTACATCCATCACAGGCGACTCATCGCGGATCGCAGCAGTACCGTTCCACAGGGTTACTTACCTCAGGCAAGTAATCCGACCGTCCATCCCGCCCCCCCCAGGGAGGAACCGCCATGCGGATCACCGTGGACACGGACAAGTGCTGCGGCGCCGGCCAGTGCGTCCTGGCCGCCCCCGACGTCTTCGACCAGCGCGAGGACGACGGCATCGTCATCCTGCTCACCGAACGCCCCGCGCAGGAGCTGCGCGCCGACGTCGAGACCGCGGCGCAGGTCTGCCCGGCCGGCGCGATCGTCCTGGAGCTGGAGGAGGCCCGCTCATGACCGCTCCCGCCCACGAGGCCCTCGCGCCGTACGCCGCGGCCCGCGCCGCCGGCTGCCCGTTCGACCCGCCGCCCGCCCACCGCGGCCTGCTGCCCGCCGACGACCGCCCGGCCGAGCCGCCCACGCGCGTGTCGCTGTGGAACGGCAACGCCGCCTGGCTGGTCGCCCGGCACGCCGACCAGGTCGCCCTGCTGCGCGACGAGCGGATCAGCGCCGACAACCGCCGCCCCAACTACCCCGCGGTGAGCGAGGGCAGCCACGCCACCCGGATGCACAACCGCACCTTCATCACCATGGACGAGCCGGAGCACAACGAGCACCGGCTGCGCTTCACCGGCGAGTTCACCGTGCGCAGGATCGAGTCGCTGCGCCCGCGCGTCGGCGCGCTCGTGGACGGGCTGCTGGACGCGATGGAGGCGGCCGGGCCGCCCGCCGACCTGGTGTCCGCCTTCGCGCTGCCGCTGCCCTCGCTCGTCATCTGCGAGCTGCTCGGCGTCCCCTACGGCGACCACGACTTCTTCCAGGACCGCAGCCGGGTGCTGATCGACATGCGCAGCACCCCGCAGGAGGCGCTCACCGCATCGCAGGACCTGGTCGACTACCTCTCCGAGCTGATCGCGGACAAGGCCGAGCACCCCGCGGACGACCTGCTGAGCCGGCTCGCCGTCGACTACCTCGGCACCGGCCTCGCCACCCGCGAGGAGTGCGCCAAGGAGGCCCGGCTGCTGCTCATCGCCGGCCACGAGACCACCGCGAACATGATCGCGCTCGGCACCTGCGCGCTGCTCCAGCACCCCGACCAGCTCGCCGCCGTCCGCGACGGCGACGACAAGCGGGTGGCCGGCGCCGTCGAGGAACTGCTGCGCTACCTCACCATCGTGCACCTCGGCCGGCGCCGCACCGCGCTCGCCGACATCGAGGTCGGCGGCGTGCTGATCCGCGAGGGCGAGGGCGTGATCCTCGCCAACGACCTCGCCAACCGCGATCCCGACGTCTTCCCCGACCCCGACCGGCTCGACGTCGACCGGGCCGCGCGCCGCCACCTGGCCTTCGGCTCCGGCCCGCACCAGTGCCTCGGCCAGAACCTGGCCCGGCTCGAACTGCGGCTGGCCTACCCGGCGCTGCTGCGCCGCTTCCCCGGCCTGCGGCTGGACCGGGAGCTGGCCGAGATCCCGTTCCGCGACGAGATGCTGATTTACGGCGTGCACGAGCTGCCGGTCGCCTGGTGACGGCCACCGCGCGGCCCGCGCGGCCCGCGCGGGTCGCGGTGGTCGGCGCCTCCGCCGCCGGCCTGGCCTGCGCCGAGGGCCTGCGACGGCAGGGCTTCGACGGCCGGATCACGCTGATCGGCGACGAGCGGGAGCCGCCGTACGACCGGCCGCCGCTGTCCAAGCAGCTGCTGTCCGGGGCCTGGGCCGCGGACCGGCTGCGGCTGCGCGACGCCGCCGCGCTCGACGCGCTCGGCCTTGACCTGCGGCTCGGCCGCCGGGCGGTGGGCCTGGACCCGCGGCGGCGCGAGGTGCTGCTCGACGGCGGCGAACGGGTCGGCTGCGACGCGGCGGTGATCGCCACCGGGGTCAGGCCGCGGTGGCTGCCGGGCGCGCGGGGGGTGCGCGGCGTGCACGTGCTGCGCACCCTGGCCGACGCGGTCGCCCTGCGCGCGTCGCTGGCCGGCGGCGGGCGGCTGGTGGTGGCCGGCGGCGGCTTCGTCGGCGCGGAGGCCGCCGCCGTCGCCCGCGCGCTCGGCCGGGACACGACCGTCGTGACGGCCGCCGGCGGGTTGCTGGCCGGCGCGCTGGGGCCGCGCGTCGGCGCGCTGCTGACCGCCGTGCACCGCGAGCACGGCGTCCGCGTGGTGACCGGCGCCCGGGTCGCGGCAGTGCTCACGCGCGGCGGCCGGGCCACCGGCGTCCGGCTGGACGACGGCCGCGGGCTCGCCGCCGACATCGTGCTGCTCGGCGTCGGCAGCGCGCCGAACGCCGAGTGGCTGGCCGGCAGCGGTGTGCCGGTCGGCGACGGGGTGCGCTGCGACGCCGCGCTGCGCGCCGCCCCCGGGGTGTGGGCGTGCGGCGACGTGGCGTCCTGGCCCGACCCGGGCGGCGGCGGGCGGCTGCGCGTGGAACACCGCACCAACGCCTCCGAGCAGGGCCTCGCGGTGGCCCGCGGCCTGCTGTCCGGCGACGACCCGCCGCCGTTCCGCACGGTGCCCTACCTGTGGTCCGACCAGTACGGGCTGCGTGTGCAGGTGTACGGGCTGCCGCGCGGCGCCGACGCGTTCCGGGTGGTCGACGGCGATCCGGCCGAGCGCCGCTTCACCGCGCTGTTCGGACGCGCCGGCCGGGTGTGCGCGGCCGCGGGGATCGGCATGCCCCGCGCGCTGCGCACCCTGCGCGCGCTCGTCGCCGAGCGCGCGCCGTGGCCCGCCGACTGAGCAGCGGGCCTGGGCAGCGGGACGTGGGCAGCGGGACGTGGGCGGCGGGACGTGGACAGCGGGGCCCGAGCGCCGGCCCGCGGGCCGGTCCGGGTCGTCGTGCGAGACGGCCCGGACCGCCGGTCAGTGCGGCAGGCCCAGCTCGCCCGCGCGCAGGCCGGCCTGGAAGCGGGAGCCGGCCTCCAGCGCGGCCATCAGCTCCGCCACGCGCCGCCGGTAGGTGCGCAGCGAGACGCCGAGCCGGCGGGCCGCCGCCTCGTCGGTGAGGCCGGAGGCGAGCAGCTGGAGGATCGCGCGGCCGTCGCCGTCCAGGTGCGGGACGTCCTCGCGCAGGTAGTCGTCGAACTCCCGCGAGGCGTCCCAGATCGCGCAGAACAGCGAGTGGACGCCGTGCACCAGGTCCTGGGACGCCGTCACCGTGTACTGGCGGCCCCCGGCGGTCTCCCGCCCGGCCAGGATCATCACCCGCCGGTCGATCAGGATCGTCTCGTACGGCAGCGGGGAGCTGCTGATCCGCACCTCCGCGCCGTTGCCGCGCACCTGCCGCAGGTGCGCACGGGTGCCCTCGTCGGCCAGCGCCACCGGGCTGAGCATCTTGCGGACCGCGAACCCCGGTGCGCCGGTGCGCATCCGCTTCACCACCGACGCGCGGGCCTCCGGCTGGGACCACGTCGCCATGTCGCGGGCGGCGCAGAGGAACTCCGTCCGCGCCGCCCCGAAGAGGTGGCCGGCCCGCGTGACCAGCTCCTCGTCGCCGTGCAGGGTCATGACCTGCTCGTGCCGTACCTCGCCTGCGCCCCGCGCCCGCTCGCCGGGCGGAGTCCCGGGCCGCACCCGCCGCACCCGCTCATGCCGTACCTCGTCCCGTACCCGCCGGTCCCGCGTCTCGTCGCTGCGCACCCCTCCAGTCTGGCAGCAAGCTGCCAGCTCCTCGCCGCGCGCGACGGCCGCGCACACGATGGACGCCATGACGACCACTGCTTTCTCCCTCGGCGGAGACCTGACCATCAACCGGCTCGGCTTCGGCGCGATGCGCCTCGCGGCGGCCGGCGGCTTCACCGGGCCGGCCCGCGCGCCCGAGGAGGGCATCGCGGTGCTGCGCCGCGCCGTGGAGCTCGGCGTGAACCACATCGACACCGCCGGCTTCTACAACCGCGGGGACGTACGCGCCAACGACCTGATCCGCACCGCCCTCGCCCCCTACCGCGACGGCCTCGTCATCGCCACGAAGGTCGGGCCGCTGATGGGCCCGGACGGCTGGCCGAGCGCCGAGGCGGGGCCCGAGCAGCTGCGCGGACTGGTCGAGGCGGACCTGCGGGCGCTCGGCCTCGACCGCCTCGACCTGGTCTACCTGCGGGTCGGCGGCATGGCGCAGCCCGGCGGCGCGTCCATCGCCGATCGGTTCGCGGCGCTGGCCGAGCTGCGGTCCGAGGGGCTGATCCGGCACCTGGGCGTCAGCCACGTCGACGCCGAGCAGTTCGCCGAGGCGCGGCAGGTCGCGCCGGTCGCCGCGGTGCAGAACCAGTACACCGGGGACGAGGACCTGCTCGCGGCGTGCGAGGCGGACGGCATCGCGTACGTGCCGTACTTCCCGCTCGGCGGCGGCCGCGGGCAGGTCGGGGCCGAGGCGCTCGCCAAGGTCGCCGCCCGGCACGGCGCGACCACCGCGCAGGTCGCGATCGCCGCGCTGCTCGCCTCCTCACCCGCCGTGGTCACCATCCCCGGCACTGGCTCGCTGGCCCACCTGGAGGAGAACACCGCCGCGGCGGACCTCCTCCTCACCGAGGCGGACCTCGCGGAGCTGCACGTCTGAAGCGCCCGCCACGCCGCGCGGGCCGGGCACGGGGGCCCGGTCCGCGGGCCGCTCCGCCCGCCGGCTCACTCCTGCGGCGCGGTCGTGAGCATCCAGTGGCTGAACGCCGCGTAGCGCTCGGCGAACTCCGCGGCGTCCGCGGCCTTCTCCACGGCGGCGGAGTGCTCGCGGACCCGCTCGAAGCGGGCGGCGCGCACCTCCTCGTAGCGGGTCAGGGCGGCCGCGGGGTCGCGCTCGGCGGACAGGGCCGTGCGCAGCCCCCCGATGTCCTCGACGCCCAGGGTGCCGCCCGCGGCGATGTGCGGGGACAGGCCGTGCGCGGCGTCGCCGACGAGCGCGACCCGCCGGCTCGTCCAGCGCGACAGCTCGGGCACCAGCATGATCCGGTTCTCCAGGATCGCCTCCTCCGGCGTCGCGGCGATCATCTCCAGCAGCTCGTCGTGCCAGCCCCCCTCGGCCAGGTGCGCGGCCCTGGCCAGCGCCCGGTCCCGCTTGGAGCCGTCCAGCGGGCCCGCGTCGAACTGGTTGACCATCCACATGGTCCGGCCGGGCGCGACCGGCGCGTAGCCGCCCCGGGTGCGGCCCGGTCCCACGGTGACCACGGTGCCCCGCGGGCGCTCCTGCCCGGCCGGCACGATCGCGCGCCACGCGACGTGGCCCGCGTGCTCGACGGCGTCGCTGCCCGGCACGAGCACGGCGCGCACCCGCGAGTACACGCCGTCCGCGCCGATCAGCAGGTCGGCGGGCAGGTCCGTGCCGTCGGCCAGGTGGACCACCACCTCGCGGCCGGTCTCGGTGAAGCCGGTGACGCGGGCGTCCTGCCGGATGTTCTCCCGGCCCACCCGGTCGGCGAGCAGGTCGCTGAGTGCCGGCCTGGGCACCAGCAGGAACCGGTGGTCGTCCGCGTCGTATCCGGGGGCCCGCAGCGGGCGTCCCGCCGGGTCGTAGAACCAGGTCTCTATCGGCGCGCCGAGGGCCCGCAGCCGCTCCCCGACGCCGATCCGGTCGAACTCGCGCAGCGCGTTCGGCCACAGCCCGATGCCCGCGCCGACCGCCCGCACCTGCGGCGCCTGCTCAAGCACCGTCACCTCGTGCCCGATCAGCCGCAGGGACGCCGCAGCCGTGAGCCCCACCAGTCCGCCGCCGGCGATGACCGTACGCATGGTTGCCTCCTCGAAGGTCCCGCTCGGGACCGGCCCGCGATCCGGCCCGGGTCCCCGGCGCCGCCCGGCGCCGGAAACCAGTCAACGGGCACCCACTCATAACTTCAAATGCATGCTTCTGATGCGATCCATTACTCTGACGCATATGGATCTGAACCTGCTGACCGCGCTGGACGCCCTGCTCGACGAGGGCGGCGTCGGCGCCGCCGCCGACCGGCTGCACCTCTCGCAGCCCGCGATGAGCCGCACCCTCAGCCGGATCAGGAAGGCGACCGGCGACCAGATCCTGGTCAGGTCGGGACGGGAGATGCTGCCCACGCCGTACGCCGAGCAGATCCGCGACGAGGTGCACCGCATCGTCACCCGCGCCCAGGCGGTGCTGACCCCCGGCGACCGCGTGGACCCGGCCACGCTGGAGCGGACCTTCACCCTTCAGTGCAACGACGTGGTGGCCGCCGCGCTGCTGCCGCCGCTTGCCGCGGCGCTGACCGTCCGGGCCCCCGGCGTCTGCCTGCGGCTGCTCCCGGAGGCCGCCACGACCGCCGACGAACTGCGCCGCGGCCGGGTGGACCTGCAGATCGCGGACAAGGCGCCCGACCACGCCGACACCCGCTCCGCCACGCTCTTCTCCGACACGCTCGCCGCGGTCGGCCGCCGCGACCTCGCGGACGAGCCCGGGCACGACCCCGCGACCTGGGAGGGCCTGGCGGCCGCGCCGCACGTCGTGGTCACCCGCCGCGGACGCACCCGCGACCGGATCGACGAACTGCTGGAGGCGCGGGGCCTGCGCCGGCGCGTCGCCCTCACCGTGCCCACCCTCGCCCTGGCGCTGGGCGCGGTCGCCGCACAGCCGCTGCTCACCGTCGTCCCCGCGACGCTCACCGCGCCCGTGCTGCCCGCGGGGCTGCGGGCCCACCCGCTGCCCGCCGTGACCCCGGCCGTGCCGGCCGTCCTGGCCTGGCACGCCCGCCACGACCGCGACGCGGCGCACCGCTGGCTGCGCGGCCTGGTCGCCGAGATCCTCGGCGCGGTGGTGGGCGCAGGCGCGGACGCGGACCCGGGCGTGGCAGCGGCGCCGGACGCGGACGCGGGCACGGACTCGCACGCGGACTCACGGGGTACGGACCCGGTCCCGCAGCGGGGTACGGACCCGGGCCGGGACTCGCCCCGGGGGCGCTGACGCGGGGCGGCGGGACGTGCCCGGGGCGGGCGCGGCGGCTGCTCAGCCCCGGCGCCGACCCCCACCGGGCGGCGCACCGCCCGGCGCCGCGGCGTCGGGCCCCGCCGCATCCGGCACCCCGGCGTCCGGCGGCTCAGCCCGCGGCACGAGCGCGCCCGGCACCACCGCGAGCGTCGCGACCGCGGCCAGCGCGTAGAGCCCGGCGGAGACGTACGCGGCAGCATCGGCTGCTCCCGCCGGTGCTCGGCGACCGCGAACCCCGCCGTCGCCGCGACCGCGACGCCGATCGCCGCGCCGACCGCGCCGCCGGCCCCCGCGCGCCCGGCCTCGATGAAGGCGTACGTCACCGCGAGCAGCGCCACCGCGCCCAGCAGCATGCCCGGCCGGTCCAGCCGTCGGCCGCGCGGCTCGGAGGTCTCCCGGACCAGCCGCGCGGCGGCGGGCAGCGCGACCGCGACGACCGGCACGTTCAGCAGGAACACCGCGCGCCAGCCCAGCCACTGCACCAGCACGCCGCCCGAGCAGCGGCCCCGCCAGGCGCGCATCGCTGTCCGCCTGACCCGTGCGCGGGGGGGCGAAACACCCGCGGGCCGCGGGAAGGG
>JAJSZB010000021.1:0-60177 GCA_050613715.1 Streptomyces sp. IBSBF 3018
GTGCGGACGGGGTGGGGCCGGGGCGCGTACGGGACGGGACCGGTTCAGCCCTTCAGGCCGCTGGAGGTGATCGACTGGATGAAGGACTTCTGGGCGGCGAGGAACGCCAGCAGCACCGGCAGCACGGTGATCACGTTGCCCGCCATCACCGCCGACCACTTGGTGTGGTGCATGCCCTGGAAGGTGGTCAGGCCCAGTTGGAGCGTGTAGTGCGTGTCGTGGTTGATCGCGATCAGCGGCCAGGTCAGATCGTTCCAGGTGGTCAGGAAGGTCAGCACGGCCACCGTGCTCAGCGCTGGCCGGGACAGCGGCAGCACCACCGACCACAGCACCCGCAGCCGCGAGCAGCCGTCGATCCAGGCGGCCTCCTCCAGTTCCCGGGGCAGCGACAGGAAGAACTGCCGCAGCAGGAACACCGCGAACGGCGTGACCAGCGACGGCACGATCAGCGCGCCGAGCGAGTCGATGAGGCCGAGCTTCTTCATCACCAGGAACGTCGGGATCATGGTCAGCTGGAACGGGATGGCCATCGTGGCGAGCATCGTCACCAGCAGCAGCCGCGACCCGGCGAACCGCATCCGGGCGAAGGCGTAGCCGCCGAGCGCGCCGAAGACGAGGTTGGAGACGACGGTGGCGACCGAGACGATCAGCGAGTTGGCGAACCAGCGCGGGAACATCGCGTTGCCCAGCACGTACCGGTAGCCGCCGAGGTCGATGTGCGAGGGCCACAGGGCCGGCGGGAAGCGGTTGATCTGCGCGTCGCTCATCACCGAGCTGAGCAGCAGCCACACCAGCGGCAGCGCGAAGAGCAGCGCGAGCGGCGCCAGCGCCAGATGCCAGGGGCTGAACGGCAGCCGGCGGCGGCGCGGGGCGCCGGCGGGCGTGCCGGTGTCGGGTACGGGCCGCGGGGGCGCCGAGGCTGCGGTCATCGCGCTGCTCCTTCCGGGCCGGCGGGTCCGCGGCGGCGCAGGGCCCGGGTGCCGGCCGCGATCACGAAGAGGACCACCGCGAGGACGTACGCGGCGGCGGCCCCGTATCCGGCGGTGAAGTTCTGGAACGCCTGCTGCCAGATGAAGTAGACGATCACCGTGGTGGAGCCGAGCGGGCCGCCCTTGGTGGTGACGTAGACCAGGTCGAACACCTGGAGCGACTCGATGAGCTGCCAGATCACCAGGAAGACGTTGACCGGGGCGAGGGTCGGCAGCACCACGTGGCGCAGCAGGTGGAAGCGGCCGGCGCCGTCGAGCTTGGCGGCCTCGATGAGCGAGGGCGGCACGTCCTGGAGCGCGGCGAGGTAGACCACCAGGCAGAAGCCGGTTCCGCTCCACAGCGAGATCGCCACCAGCACGTACAGCGCCTGGCCGGGGTCGGTGAGGAACCCCTGCGCGGGTATGCCGAACTTGTGCAGCAGGGAGTTGGCCGCCCCGAACTGCGGGTCGAGGATGAAGGAGAACAGCACGCCCTGCGCGGTGGCCGAGATGACGAACGGCACGAAGATGAGCGTGCGGTAGAGCCCGACCAGCCGGATCCTCCGGTTGAGCGCGAGGGCCAGTGCCAGGCCCAGGATCATGCTCAGCGGCACGTACATCGCGGTGTACTTCAGGGTGTTGCCGACCGCCTGGCTGAAGTGCGGGTCCTTGCGCAGCGCGCGGTAGTTGTCCAGGCCGACCCAGCGGCTGGGGGTGACCAGGTCGTCGGCCTGGAAGGACAGCAGCAGCGACCACACGACGGGCAGGATCGACAGGCCGATGATCACCGCGACCGAGGGGGCGACGAAGGCCCAGGCGGTGGCGGACTCCGAGCGGCGCCGGCGGCGCAGGGTGCGGCGCGGGTCGGCGGTCCTGGCCGGTCCGGAGCCGGGGCCGTCGTCGCCGCTCGCGGCGGCGGCCCGGTCCTCGCGCTGGTGCGGGAGGGTGAGCGGGGTGGGTAGGCGCGGCATGGGTCCTCCTCAGCGCGGGATGAGCAGTGCGGCGTCGGCCTGGCGGGCGCAGTCGTGCAGGGCCTGCGCGGGGGTGCGGCGGCCGAGCAGCACTCCGGTGATGGCCTGGCCGAGCGCTTCGGAGATCTGCGGGTAGGCGGCGTGGTTGGGGCGGACCCGTGCGGTGTCCAGTGCGGTGGTGAACACCGAGAGCCCCTGGGTCTGCTCGCTCTTGCGGGCCCACTGCGGCAGGGCCTGGGTGGCCTTGCTCAGCGGCAGGCTGCCGGCCTGGATGTCCCAGCGGACGTCCTGGGCGGGCTGCATGAGCCAGGTCAGGAAGGTCCGGGTGGCGGCGACGCGGGCCTCGCCGTTGTCGAAGGCGGTCCAGGTGTCGGGGCCGGAGATGGTGATCGGCCGGCCGCTGTAGCTGGGCAGCGGCGCGACGTGGTAGTCGACCTTGGCCTGGACGATGTCGGGGAGCTGCCAGGGGCCGGTGGGCACCATGCCCATCCGGCCGGACAGGAAGACCTGGTACATCTGCTCGCTGCCGGGCTTGGGGTCGATGTAGACGCTGCGGTCCTTGGCGAGCGCCGCCACCGTCTCCAGGGCCTTGACGCCGGTGTCCCGGAAGCCGATGTGCTTGCCGTCGTCGGAGACGACGTCGCCGCCGAGGTCCCAGATCATCGGCCACAGCCGCCACACGGTGTCCTCGTCGCCCGCGCCGGGCCAACCGGTGCCGAAGACGGTGCCGTGCGGGTCGGTGAGCGCCCGCGCGGTGTCGACGAAGTCCTGCCAGGTCCAGCCGGGCTTCGGCAGATCGACGCCCTTGGCGGCGAAGAGCTTCTTGTTGCAGACCACGGCGAGGGAGTCCAGCAGCGCGGGCGTGGCGCGGACCTTGCCGTTGACGGTGACCGCGTCGCGGGCCGGCTTCCAGAAGCGGTCCCAGGGGGTGGGCCCGGTGCGCACGGTGTCCGTCATGTCGACGACCTTGGGGCTGCGGGCGATGCTCGCCAGGTCGGAGCCGAAGATGTACGCGATGTCGGGGTAGGAGCCGGAGGCGAGCGCCGCGGTGATCTTCTGCAGCATCGCGTCGGAGAGCACGCCGCCGCCCGTGTCGACGCGGATGTCGGGGTGGGTGCGGTGGAAGTCCGCGACCAGCGCCTCGACGGCCGCCCGGCCGGTGTCGGTCTGGCCGTGCCACATCTCGATGGTCACCGGCCCGCCGGCGCCGCCTCCGCCGCCGTCGCCGCCGCACGCCGAGAGCAGGGGCGCCGCGGCGGCGGCCGTGGCGCCCGCCGCGCCGGCCCGCAGCACGGTACGGCGTGGGGTCCCGCCGCGTGGGCGGGGACGTGGACGGGCGGAGCGATGCTGCATGGGATCACCACCGGGGCGACGTGCGGATGGGATGGGCCGGTCCGGTGCGGCGGCGGCCGGCGTGCGGGCGCACGCCGCACCGGACGGGGGTGACGGTGCCTTCCCGGCGCCCGGAGGGCGTCGCGGGACGTCAGGAGGCGTCGGACGCCGAGGCGTCGCGGCGCCGCGGCGTCAGGACGCCGTCGTGCCGGTGGGGGGATAAACGGCGGTTCAGCATGTCTGCCGGACGTACCCGGAGCTGCCGGCGGGCGACACGTCCAGGTCCCGGCGGACGATGCTCAGTTCGCTGCCCCAGCCGGAGCAGGCCTTGCTGAGGCCCTTGGCCGTGTACTCGATGACGATCACGTGGTTGCCGAAGGCGTCGGTGTAGTCGCCGCACTCGTCGTACGTGCCGCACTCCTCGGCGACGGCGAAGTCAAGGCCGGTCGCGCTGCGGTCGCCGGCCAGCTCCGAGGTGTTCTTCTGGGCGATCGCCAGCCCCTTGGCGTGCGCGTGCGCCGACAGCAGGGTGATGTAGGACTCCGCCTCGCCGGAGGTCAGCAGCTTCTTGGAGCGGCTGTAGCTGTCGTAGTTGTCGGGCTCGACGGCCTGGTAGCCCTTGGACGCGCACTGGTCGATCCAGGTGTCGACCTTGTTGGCGATCCGGGTGCGCTTGTCCGCGGTGCGGGTGTCGAGCAGGGCCTCGCCCCAGTCCTCGTCGTAGACCACCTTGCCGCTGCTGTCGCGCAGCAGCAGGTCGGAGTCCCAGCTGCTCTCGGCTCCCGGCTGCACCTGGAAGGCGTTGATGTAGCAGATGTTGTACAGGCCCGCGGCCGGCGGGTCGTCGTGGTCCCGGCTGACCACCCGCACACCGGCGGGCGGGGTGTACGCGCCGCCGATCTGGTAGTCGAAGTTCGCGTGCGCGGGCGGGAGGGTGACCGAGGCGGCCCTGGCGGCCGGCGCGGCCGCGCGCGGTGCGGCGGCCGAGGGGGAGGCGTCGGCGCCGGCGGACGCGGCGCCCGCACGGTCGATGGTGATGAGCGGTACGGCGATCACGGCGGCCGCGAGGGCGGCCAGGGCGCTGATACGGCGAGCGGAACGAACGCGATTGCGCATCATCGAGCTCCTGTGAGGGGAGGGTACGTCCCCGCCTCGGACCCGACGAGCGGTCCTGGCGACTTTGTCCGGGCTTGCGGCGCGAGGGCCGTCCACCGGCTAGGCGTACCTCTGACGCCGGTGCTCACCTCCGGCGTTGCAGGGAGTTAAGCGCTCAGATTTCGTCATGTCAACCGATCGAACCTGCGCATTGCGTGCGCGAGACTGATTCGTCACCGGGGCTCGGCGCGCGGCGGTGCGCGGGCTTATGCTCACCTGCATGCTGAGAAGTGAGCGTCACGCGCGCATACTTGAGCACGTCTCTGCGCGTGGCAGTGCCGACGTCCGCGAACTGACCGGTCTGCTGGACGTGTCGGGCGCGACGATCCGGCGCGATCTGCAGCACCTGAGCGGCCAGAACCTGCTGCGCCGCACCCGCGGCGGCGCCGAGGTCGGGGCGGTCGGTCTGGAGGTGCCGCTGCAGCACCGGGCCGAGCGGCTGCGGCCGGAGAAGCAGTCGATCGCGCGCGCGGCGGCCGCGCTGGTGCCGGACGGCGCGGTGGTGGGCATGAACGGCGGCAGCACGGTCACCGAGATCGCCCGCATCCTGGCCGCCCGGGGCCCGTTCACGGTGGTCACCAACGCGGTGAACATCGCGGCCGAGCTGATCCTGCACCGCAACATCACGCTGGTCGTCGTCGGCGGCAACGCGCGCACCGCGAGCTACGAGCTGGTGGGCCCGATCGCCGAGCGGACGCTGGCGGGGGTGCACACCGACATCGCCTTCCTCGGCGTGGACGGGATCAGCGCGGCCCACGGCTGCACGACGCACGACCAGTTGGAGGCGGCGACCGACCACGCCTTCGCCGACGCCAGCGACCGCACGGTGGTGGTCGCCGACCACACCAAGGTCGGCCGGGCGACCTTCGCCAAGATCTGCCCGCTGGCCGATGTCGCCCACCTGGTCACCGACCGCGAGGCCGACCGCGCCGAGCTGGTCCGCATCCGGCAGGCGGGCACGCACGTCACGGTCGGCTGAGCGGCTCCGGTCCGGAGCCCGGGCCCGGGAAGTCCGGGCCCGGGCCCCCGGGGGCCCGGCAGGGTCGGGACGCGGCCGCGTCGGGCGCCGGCCCCCGCGGAGGTCGGCCGTGTCTCAGCCGGCCGAGCCGACGCCGGCCATGTCGAGGTCGGCCATGTCCAGCACGAAGCGGTAGCGGACGTCACCGCGGCCGAGCCGGTCGAGCGCCTCGGCCACGCGGGCGGAGGGCAGCACCTCGACGTCCGCGGTGATGCCGTGCCCGGCGCAGAAGTCCAGCAGTTCCGCGGTGTGCCGCCGACCGCCGGTGCCGGAGGAGGACAGGTTCTTGCGGCCCATGGTCAGGTCCATCACCCGCACGGTGGTGGGCACCGGATAGCCGAGCACCGACAGCGTCCCCTCGATCGCGGTCAGCCCGAGCAGCGGTGACAGGTCGTGCGCGGCGGGCACGGTGTCCAGGATCAGGTCGAAGGAGCCGCGGGCCCGTTCGGTCTGCTTGTCGTCGGTGGTCACCAGCACGTCGGCGGCCCCGAGCGCGCGGGCGTCGTCGGCCTTGTCCGCGCTGCGGCTGAGCACGGTGACCTCGGCGCCGAGCGCGGCGGCCAGCTTCACCCCGAGGTGCCCGAGGCCGCCCAGGCCCGCGACGGCGACCCTGCTGCCCGGCCCGACGCCGCAGGCCCGCAGCGGCTCCCACATCGTGATGCCCGCGCACATCAGCGGCGCGGCGGCGGCCGGGTCGAGGGCGTCCGGCAGCCGGTAGGCGAACGCCTCGCGCAGCACGTACTCCCGGCTGTAGCCGCCCTGGGTCCTGCTGCCGTCGACGCGGTCGGTGCCGCCGTAGGTGGTGACCGCGCCCTCGCGGCAGAAGTTCTCCTGGCCTGCCCGGCAGGCCGGGCAGGCGCCGCAGGAGTCGATCACCGTGCCGACCGCGACCCGGTCGCCGGGGGCGAAGCCGGTCACCGCCGGACCGGCGGCGGTCACCGTGCCGGTGAACTCGTGGCCCGGCACCACCGGGCCCTCGCCCAGCATGCCCTTGATCCGGTGCAGGTCGCTGTGGCAGACGCCGCAGTAGTCGACGCGCACCGCGAGGTCGTCCTCGCGCAGGTCCCTGCGCTCGATCGCGGTCCGCCGCAGCGCGGTGGAGCCGTCGCCGGCGCTCTGCCAGCCGTGGGTCGTACGCATGTCAGCCTCCCAGACAGACTTTTCGGTCTGTTTGAGCCTAGCCCTCTCCCGTGGCGCGAGACAAACCAACTGTTCTGTTTGCTATCGTCGGGGCATGCCTGATCTGCCGACCACCGCGCGGGGCGCCGCGACCAGTCGGCGCATCCTCGACGCGGCCACCGAGGAGTTCGCGCGGCGCGGCATCGCCGGCGCCCGGATCGAGCGCATCCTCGCCGCCGCGCACACCAACAAGGCCCAGCTGTACGGCTACTTCGGCAGCAAGGACGGGCTGTTCGACGCGGTCGTCGCGGACTGCGTGGGCCGCACCACCGACGCGGTGCTCTTCGACGCCGCGGACCTGCCCGGCTGGGCGGTGTCGATCTACGACGAGCACCTGCGGCACCCCACGCTGACCCGGCTCATCGCGTGGATCAGGCTGGAGCGGCGGCCGACCGGCCTGTGGTTCGACCCGGTGCGCCACGAGTACAAGCTCGCGGAGATCGCGCAGGCCCAGGAGGCGGGCCGGCTGCGCCCCTGCGACCCCTTCGAGCTGCTGACGCTGATCGTCTCGATGGCGAGCGCGTGGTCGCCGGCCAGCGGCGTCTACACCGCCTCGGCCGACGAGCCCGCGGCCGAGCACGACCGCCGCCGCGAGCTGCTGCGCGAGTCCGTCGCCCGCGTGGTCGCTCCCTAGCCGCCCGGGCGGTCCCCGTCCGGGGGCGGGAGGGGCAGGCCGCGGCGCACCAGGTCCAGGGTGCCGCCCATGACGCCGAGGTGGATGCCCTCGCCGGTGGTGCCGCCCTGCACGTCTGCCACGTCGCCGAGCAGCGCCTCGCGCAGGTAGGTCCACGCCTCCGCGCGGCGCGAGCGCGCCAGCACCCAGCCGTGCACCAGGCCGCTGAGCGTGGAGCCGTGGCTGGTGCGGGCCAGGTAGTGGTCGACGGTCGCGGTCCACACCGCGTCGTCCAGCCGCTCGCCGAGCCGCGCGAACAGCGCGTGCAGCTCCGCGGGTTCGAAGAGGTGGCCGAGCATCAGCACGTCGGCCTGCTTGGACACCTGGTAGCGGTTCACGTCGTCGCCCTCGGACTCCAGGATGCGGTCCATCCGGCGGATGTCGCCGTAGCGCCGTCGGTACGCCGCCCAGTCCAGCTCGGCCAGCTCGCCGTAGCCGTCGAACTGGCTGATCACGCCGGCGTGCCGGGGCACCCGCAGCCGCCTGGACACCTCGTCCCACAGCGCGAGTTCGGCGCGCCCCAGGTCCAGCCGGCCGAGGAGTTCGGCGCGCCGCGCGGCGGGCAGGGCCGGGACCAGCTCCAGGGCCCGGGCCAGCACCCAGGCCGCGGTGACGTTGGTGTACGCGTTGTCGTCCAGGCCCGGCCGGCCCGAGTCCGGGTACCCCTCGTGGTATTCGTCGGGGCCGACGACGCCGGTGATCCGGTAGCGCCCGTGGGCGGGGTCCC
Organism: Streptomyces sp. IBSBF 3018; assembly: GCA_050613715.1. GTDB lineage: Bacteria > Actinomycetota > Actinomycetes > Streptomycetales > Streptomycetaceae > Actinacidiphila. The sequence goes on from JAJSZB010000021.1 coordinate 8,024, forward strand.
AGGCGGCCCGGTGCGCCCAGAAACGGGCGATCTGCAGGATGGTCTCGGCGCCCTCCCCGTACAGGAACGCGGTGTCGCCCGAGGTCGCCGCGTACCGCCACATGTTGTACGCCACCGCGGAACCGACGTGGTGCTGCAGCCGGGAGTGGTCGGGCAGCCAGCGCCCCGAGCGCGGGTTGAGGTGCAGGGCCTGGGTCTCCTCGCGGCCGTCGCTGCCGCTCTGCCACGGGTACATCGCGCCGCGACCGCCGGCCTCCTCCGCCGCGCGGCAGGCCGCGCCGAGCCGGCGGTGGCGGTACCGCAGCACGCCGCGGGAGACCTCCGGCAGGTACGCGTCGAGGTACGGCAGCACGAACAGCTCGTCCCAGAACACGTGCCCGCGGTACGCCTCGCCGTGCAGCCCGCGCGCGGGCACCCCGACGTCCAGGTCCGCGGTGTGCGGCGACAGCGTCTGGAGCACGTGGAACAGGTGCAGCCGCAGCACCCGCCCGGCCTCCCCCGGCGCCCGCAGCGGCGCGCGCCGCCACAGCTCCTGCCACGCGGCGGCGTGCGAGGCGAGCAGCGCCTCGACGTCCGGCGCCCGCGCGGCGCCTTCCCGCGCCGCGGCCGACGGGTCGCCCGCGCCGGGGTCGCGGGAGGTGTGCAGCGCGACGGTCTTCTCCACGGTCACGGGACGGCCGTCGGCCACCGGCAACCTCAGGAGCCGGTACGCCGCGCGGTCCTCCAGCACGGTCCGCGCGGAGAGCGGCGTCGGGGGCGGGGCGGAGGGCGGCGCGGAGGATGGGCCGGCGGGAGGATCGGCGGAGGGCGGCGCGGCCGGACCGATGGGCGGATGGGCAGACGGACCGGCAGACGGATCGGCCGACGGACCGGCGGACGGCGGACCGGCCGGATCAGCGGCTTGCGCGGCGCCCGCGACCCGGGTGCGGGCGGCCTGCGCGATCCGGATGCCGGAGGCCGAGGTGCGGCAGTCCAGCCATACGGTGTCGCCCTCCGCGCCGGTGCGGTGGCCGGTCAGATGTCGGCCGGCCAGGTCGCGGTAGCGCGCCACGCCGGTGTTGGCGACATCGCCGTCCAGTCCCGACTCGACCTCCAGCTCGCCGCTCCAGCCCTCGGCGGTGATCCGCACCCGCTGCGCGGCCAGGTGCGGGTCGCCCATGTGCACCAGCCGCGTCTCCTCGACGGTCACCTCGCGGCCGGCCCCGTCGCGCAGCCGGGAGCGCCGGGTCAGGGTGCCGCGGCGCAGGTCGAGGATCTGCTCGTGGGCGAGCACGGCGCAGGTGTCCGGCCCGAACCAGTCGCCGCCGGCCGCCCGGGCGCGCAGCGGGAGCCAGTTCGGCAGGTTGACGACGTCCTCGTTCTCGACCTCGCGGCCGGCCACCCGCGAGGTCAGCCGGTTGTAGCAGCCGGCGGCGTACGTCCCCGGGTAGTGCACGTCGTCGGCGGCCGTCTGGGACCAGGCGCCGCGCGTGGCGGTGTAGCCGTTGCCCAGCGTGCACAGCGCCTCGCGCAGCCGCTCCTCCGCCGGCGCGTACCCGTCGTACCGCCAGGTCCAGTCCGTGGCGGCCGTCGCCGTCGTCGTCACTGTCGTCGCCGTCGTGTGCGGTGCCATCGGCGGTCCCTTCGTCGGCGGTGCTGCCGTGGGGCGCGCTCCCCCGACCAGCGTTGCCCAGCGCGGCGCGGCCCGCCACGCGACCGGGGGGGCGGTCCGCCCGGCGGCTCCGGCCGTGCGCCGCGGCCCGTATGCGCGGAGGCTGGGAAGCAGCGGCGGCCGGACGCGGCGGCGGCAGGAAGCAGTGGCAGGCGGAAGCGGCGGCAGAGCGGACGCGGCAGCGGCCGGCAGCGGCGGCGGGCGTCCCGCGTCGGGGCGTCCTGGAAGGCGGTGCAGCACCGATGGACAAGCGACTGATCGTCGGCGTCGACGGGTCGGACGACAGCCTGGGGGCCGTCGACTGGGCCGTGCACGAGGCGGTGCGCCGCGCCGTCGCGCTGCATGTCGTCTACGCGTCGCTGTGGGAGCAGTACGAGCGGGCCGCGCCGGGGCTCGGGGCCGAACCGCCGCCGGAGGAGATCGCGGCCGAGCACATCGTGGCCGCGGCGGCCGAGCGGGCGGCCAGGATCGCACCGGAGGTGGCGGTGACCACCCGGATCGTGGGACGCGAGCCGATCGCCGCGCTGCTCGGCGAGGGTGACGCGGCGGCCGCGATCGTGCTGGGCAGCCGCGGCCGGGGCGGGCTGCGCACGATGCTGCTCGGGTCGACGAGCCTCGGCGTGGCGGCGCGGGCGCCCTGCCCGGTGGTCGTGGTGCGCGGTGCGCCGCAGGAGCCGGCCGCGGCGTTCTCGCGGATCGTGCTGGGCGTCGGCGATCCCGGCCGCTGCTCGGCGGCGGTGGGGTTCGCCTTCGCGCAGGCGCGGGTGCGGGACGCGGGGCTGGTGGCCGTGCACGCCTGGCGGCGCCCGTCGCATGGGCTGCCCGGGACCGGGCACGCGAGCGGCCAGGAGGTCGCCGCGGAGCACCACGAGGCCGAACGCGTCCTGGACGCCGCGCTCCTCGCCCCGGCGAGGGCGCACCCGGACGTGGAGGTGCGCCGGCGGACGCCCGAGGGGCGGGCCCGCGGCTTCCTGCTGGACGCCTCGCGGACCGCCGACCTGGTGGTCGTCGGGGCCCGCCACCGCCCGGTGGCGGTCGGGCTGCAGCTCGGCCCGGTCAGCCACGCGCTGCTGCACCACGCGTCGTGCCCGGTCGCGGTGGTCCCGCAACCGGGCTGAAGGACCCCGTGCCCGGCACCCGAACGGCCCTGTCCGGGAAGCGGCCGCAGGCCCGAGGGTGACGGGCAGGACGACCGCCGATTCCCCTTCTTGGAGGCACCGAATGTCCCCCACTCCCGCGTCGGCCGGCCGGCTCGCGGACCTCCCGTCCACGGACCGAGCGTCCCTGGACGGACGCGCCGAAGCCGGCCTGTCCGAGGACGAGCTGCGCGAGCTGGACGCGCACTGGCGAGCGGCGAACTACCTCGCGGTGGGCCAGATCTACCTGCTGGCCAACCCGCTGCTGCGCGAGCCGCTGCGCGCCGAGCACGTCAAGCCGCGGCTGCTCGGGCACTGGGGCACCTCGCCGGGGCTGAACCTGGTCCACACCCATCTGAACCGGGTGATCAGGGCCCGCGGCCTGGACGCGATCTGCGTGTGGGGCCCCGGCCACGGCGGGCCGGCCGTGCTGGCGAACTCCTGGCTGGACGGCACGTACACGCAGACGTATCCGGACGTCACCCGGGACGCCGACGGGATGGCCGCGCTGTTCCGGCAGTTCTCCTTCCCCGGCGGGGTGCCCTCGCACGTCGCGCCCGAGACGCCCGGCTCGATCCACGAGGGCGGGGAGCTGGGCTACTCCCTCGCGCACGCGTACGGCGCCGCCTTCGACAACCCCGACCTGCTCACGGTCTGCGTGGTCGGCGACGGCGAGGCGGAGACCGGGCCGCTGGCGACGTCCTGGCACTCCAACAAGTTCCTCGACCCGGTGCACGACGGCGCCGTGCTGCCGGTGCTGCACCTGAACGGCTACAAGATCGCCAACCCCGCGGTGCTCGCCCGGCTGCCGCGCGGCGAGCTGGACGAGCTGCTGCGCGGGTACGGCCACGAGCCGCTGCACGTGGAGGGCGACGACCCCGCGCTGGTGCACCGGGCCATGGCCGCGGCGATGGACACCGCGCTGGACCGGATCACCGCGATCCAGCGGGCCGCGCGCGAGCAGGACGCGACCGGCGCCGCCGGGGCGACCGACCGGCCGCGCTGGCCGGTGATCGTGCTGCGCACGCCGAAGGGCTGGACCGGCCCCGCCGAGGTCGACGGGCTGCCGGTGGAGAACACCTGGCGCGCCCACCAGGTGCCGCTGTCCGAGGTCCGCAGCAACCCCGGGCACCTGCGGCAGCTGGAGGAGTGGCTGCGCTCGTACCGGCCGGAGGAGTTGTTCGACGCCGACGGGCGCCCGCGCGGGCAGGTGCTGGCGTGCGTGCCCTCCGGCGAGCGGCGGCTCGGCGCGAACCCGCACGCCAACGGCGGACTGCTGCTGCGCAGGCTGCCGCAGCCGGACCTGGCGGAGTTCGCGGTCCCGGTCGAGCGGCCGGGCGCGGAGGAGCACGGGCCGACCCGGGTGCTCGGCCGCTATCTGGAGCGTGTCATGGCCGAGACCGCGGAGCGCAGGGACTTCCGCCTGGTCGGTCCTGACGAGACGGCCTCCAACCGGCTGGACGCGGTCTTCGCCGAGAGCGGCAAGGCGTGGCAGGCCGGGACGCTCCCGGTGGACGAACACCTGGACCGGCACGGCCGGGTGATGGAGATCCTGTCCGAACACACCTGCCAGGGCTGGCTGGAGGGCTACCTCCTCACCGGCAGGCACGGGCTGTTCTCCTGCTACGAGGCGTTCGTGCACATCGTCGACTCGATGGCCAACCAGCACATCAAGTGGCTGCGCACCACCCGCCGGCTGCCGTGGCGCCGGCCCATCGCCTCGCTCAACTACCTGCTGACGTCGCACGTGTGGCGCCAGGACCACAACGGCTTCTCGCATCAGGACCCCGGCTTCATCGACCACATCCTCAACAAGTCGCCCGAGGCGGTGCGGGTCTACCTGCCGCCGGACACCAACACCCTGCTGTCGGTGGCCGAGCACGCGCTGGCCTCCCGCGACTACGTCAACGTGATCGTCGCGGGCAAGCAACCCGGCCCGGACTGGCTGCCGTTGGAGGAGGCTCGGGCGCACTGCGCGCGCGGCGCCGGCATGTGGGAGTTCGCCGGCACCGACGACGGCAGCCGCGAGCCGGACGTGGTGCTGGCCTGCGCCGGCGACGTGCCGACGCTGGAGACGCTCGCGGCGGCGCAGTTGCTGCGCCGCGAACTGCCGTCGCTGGCGGTGCGCGTGGTCAACGTCGTCGACCTGGCGCGGCTGCTGCCCCACGACGAGCACCCGCACGGCATGAAGGACGCCGAGTTCGACGCCCTGTTCACGCCGGACAAGCCGGTGATCTTCGCCTACCACGGCTACCCGTGGCTGATCCACCGGCTGGCCTACCGGCGTACCGGGCACCGCAACCTGCACGTGCGCGGCTACAAGGAGATCGGCACCACCACCACGCCGTTCGACATGGTGGTGAGCAACGACCTCGACCGCTACCGGCTGGTGATGGACGTCATCGACCGCACGCCCGGCCTCGCGGTCAGCGCGGCGGCGCTGCGCCAGCGGATGGACGAGGTGCGGCTGCGCCACCACGCCTGGGTCCGCGAGCACGGCGTCGACCTGCCCGAGGTGACGGGCTGGGTCTGGGAGGGATGAGCGCCGCCCGGCCGGCGGTCGGCGCGATCGAATCCGGCCCGGCTCCCCCCGGCCCGGGCCCCCCGGCCGGGTGCGGGCCGGTCCCTCCGGTGTCGCCTAGGGTGCAGTGTGGACGAGACGCATGAAGTGGCGGGGCCCGGCGCCGGGCGGGCGGGCCGTACGGGCCGGGCAGGTCGGACCGGGCCGGCGCGCCGTACCGCGGGCGAGCGGCTGGACGTGCGCCGGCTGCCGCAGCGGTCGCGCGGCGCGGTGTTGTTCCTGCACGGCGGCTACGACAACGGCCTGCGCCCGCCCAGCGCGCTGCTGAACGCGCCCGCCCTGCGCATGGCCCCGTTCGTGCGGGCGCTCCTGCGGTCCACGCGCGGCGACAGCGAGGCGGTGGCCGTGGCGCAGGTGCGCTACCGCCACCGGGGGTGGAACGGCGCGCGGGCCGACGCCGCCGCGGACGCGCTCGACGGCCTCGCCGCGTTCCGCGCGCTGACCGGGGACGCGCCGACCGTCCTGGTCGGGCACTCCATGGGCGGCCGCGCGGCGCTGCGTGTGGCGGGGCGTCCGGGTGTGGCGGGCGTGGTCGCGCTGGCGCCCTGGTGCCCGCCGGATGAGCCGCCCGTGCCGGTGGCCCGCGCACGGCTGGTGTTCGCGCACGCCGCGGCGGACCGGGTCACCTCGCCGGCCGGCTCGCGGCAGGCTGCCGCCCGCGCACGGGCGGCCGGAGCGCGGGTCGCCCGCTACGAACTGCCGGGCGGGGACCACGCGATGCTCCGGCAGGCACGGGTGTGGCACACGCTCGCGCTGCGGGCGACGCGCGCCCTGCTCGGGCTCGACCCGCTGCCCCACGACCTGGCGGCGGCCTTCGCCGAACCGCCCGACTCCGGCGCGGGCCTGGAGCTGCCGCCGTACGCGGCCCTCGGGGCCGGGTCCTGAGATCCTGCCCGGAGTCCGGCCGCCCGGTCGCGGGACCCGCTGCCCCGCCAGTCAGGAGGTCGTGATCTCCATGGTGGTCAGCGGCCGCGCGGCGCGCGGCGCGGGCCGTCCGCCGCCGGTGCGCAGTTCGGCGAGGAGTTCGCCGCGCCCGGCCAGCATCTCGGTGAGGATGCGCCGGGCCGCGCCCAGCAGGTCGGCGACATCGCCGCCGGCCAGGGCGTAGACGACGGTGGACGCCTCGCGGCTGGCGGTGACGATGCCGGAACGGCGCAGCACCGCGAGCTGGTGGGAGAGGCTGGAGGGCTCGATCTCGATCTCGGCGAGCAGGTCGCGCACCGGCATCGGACCGTCCTGGAGGAGTTCGAGCACCCGGATGCGCACGGGGTGCCCGAGCATCCGGAAGAACTCCGCCTTGGCCTGGTACAGCGGGACGGACGATCCCGGCTTCACGCGCCCTCCTCCTCCCGCACCGGCGCCGCCTCCCCGACCGGCCGCTCGACCAGCTGCTGGCCGTCCCGCGGGTCCTCGGCGTGCGGCGCGCCCACCGGCAGGTCGTCGTGCACCGGGTCCAGCGCCACGTCGTTCTCGCGCGCCAGCCGCAGCGCGTCCTCCAGCTCGTCCACGGCCACGGCCATCGCGTACGGGTCGGAGGCCGCTCTCGCCTCGGCGACGGCCGCCCGCGCGTCGCGCACCCGCTGCCGCATCACCTCGGCGAACCCGCCCATGACGACCTCCGCACCGATCACCACGCACCTGGCAAATTGAAGAACTCTTCAATGCTAGGCCATGGCTCCGGCCTCGCGCACGGACGCGGCGCCGGGAATCGGCCGGGCCGGACCGGACGGGAGCGCACGGAAGGTCAGCCGGCGTCCGGCTCGTCGTCAGCGGCCAGGGCGTCGTCCATGCCCCGCCCGTGGTCCGTGGCCGGTCCGCCGTCCGCGTCCTCGGGCGCCTCGTCCGCGCCGTTCTCCTCGGAGCGGCGCGGCGCGCGGACGGTGACGGTCCCGGAGGCGAGGTCTATCGGGCCGCGCGCGGGGTCGCTGCTGCCCTCGTCCTCGCGGGTCAGCTCCAGCCGGTTGCGCTCGTCCTCGGTGTGCTTGCGGCCGGGCGCGAACAACTCGTCGAAGAGGTTGAACATCGTGGCCTCCGGGGTGGCGCGTGGCTGACGTTCGCCGGACCAGTGCCGGACCGATCTCCCCAGGCTACGCCCGCGGTCGGACGAACCCCCCGGCCGTCGCGGCCCGTCAGCGAACCGTCACCCCTCGCGTACGGTCACCGATGTCGCACACGGTGTCACAACTCCGGCGCGGGCCCGGACGGTTGCCCGCCCCTCAGGTCCGGCGCAGCGCCGCCGCGACATCGCGCAGGAAGGCGGCGCACAGGGCGGGCGCGGGCGGGAGTTCGGGGTTCCAGGGCAGAACGGCCGCGCCCGCGGTCAGCCGCTTCCAGGCGGGCAGGCCGGCCAGTTGCGCGGGCTGCGTGGCGTGACTGCGCACATCGGCCAGCACCAGGTCGACGCCGTCACCGAGTGCGAGTGCGTCGTCCCACTGCGTGGTCAGCCAGTTGGCGCTTGCGGACGGCCCGGGACGCAGCAGGTCCAGGCCGAGGCCGGCGAGGTGGCGCAGCTCGGGCCAGGCGTCGGGGCGGGCGATGTGCACCTGGCCGGGGCCGGCCGGGGAGAGCACGAGGACGCGCGGCGCCCGCGCCGCCGACGCGGCGAGATCCCGCAACTCCGCCTGCGCGGCGGCCCATGCGCCGCCCGGGTCCGCCGCGGCTCCCCCGGCGCCCGTGCCGCCCGCCCCGGCCGGGCTGCCTGCCGCGCCCGTGCCGCCCGCGCCGAGCGCCGCCGCCAACTCCCCGAAGCGGCCCACGAGATGCTCCAGGGTGACGCCGCCCGCGACCGACAGGGCCGCCACGGGGACGCCGGCCGCCGTGGCGACGCCTTCGTCGACCGCGTACGGGGTCCTGCCGTCGTAGGTGACGTCCACGAGCAGATCGGGTGCCGCCGTGCGCAGCGCCCGTTCGTCCAGGGCCGCCCCCGCGCCGAGATAGCCGACCACCGCGAAGTCCAGCGCGCCGGACGTGGCCGGCTCGGGGGCCGCGGCGCTGTCGTGCCCCGAGCCGTAGACGGCGGCGGGCGTGAGGCCGTACGCGTCCAGCGCGGCCCCGGCGCGCGTGTACGCGACGATCCGCGGCGGCCGGCCGGCGCCGCGCGCGGTGACGCCCCGGTCGTCGGTGAACTCCCATGCCCGGTCGAGCTGTTCGGCGGTCACGCAGCGCGCCCCCTCGTGGCTGTTTCTCGTCTGCGGCCCGTGCGCCGCGCCGGGCGCCGGGCCATGGCCACGGTCCAGCCTCTGCCCGCCCCGGGCCCGCCACAAGACCGCCTCGGCGTGTCCCCCGGCGTGGCCCGGCACGCCCCCGGTGCGCCGCCGAACCGTCCCCGCGCCCAGGGACGTTCCCGGCGCTCCGCGGCGTACCCGCCGGTACGGACCCCTCGACGTGATCGCCCGCGGCGGCGAGAGTGGTCCCCGTCGACGCCCGTTCCCCGGCCCCCAGCCGGCCCCCGATCCGACCCCGACGCACAGGAGGCAGCCGCGTGGCCCACTTCGCCGACTTCCAGAACGACATCTATCTGCGGGGCCGCCTGTCGGACGAGGTGCCGGCGCTGACCACGGACCTGCTCGCGCTGGAGGCGGCCGCCCGGCAGACCCTCGGCAGGGGGCCGTTCACCTACGTCGCGGGGGCCGCGGGCGGCGGGGCCACGGCGCGCGCCAACCGGGAGGCGCTGGAGCGGCGCAGGATCGTGCCCCGGATGCTGCGCGACGTCGGCGAACGCGACCTGTCGGTCACGCTGTTCGGCGCCACGCTGCCCGCGCCGGTGCTGCTGGCGCCGGTCGGCGTGCAGTCGATCGTGCACCCGGACGGCGAGCTCGCGACGGCCAGGGCCGCGTCGGGGCTGGGCCTGCCGATGGTGGTGAGCACCGTGTCCTCGTACCCGCTGGAGGAGGTCGCCGCGGCCGCGGGCGACGGGCCCCGGTGGTTCCAGCTGTACTGCCCCAAGGACCGGGACGTGGCGGCGGCCCTGCTGCGGCGGGCGCGGGAGGCGGGGTACTCGGCGCTGGTGGTCACCCTGGACACGTTCATGATGGGCTGGCGGCCCGGCGACCTGGACCGCGCGTATCTGCCGTTCCTGCGGTTGGAGGGCCTGGCCGACTATCTGACCGAGCCGGCCTTCCTCGCCGGGATCGCGCCGGAACAGCGCGCGGACGACTTCGCGCGGGTCGCGCACTGGGCGGGCATGTTCGGCGATCCGACGCTCACCTGGGACGACCTGGCCTTCGTACGGGAGCACTGGGACGGGCCGGTGGTGCTGAAGGGCATCCAGCACCCCGACGACGCGCGGCGGGCGCGCGACGCGGGCATGGACGGCGTGGTCGTCTCCAACCACGGCGGCCGTCAGGTCGACGGCGCGACCGCGTCGCTGGACGCGCTGCCCGGCGTGGTCGAGGCGGTCGGCGCGGACCTCGCCGTGCTGTTCGACAGCGGTGTGCGCACCGGCGCGGACGTCGTCAAGGCGCTGGCCCTGGGCGCGCGGGCGGTACTGCTGGGGCGCCCGTACATGTACGGGCTGGGGCTCGGCGGCCAGGCGGGCGTCGAGCACGTGCTGAAGTGCCTGCTCGCCGAGTTCGACCTGACGGTCGCGCTCAGCGGCGGGCGCACCCTGGCCGATCTGACCCCTGCCCTGCTGGCGCCGGAGGGGCGCGGCTGACCCCGCCGTCCCCCCGGCCCCGCGGCGCTCGCACCGGCCCGGCCCGCGCCACCCGCGCCGGCCCTCGTCGCCCGGACCGGCCGCGCCAGCTCGCCTCGTACGGCCCGGCGGCCTCACCCGTCCCGGTCCGCGTCGTCGCCCGGGCTCCGCGGGCTCGCGGCCAGCGCCGCCGCCACGAACGAGGCGACCAGCGGCCGGTGGTCGTGCCGCGACCAGGCGACGACCACCCGGCTGGCGGGGGCGTCCGCCACCGGCGTGTACACCAGGTCGGGGTGGTAGGGCTGCACGACCGAGCGCGGCAGGACCGCGACCGTGCGGCCGAGCAGGATCAGGTGGTTCAGCTGCGTCACGTCGTCGATCTCCGGTCCGCTCGCCCGGTCGGAGACGGCCGGCTCGCCGGGCACGACGGGAGCGCGCGCGGAGCCGGCCCGAACCGCCGCGCCCGCCGGTCCCGCCGCCGCGGCCCCGCTCGCGGAGCCGCCCGCGCCGCTGCCGTGCATCCCCTTCCAGCGCGGCAGCCGCTCCCCCGCCAGGTCGGCGAGCGTCACCTCGGCGCGCCCGGCCAGCCGGTGGCCGCGCGGCAGGATCGCGACGCGCTCCTCGACCAGCAGCGTCCGGTGTTCGAGCCCCGTCAGGTCGTCGAACGGCGCGTAGAGCAGCGCCACGTCGGCCCTGCCGTCGCGCACGTGGTCCGCGCGGTCGGTGGCGCCGCCGAACAGCACCTCGACCCGGCGCGCGTCGGGCTGGTGGGCGTACTGCGCGAGGATGCCCGAGAGCAGGTTGGCGTCGCCGCCCGGCTTGATCACCAGCCGCAGCTGCGCCTGCGGATCGCCGGCCCGGCGGGCGCTGCTGGCCGCGGCGCCCACCGCGTCGAGCGCGAGCCGGCCGTGGTGCAGCAGCGCCTCGCCCGCCGGGGTCAGGGCGACATGACGGCTGGAGCGGATCAGCAGCTCGACGCCGAGCCGCGACTCCACCCGCCGGACCGCCTTGGACAGCGCGGGCTGCGCGATGGACAGGCGGACCGCGGCGCGGCCGAAGTGCAGCTCCTCGGCGACCGCGACGAAGTACTCCAGCTCCCGTGTCTCCAGTTCGACCATGCCTGGAGGTTATCGTTCGTGAACCAGACGATCTTGGACTTCGGCCGCCGCCGGGGGTTCGATGGGCCTCATGATTCACCACACGATGATCGTCTCGTTCGACGAACCGATTCCCGACGCCGAGCTGGATCAATACCTCGGCGACATCGAAAAGGTCATGCGCGCCACCGGCGTGCTCACCTCGTTCAGCGCCCAGCGCCACATCCGCGTGCCCGCCGACGACCACAGCCCGGTCTTCGCGGCCACCGCGATCGTGCAGATCGCCGTCACCGACCTCGACGCCCTCAACGCCTCCTTCGCGGCGCCCGGCATCGAGGACCTGATCGGGCGCTGGCAGGCCCGGTACCCGTACAAGGTGGTGTGGGCCAACCACGCGCCGCTGTCCTGACCGCGGACCCCGCACGGGACGCCCGGCGGCCGGTCCCGGTCGGGGACCGGCCGCCGGGCGTGCGGCGACGGCCCGCTCATTTGGTCTCCACACGTCCCGACGGCTCGCGGTCCGCGGCCAGTTCGGCGACGGCGGCGGTCCACACGGAGTCGCCGAGGCCGAGCGCGCGCCGCAGCCAGGCCCAGGTGAGGCGCTGCACCAGGGCGACCTTCGCGGGGCTCTCGTCGGTGGTCTCCCTGGCCTCGTAGCCGGGGATGCCGCCGAGCGAGTGCTCCGCGCCGAAGACGGTGAGCAGCGTCTTGTCCCCGGGGCTCAGGGTGTAGGCGTCGGTCAGCCAGTCCGGTCCGCGCACGCTCAGCGGGGAGTCGTCCCGGTCGCCGGCGACGACGAGGGCGGGCGCGGCCATCCGGGAGAAGTCCGGTTTGATGAAGGGGAAGTTCTCGGCGGCGTCCGGCGTCAGGTCGGCGCCGGTCCCGGCGGTGGCGAGCAGCACGCCCGCGGCGACCCGCGGGTCGGACAGGTCCTCGCCGTTCCCGTCCGCCGGCCCGTTCCCGGCGCCGAGGACGCGCAGACCCAGCAGGCTGCCCGCGGTCTGGCCGCCGAAGGAGTGCCCGGCGACGGCGATGCGGCCGCGGTCCACCCGGCCGCCGAGGCCGGGCACGGCGGCCTCCACCAGGTCGAGGTGGTCCAGCACGCGCGTGACGTCCTCGACCCGGATGCGCCAGATCCGCGGCGTGCGCGGGTCGTCGGCCGCCAGGCCCAGCGTCCTGGAGTCCAGGTGGGTGGGCTGCACCACGACGAAGCCGTGCGCGGCCCAGAAGTCGGTGAGCGGGCCGTAGCCGTCGAGCGACGAGCCGAAGCCGTGGGAGAAGACGACGACCGGCAGGTCGCGCCCCTGCGCCGGGGCGGACACCCGCACCAGCAGGTCGTCGCCGCGGCCCGGCGCGGGTATGCGGACGGGTTTCGCCGAGACGACGGCGGCGGGCGCGGGCGCGGCGGGGCCCCCGGAGCCCGGGCGGGCGGAGCCGGCGTGCGGGAAGGGTGTCGCGGTCATGGCGGGACGGCCTTTCGTACGGGGAGGTACACGGGGAGGTGCGGCGCGGTGCGTCGCGGACGGTCCGCCGGGAGCGGCCCGGAGCGGCCCGCGGTCCCGTACGGCCTCGCCGGCGCCCCCGGCGGCGCGGCGCACGGGTGGTCACGGCGCCCCGCGCTCTGGCATGATGAACAAGCGGGACACCGTCCCGTTTGACGATACGGGACAGTGTCCCGTTTATCAATCAGGCCGGCGAGGAGGGCGAGGGGCTCAGTGGCGGACAGCGAGGCGACAGGGGTGCGGGCGCCCGCGGACCGGCCGAAGCCGAAGCGGGCGGACGCCCGGCGCAACCAGGAGGCGCTGCTGGAGGCGGCGGCCTCGGTCTTCGTGACCTCGGGCGTCGAGGCGCCGATCCGCGACATCGCCGCGGCGGCCGGAGTCGGCACGGCCACGATCTACCGCCATTTCCCGACCCGGGCGGACCTGATCATCGCCGTCTACCGGCACCAGGTCGAGGCGCTCGCCGAGGCCGGCCCGGAACTGCTCGCGGCGCACGCGTCCCCGCACGCCGCGCTCGGGCGGTGGATCGAGGAGTTCGTCGGCTTCCTGGTCACCAAGCACGGCCTCGCCGGCGCGCTCCAGTCCGAGGACCCCTGCTACGACCCGCTGCACTCGTACTTCGTCGAGCGCCTCGAACCGGTCTGCACCCGCCTCCTCGACGCCGCGGCCGCCGCCGGCGAGATCCGCCCGGGCCAGGACGCGTACGAACTCATGCGCGCGGTCGGCGGGTTGTGCGCGGGCGCCGGGCATCCGCGCTACGACGCACGGCGCGTGGTCGACCTCCTCGTCGCGGGCCTGCGCGCCGGCCCCGCGCGACCGTAGCGGCCGCTACGCGGCGCCCCCGGAGGCCAGGTCGGCGAGCAGCCCCGGGCGGGCCGGGGTCCACCCGAGCGCCTGACGGGTGTGGTCGGCCGAGACCGGGTTGTCGATGCCGACGAAGCCGGCGAGGAAGCCGAAGTGCCCCTCGGCGTCCTCGGCCGCGATCGACGCGACGGGCACGCCGAGGCGGCGGCCGATGGCCGCGGCGGTGTCCCGCAGGGTGATCCCCTCCTCGGCCACGGCGTGCAGCCGCGAACCCGCGGGCGCACCCTCCAGCGCCAGCCGGTAGAGGCGGCCGACGTCGCGGGTGTCGGCGGACGGCCAGCCGTTGAGCCCGTCGCCGACGTATGCGGCGACGCCGCGCGCCTCGGCGATCTCGATCAGGCCGCCGAGCAGGCTGTAGCGGCCGAGACTGTGGACGGTCGGGGGCAGCCGGACCACCGAGGAGCGCACCCCCTGCCCGGCGAAGGCGACGACGGTGTTCTCGGCGTCGATCCGGGGGCCGCCGGGCAGCGCGTCCTGCTCGGTGAGCCGCCCCCGGAAACCCGCCATGACCTGGCCGAGGGTCACGCCGGTGCCGATGAACGGCTTGTCCGAGCCCTTCAGCGCCGCGCCCATCGCCTCGATCGCCCGCAGGTCCGCCGCGACGGCGCCCATCAGGTCGCCCGTGCGCATCTCGTCGTGCTTGAACGCGAGATGGATCACGCCGTCCGACTGCGCGGCGGCAGTGGCGAGGCCGTCGAGGTCGTCCAGGTCGCCGCGCCTCACCTCCGCGCCGAACGCCGAGACCACCGCGGCCGCACGGTCGGAGCGGGCCAGCCCGACGACGGTGTGGCCGGCGGAGAGCAGTTCCGGGACGACGGCGGACGCGATGTGCCCGGACGCTCCGGTGACGAACACGCGCATGACGAGTACCTCCTCGGCGGCGCCGCGACGCATGGCGGCGCACAACAATTGCACCTGGTGCAGTCACCCTAACACCGATGACTGCACTCGGTGCAATGGGTATGCTCGCAAGCGATGTCCAGATGGGAACCCGACGGGGTCGGCCGCCTGCAGGCCGCAGCCTTCGAACTCTTCGCCGAGCAGGGGTACGAGCGCACCACCGTCGCCGAGATCGCCGAGCGCGCGGGGCTGAGCAAGCGGTCCTTCTTCAACCACTTCGCCGACAAGCGCGAGGTGCTGTTCGGGCCCGCTTCGGAGGCGCAGCGCGAGGCGGTCACCGCCGCGATCGCCGCGTGCCCGCGGTCGCTGCCGCCGCTGGACGCCGTGCTGCGCGGCCTGCTGGCCACGGCCGACTTCTTCGAGGAGCGCCGTGAGTCGGTGATCCGCCGCAACGGGATCGTCGAGGCCAACCCCGAACTCCAGGAGCGCGAGCTGAACAAGCAGGCCGCGCTCACCGACGCGGTCGCCCAGGCGCTGCGCGAGCGGGACGTCGACCCCGACACCGCGCTGCTGTCGGCCCGCGCCGGGGCGCTGGTGCAGCAGACGGCGATGCGGCAGTGGATGCGGTCCACGTCCGGCCGCCATCTGCGCGAGCACCTGACCGACGCCCTGGCCGCGCTGCGCGCGCTCACCGAGGCCCGGCCCTCCGGCCAGGAGTCCGCCCGGCCCTCCGCCTGACCCTCCGGCCCGCCCTGCGCCTGGCTGTCCTGATCGCCCCGCGTCCGATGGCCGCCGCGCGTCCTGCCCGCGGCGGAAAGCAACACATTCGGACATCAGCGGATGTCTGCCAGGCTTTGAAAGCAACAAATATTGACCCGCCCACACAGCGCGCGTACCTTCCGCTTCAGCCATCGCGCAGCGCCCACTCGACTGCCACATGGACGAGTTCAGCTCCATCCCCCACCACTTCGCAGGAGCACCCATGCGCAGAAGCAGAAGACGGGCTGCCGTCAGCGGCACGGTTCCCGACGCCCCACCGCACCGCCCGGCCGTGCCGCGGCTCTGGAAGGCGGTGCTGTCGGTCGTCGCGACCTTCGCCGCCGTCGTGGGCGTGCTGGTCGGTGTGCCCGCGGCCTCGCAGGCCGCCGGTTCGCTGCCGTNGAAGGCGGTGCTGTCGGTCGTCGCGACCTTCGCCGCCGTCGTGGGCGTGCTGGTCGGTGTGCCCGCGGCCTCGCAGGCCGCGGGTTCGCTGCCGTGCGACCTCTACGCCTCGGGCGGCACCCCGTGCGTGGCCGCCCACAGCACCACCCGCGCCCTGTTCTCCTCCTACAACGGCCCGCTGTACCAGGTGACCCGCGCCTCGGACGGCGCGAAGACCGACATCGGACTGCTGTCGGCCGGCGGCTACGCCAACGCCGGCGCGCAGGACACGTTCTGCGCCGACACCACCTGCCGGATCAGCAAGGTCTACGACCAGACCTCCCACCACAGCGACCTGGCGATCAGCCCGGCCGGCACCGCCGGCGCCGCCGACCGCGGCGCCGACGCCGCCGAGATCTCGGTCACCGCAGGCGGCCACAAGGTCTACGGCATCTGGATCTCCCCCGGCGTGGGCTACCGCTACGTCGGCGCCGCCCCGGGCGTCGCGGTCAACGGCCAGCCCGAAGGCGTCTACATGGTCGCCAGCGGCACCCACGTCGGCTCGGACTGCTGCTTCGACTACGGCAACGCCGAAAGCACCCCCGCCGACACCGGCAACGGCCACATGGACGCCGTCTCCATCGCCACCACCTGCTACTTCTCCCCCTGCACCGGCACCGGCCCCTGGATCGAGGCGGACATGGAGAACGGCATGTTCCAGGGCGACAACGGCTCCAACACCGCGAATCTGGGCAACAACAGCACCTTCGTGACGGCCGTGNACCTGCTACTTCTCCCCCTGCACCGGCACCGGCCCCTGGATCGAGGCGGACATGGAGAACGGCATGTTCCAGGGCGACAACGGCTCCAACACCGCCAACCGCGGCAACAACAGCACGTACGTCACCGCGATGCTGAAGAACAACGGGCAGGACACCTACGCCATCAAGGGCGGCAACTCCCAGTCCGGCAGCCTCTCCACGTGGTGGAACGGCGGGCTGCCGACCCGCGGCGGCTACCGCCCGATGCACCAGGAGGGCGGCATCATCCTGGGCACCGGCGGCGACAACAGCAACCGCAACATGGGGACGTTCTTCGAGGGCGTCATGGTCTCCGGCTATCCGAGCGACGCCACCGAGAACGCGGTACAGGCGAACGTCGTCTCCGTCGGCTACAGCGGCGAGACCAACGTGCCCAACGGCCCCCAGGGCACCATCACCGGCCCGGGCAACCAGTGCGTGGACGTGGCGGCCGACGACACCGGCACGAACAGCGCCGCGGTCCAGCTGTGGAACTGCCAGACGTACGCCGAGGACCAGCACTGGCAGCACAACGCCAACGGCTCGCTGAGCACCATCGGCCGCTGCCTGGACATCAACGGCAACGGCACGGCCAACGGCACCCAGGTCGAGCTGTGGGACTGCAACGGCGTCGGCGGCCAGAACTGGCAGCAGCGCTCGGACGGTTCCCTGTTCAACCCCCAGTCGGGACGCTGCCTCGACTCGCCCTCGGGCGCGACCGCCAACGGCACCCGGCTGCAGATCTGGGACTGCAACGGCAGCGCCGCCCAGAAGTTCGCCGTCAACGGCGGCGCTCCGGTGGCCGGTCCCGGCAGCCAGTGCCTGGACGTCGCCGCCGACGACACCGGCGGCAACGGCGCGGCGGTGCAGCTGTGGAACTGCCAGAGCTGGGCGGTGGACCAGCACTGGTTCCACAACTCCAACGGCTCGCTGCGCACGTTGGGCCGCTGCCTGGACATCAACGGCAACGGCACCGCCAACGGCACCCAGGTCGAGCTCTGGGACTGCAACGGCGTCGGCGGCCAGAACTGGCAGCAGCAGGCGGACGGTTCGCTGCTCAACCCGCAGTCCGGGCGCTGCCTGGACGCGCCCAACGGCGCGACCGCCAACGGCACCCGGCTGCAGATCTGGGACTGCAACGGCAGCGCCGCGCAGAAGTTCGCACTGAGCTGACGCGCACGCGCTGGTCGGGAACACCCCGCCGGGCCGGTCGCCTCCACGCGGCCGGCCCGGTCGTCTCCGTCCGCACCGGTCGAGGGTGTGACGGTTGTGACGGCGTGGAGGCGCCCTTCCGGCGCGTGGTCGCGTGCTGTGCCCCCACCGGGGGCGCCCCGCGCTCCGCCTCGCTCCGCCTTCTCGTCAGGCCAGGCGGGCCAGCTTGCCGGAGGAGGCGCGCCGGCCGGCCTTCGGCAGGTGCGCACGGGTCTCGCGCTGCCGCTCCCGCTCGGCCGCGTGCAGCAGGCCGTAGCCGAAGGTGGCGGCGCCCTCGCGGTGCCCGTCGTCCGCGAGGCCGACCAGCGCGCTGCGGGCGATCACGGCGTCCTGGTGCTCGCCGAGCAGTTGCTGCAGCGCCTTCGTGCGCTTCCTCAGCCGGCGCGCACGCTTCCCGCCGTAGGGCAGCGCGGTCTCCGCGCTGTGCCGGTAGCGGCGGACGGCCTTGCGGACGCCGTGCAGCGTCTGTTCGCGCTCCGTGCCCGGCGCCGCGTGCTCGGCCTTCGCCAGGCGTTCGGCCAGCCGCCGGCGGTCCCGGCCGGCGGCCTTGCGCAGTTCCCTGCCGGCGGGCCGCCGGGCCTTGGGTCCCAGCGGCGGATCGGCGACCAGCGCGTCCAGCGCGTCGAGGAGGGCGAAGTACCGCGGCCCGTCCAGGACATGGACGGCCGAGCGCCAGGCGGCGTCGTGGGCGGCCCGCTCCTGCGCGCGCACCCGCCGGGACAGGCCGGCCAGCGCCGGGCGCAGCTCCGGGTCCTGCTCGCGCAGTCTGGCGACCTGCCGCGGCAGCCGCTCGGCCAGCACCTCGTGGTCCCGGGCGGCGGCCAACTCGCCGATCAGCCACTTCAGTTCGCGCGCCACCGGATCGGTCCTGGTCCGGTCGAGCACCCGGCGGTGGGCGCGCAGCGCGTTCCGCAGCCGGCGTGCCGCGGACCGCATCCGGTGCAGCGCGTCCGGCTCGTCGGCGCGTGCGCCGGGGTCGGCGTGCAGCAGCGCGTCACGCTGCTCGGTGAGGCGGCGCAGCACCGCCTCACCGGCCGAGCCCTTCTCCGGCGGCGTGAACGACTCGGCCTCGGGCCCGAACTCGGCACGCGCGGCGGCGAGTTCGTCGGCGAGGGCGCGGTCGACCTTGTGCGCGAAAGGCGTCGGACGCCAGCCCGCGGCGTCCAGACCGCGGGCCGCGCCGCGCAGCACGCGCGCGTCGCCCTCGGCCAACTCGACCTCGATCTCCGACCATTGGGTGATGCGGGTGCGCGTCCCCGCCGCGTCGGCGGAGGTCGGGGACGCCGGGGATTCCGGGGACTTGCCCGGCGCCGATGGCTCCGACGGAGGGGCCGGGGACGCCGTCCCGTCGCCGATCTCGGCGCTTGTCGGCGCGCCCGGGTCCAGTGTCTGCGCGGCCACGTCGTCCAGCGCGACCTCGGCCAGGCAGCGGTCGCGGCGGTCGAGCAGCAGATAGCGCCGCCGGTGGGTGTGCAGGTGCGCCACCGGGACGAGCCCGGAGCCGCGGGTGTACGCCGCGACCTGCCGGGCCAGCTCCTCGGGCACCGCGGCGGGTTCGTCGTCCTGCGGCGGCGCCTGCACCTCGGTGCGCGCGGCCTGCCCGGCGGGCAGCTTGACGTGCCAGCCCGCGTCGTGACCGCCGCGGCGGCGGCGCAGCGTGATGCCGCGCCGGGCCAGCCGCAGGTCGGGGGTGTCGTAGTGGACGGCGTCGAGTTCCTCGGGGGCGGCCTTGCGCACCCGTGCCACGTGCGGCAGCGCCCGCAGCTCGCGCGGATCGAAGATCCCCGTTCCCTCGAACGCGATTTCCCGTTCGTCGTGAACAGTCGTCATAGAGGTCGGCTGCCCCGGCCCCGGTGCGGCATGCGCCGGAGACCGGGCTTCGCCGGGCCTCCGCCTGATCCCGCCGTCCGCCGGGCGTCCGCGTGCGGCGTACGGGCAGCGGTCGGTGGACCCGGGATCAGGCGGCGCGCTCGTCCCGGGCCGCCCGGGACGGTGCGCGCGGGTCGTCGGCCGGGGCGGGCTGCCGCTTCCGCGGCTTCCTGCCGGAGCCGGAGCCGGGGCCGCCGGGGGTCGGGGCCTGTCCCGGCAGGTCGGGCGTCTCCACCTCCGGCGGCAGGTCGGGCGTCACGTGTCCGCGCGAGGACTCGGTCATCTCGTCCGCTCCCCCGGTCAATGGTGCCCGTGGGCGGAGGAGGACGCGCCGCCGAAGAGGCGCGCCAGGGCGCGGAAGGGCAGCGTGACGACGGTGGCGATCGCGCCACCGATCGCTCTGAGGACGTCGGCTATGGCCTTGAACATCTGAAGGACCCCTCTCGGATACGGGCTCGGCCGGATCTTCCTCCCCCGCCGGCGTACCGGCCCCGGCTCTGACACCGGTCGCCTACCCGGTCAGGGGCGACCCATGGGGGCCGCCCCGGCACTCCGCCGTGCTCGTGCTCCTCTTGCTCCACCGGGCTCAGACGTGCTCTGCCGTGCTCTGTGGTACTCCGCCGCCCCCGCTCCCCCGTCAGCGCGGCCACGGCTCCGCCAGCCGCGCGGCGCACTCCAGCATGAGCGCGTGCACGAACGCCTGCGGCAGGTTGCCGCGCAGCTGGCGCTGCGCCACGTCGTACTCCTCGGCGAACAGCCCGGCGCTCCCGCCGGCGGCGCGGTTGCGTTCGAACCAGCGCAGCGCCGAGGCGGTGCGGCCCTGCTGGTGCTCGGCAAGGGCCACCACGAAGCCGCACAGCACGAAGGCGCCCTCGGCCTGGGCGAGCGGGCGGTCGTCGTGGCGGAAGCGGTAGGCGAAGTGGTCCTCGGTCAGCTGGTCGACATAGGCACGTAGCGTCCCGACCGTCATCGGGTCGTCGGCGGGCAGCGCGCCGCGCAGCGGCGGCAGCAGCAGCGCGGCGTCCAGCCCCGGGTCCTCGGGCGAGCGCCGCCAGCGGCCCGCGGGGTGCGCGCAGTCGGCGGCGCAGGCGTCGGTGAGGGTGTCCGCGAGCGCGTCCCACTCGGTGGCCAGGCGCACCGGCGCGCAGGCCCGCGCCGCCGCGCGCAGGCCGGCCGCGCAGGTCAGCCTGCTGTGCGCCCAGTTGCGCGGGTCCAGTTCCCACACCCCGGCGTCCGGCTCGGTCCACCGGTCCCGTACCGCCTCCGCGGCGATCCGCGCCGCCCTGCGCCCGTCGCCGTCCAGCCGGCCGAGGCGGGCGGCGGCCGACAGGAGCAGCAGGACCTCGCCGAAGGCGTCGAGCTGGAACTGCCGGTTGACGCGGTTGCCGACGCGGTCGAAGCCGCCGGGGTAGCCCGGCAGGTCCAGCCGCCGCTGGTCGGGGACGCCGCGCCCGTCGACGGTGTACGCGGGGGCCAGGGCGGGGCCGTCGTCGAGCACCCGTGCGGTGACGAAGCGCACCGCGTCGTCCAGCAGCGGGAGCGCGCCGGCCGCTGCCGCCGCCTGGCCCGCGTAGCACTGGTCCCTGATCCACACGTAGCGGTAGTCGTAGTTGCGGCCCTCCTCGGCGCGCTCGGGAAGGCTGGTGGTGGCCGCGGCGACCATGCCGCCGGAGGTCCCGGTGAGCCCGCGCATCACCGCGTGGGCGTGCCGGGCGTCGCGCGGCGCGATCACCGCGTCCAGCGGCGGCACCGCCTGCCGCCACGCCTGCTCGGTCGAGCGCCACAGCCGGGCAGGGTCGGGCACGTCGCGGGGCAGCTCGCGGTCGGAGATCTCCAGGACCAGGTCGCGGTCCTCGCCGGGGCGTACGGTGAACTCCGCGGTGAGGGCCGGTCCGCCGGCCGCGGTCTGCGCGGCGGCCACGCTTCCGTCGCCGTCACCGCCCCCGGCCCTGCCTTCGCCTCCGCTCCAGCGCAGCCGCAGGCCGCCCGCGCGGGCGGTCCACACGCCGCCGGGTCCGCGGCGCGGCGCCTCGAACGCGGTGTCGCCGAAGTCGGCGGCGGGGGCCAGCAGGACGCGCATCCGGACCGGCGCGTCGAGGGCGGTGACCCGGCGCAGCAGCACCGCGCGGTGGGGGTCGCCCGGGTAGGCCAGCGCCTCCCGGCACTCCACGACGCCGTCGCCGGTGATCCAGCGGCTGCGGTGGACCAGGCCGCCCTCCTCGTAGTAGCCGCCGGTGACGAAGCGGTCGGCGGGTCCGACGGCGTACTGTCCGGGCCCGCCGATCAGCGCGGAGAACACCGCGCCGCTGTCCCAGCGGGGCGCGCACATCCACACGATCTCGCCGGCCGGCCCCACCAGCGCGCCGCGCTCACCGTCGGCCAGCAGGGCGTAGTCGCGCAGGGCCGCGGGCTGCGTGCCCGCACCCGGCTCGGGCTTCGGCTCCGGCTTCGGGTCGGCCTCCGGCTCGCGCACCGGCCCTTCGCGCACGGGCCGGTCGGGGTGCGAGGCGTCGTGCCCGTCCTCCTCGTGCCGGTGTGCGCGGGCATGTGCACGGGGGTGCGTCCCGCCCCGGGCGTTCCCGACATGATCCGCCATCGCGCGCTCGCCTCCTTCGCCCAGGCGCGCCGCCGGCCGTACGCCGCGCGTCCTCGCACGTCGCCGGTGCCGCCGCTTCGTCCCACGGCTTCCCGCGGCACGGCAGTCGCTAACCCGCGAGCACGGGTGACGCCCGTGGCCCGCGTGGCGCACACGGTCGCGAGGGGGAACGAACGATGCGGTCACCGGGTCAGCACGATGCGAACCCTCACCCGCGGGCGCCCTGGCGGGAGCGGCCGCCACGACCGCGTCGAACGCGGCGACCTACACGGACATCGCCCTGCGCCGCGAGCCGAACGGGGCCGCAGGACGGGGCCGGCGGGCGGGGCCCGGCACGCCGGGGGCTCAGGTCTCGCCCGGGTGACCGTCCGCGGGACGCGGGCCGTGTTGGTTGAGGCGGGCCGACGCCCTGTCGTTGAGGGCGCTGCCCCATGCGCGGACGCGGCCGGTGAGGCCGGACGGGTGGGCGGTGGGTCGGCGGGCCGCGTCGTGGCCCTCGACCACGCCGCCGGACGCACGGGCCGGCCCCGGGGCGTCGGGGAGGGCGCGGGCGGCGAGGCCGGAGAGGCGGGTCGTGGTGGCCGGGGCGATGCCGTGCAGCAGGCCCGCCGCCTTGCCCGCGGGCGTCAGTACGACGCGCGGGCGCCGCCGCCGTACCGCGCCCACGATGCGCGACGCCGCGCGCCGCGCGTCCATCGACACCAGCGGCGTGCCCGCCAGCGCCGAGAACCACGCGAACTCGCTCCCCTCGTCGCCGCCGAACTCCGCGTGCAGGTGCGAGCCGGTGCGCATCAGCCCGGGGTGCACGGCGGTCACCGACACCCCGCGCGCGGCCTCCTCCGCGTGCAGCCCCTCGGCGAGCGCGGCGACCGCGAACTTGCCGCAGGAGTACGGCAGCAGATGCGGCACGGCGAGCAGCCCGCCGATCGAGCCGATCAGCGCCAGACGCCCGCCTGCCTCGCTGCGCCGCAGGTGGGGCAGCGCGGCCAGCGAGGTGTGCAGCGCGCCGCCGAAGATCGTGCGCATGGTGTCGTCGAACTCCTCGGCCCCGAGCGCCTCGACGGGTGCGACCTGGATGATGCCGGCGTTCGCCACCACCACGTCCACTCCGCCGCACTCCTCGGCCGCGGAGTCCAACAGCCGTTCCACGTCCCCGCGTTCGCGCACATCGCAGACCCGGGTGCGTACGGCTCCCGGGCCGCGCCCGCGTAGCTGCTCGGCGGCGCGGTCGAGTTCGGCCGGGTCGCGTGCGGCGATGGTCACCGTGCAGCCCTGCGCGGCCAGTTCGCCCGCGATGAGCAGGCCGAGGCCGCGGGAGCCTCCGGTGACCACCGCGGACAGGCCGTCGAGGGACTCGGCGGCGAACGGCGTGCGGCGCCGAACCGCCTTGCTCCCCCGGTGGGTTGCTGTGCTCGTCATGGCACCTCCGTCGCTGGTGGCGGGCGGACGCGCCCCGGTCCCGGAGGTCCGGGGCGGCGACCGCGTCCGCGTCCGGCCGGTACCGGTCAGCCGGTACGGGTCAGGGTGGGAACGGCGGTCGGGGTGGAGCGGCAGTCAGGGCTGGAACAGCACCTTGATCGCCCCGTCCTCCTTCTTCTGGAACATCGCGTACGCGTCCGGCGCACTGTCCAGCGGCATCCGGTGGGTGGCGAACTCGTCCACGCCCAGCGGGTCGTCGTCGGTGAGCAGCGGCAGGATCTCGTCGCTCCAGCGGCGGACGTTGGCCTGGCCCATGCGCAGCTGGATCTGCTTGTCGAACAGGGTCAGCATCGGCATCGGGTCGGCGGCGCCGCCGTAGACGCCGCTGATCGAGATGGTGCCGCCGCGCCGCACCAGCCGTACGGCGAGGTCGAAGGCGGCCAGCCGGTCGACGCCCGCGGTCGCGGTGAGCTTCTCGCCCCAGGCCGCGGGCAGCAGCCCCGCGGCGGTCTGCGCGAGCTTGGCGACCGCGCTGCCGTGGGCCTCGGTGCCGACCGCGTCGATGACGCTGTCCGCGCCGCGCCCGTCGGTCATGTCCCTGACCGCGTCGGTCAGCTTCTCCGGGGACTCGTAGTCGCTCAGGTCCAGGACGGTCGCGCCGTCCCGGCGGGCCCGGTCCAGCCGCTCGGGCACCAGGTCGACGCCGATGACCCGTCCGGCGCCCAGGTGGCGGGCGACCCGGCAGGACATCGCGCCGATCGGCCCGAGGCCGAGCACGACGAGCGTGCCGTCCCGCGGCACGTCGGCGTACTTCACCGCCTGCCAGGCGGTGGGCAGCACGTCGGAGAGGTAGACGAAGCGGTCGTCCGCCGGCCCCTGCGGCACCTTGATCGGGCCGAACTGGGCCTGCGGCACCCGCAGGTACTCCGCCTGCGCGCCGGGCACCGCGCCGTAGAGCTTCGTGTAGCCGAACAGGCGGGCACCCATGCCGTGCTCGGTGACCTGGGTGGTCTCGCACTGCGTGGGCAGGCCTCGGCTGCACATCCAGCACGAGCCGCAGGCGATCTGGAACGGGACCACGACCCGGTCCCCGGCCTTGAGGTTCGTCACCGCGGAGCCGGTCTCCTCGACGACGCCCATCGGTTCGTGCCCCAGGATGTCACCCGGTGTCATGAAGGGCGTGAGCACCTCGTAGAGGTGCAGGTCGGACCCGCACAGTCCGGAGGAGGTGACACGGATGATCGCGTCCGTGTCCTCCTCGATGGCGGGGCCGGGCACGTGTTCCACCCTGACGTCCCGCTTGCCGTGCCAGACGGTTGCGCGCATGGTGTGTCACTCCGCTCCTCGACGGTTTCCGCGGTCTCGTGGACGTTCCCCGCCCCTATCCCGCGCGGCGGCCCGGCGTACGGACTTGGGCCGGCTGCCAGGGCAGTCGCGGCGGGCCGTAGCCGCCGGCCGCGCTGTGCTGCCGGCCGCCGTCCTCGATCTCGTGCAGCCGGGACCGCAGCGCGCGGATCACCGGTGTGCGCGCCCGGTGCGCGCTCTCGTAGCGCAGCAGAGCCTCGACCTGCTCGCGCGGCATCCGCGAGGCCCGGCTCTCCACCAGGACCTTGGGCAGGTGGTCGTAGTCCGCTATCGGGGGACGATCTCCCGCCGTCCCGTCACCGGTCCCCTCGTCCCATATGTCCACGTCTCTCACCTCGACGTTCTTCGTCTCGTTCGCCCCCCGAAGTCGTTCTTGCGGCTGCCCGCGGCGGGGCGGCGCAAACAGGGCACACCGAGTCACCGCCACGGGCGGTCGTGACGGAAGGTGGCGGAGCCGTCACGCAAGGCGTCCGGCGGCGCGGGCAGCCTGCCGGCCTCACGCCGCGGGCTTGCGCGCCTCAATCAGGAAGCGGGTGGAGTGCGCGACGAACGGTCCCCGGGCGACGATGAGTTCGTGCAGGTCGCGCAGGCGCTCCCGGTACGCCTCGACGGTGAAGCCGGGCACCATCCAGATGACCTTGCGCAGGAAGTAGACCACCGCGCCGATGTCGTGGAATTCCGTGCGCAGCGACTCCAGGCGCAGGTCCAGCACCTCCAGGCCGGCCGCGGCGGCCCCCGCGCGGGCCCGGTCGGGGTGCCGGGCGCTCCTGACCGCGCCGGGCTGCGGGCCGAGGAAGAACTCGACCAGTTCGAAGACGCTGGCAGGGCCCACCTGCTGGGAGAAGTACGTGCCTCCGGGCCGCAGCACGCGCGCGATCTCCTCCCACCGGACGGTCACCGGGTGGCGGCTGACCACGAGATCGAAGGCGGCGTCGGCGAACGGCAGCGGCGGCTCGTCCGTGTCGGCCACCACGACCGCGCCGCGCGGGTGCAGCAGCGCGGTGGCCCTGGCGAGGTTCGGCGGCCAGGACTCGGTCGCGGCCATCAGCGGCGGCAGCACCGGCACACCGGCCAGCACCTCGCCGCCGCCGGTCTGGATGTCCAGCGCGGCCCGCGCGAGGGCCAGCCGCTCCCCCATCGACCGCTGGTAGCCCCACGACGGCCGCTGCTCGGTCGCCCTGCCGTCGAGCCAGGAGAAGTCCCAGCCCTCGACGGATACGGAGGCGGCCTCTGCCACCAGGTCGTCGAAGGAGGGCGTCATGATCAGAGCATGGCCTCCGGCCGGGGCCCGCGCCAAGCGGATTTCCCCGGCCGGAGGCCGCGCGGTGGTGCGAGGGCCCGCGGAAGCGCGGGGCGTCGGCCGGCACGCGGGTGCAGGCACGCGAATGCGGGTGCGAGTGCGGGCCGGGCGTCGGCGCGACGCGCGCTCGGGCCGTGTGCGTCAGCTCGCCGTGCAGGTCAGCGTCGGGGTCGCGCCGGAGCCCGTGCCCTGGAAGCCGAACGACGTGGAGGCGGAGGCGCCGAGACTGCCGTTGTAGCCGGCGTCGGCCGCGGTGACCGCGCTGCCCGACTGGGTGACGGTGGCGTTCCAGGCGTTGCTGATGTGCTGGCTGCCGGCGTACGTCCAGCCGACCCGCCAGCCGTGGATCGCCGTGTTCCCGCTGGTCACGGTGACGTCGGCGGTGAATCCCGAACCCCAGTCGTTCGTGACCCTGTAGACGGCCGTGCAGCCGCCGTCGCCGGGCGGGTTGCCGCCGCCGGCCGTGGTGGTCGCGGTCACCGGGGACGAGGCGGCGGAGACGTTCCCGGCCGCGTCGCGGGCCTTGACGGTGTAGGTGTACGCGGTCGAGGCGGCGAGCCCGGTGTCGGTGAAGGAGGTGCCGGTGGCGGTGCCGGCCAGTTGGCCGCCGCGGTAGACGTCGTAGCCGGTGACGCCGACGTTGTCGGAGGACGGCGACCACGACAGCGAGGCGGAGGAGGCGGTGGTGCCGGTGACCGTGAGGCCGGCCGGGGTGGTCGGGGCCTGGGTGTCGCCGCCCGGGTCGCCGCCGCTGCCGGTGCTCGCGGCGAAGGAGAACGAGGTGGTGGCCAGCCCCTGGCCGCCCTGCCAGACCTCGAAGCCGGCCTCGGCGTCGATCAGGTAGTGCGCCGGGTTCACCGAGCCGCGGCCGACCGCGTCGTCGATCAGCGCCTTGACGTCGAGCCCGGAGACCGAGGTCGCGCCGCCCTGGAGGACGTACGAGATGATCTTCCAGGACGTCTGGTTGCCGGTCCACACGTCCCAGTTGTGGCCCGCCGCCGTGGAGGTGCCGGTCTTGCCGCCGAACGGCTGCACGCCGCCGCGGCTGTTCAGCCAGATCATGATCTCGGTGCCGTCGGGCTGGCCCGCGGTGGTGGGCGTGGAGTTGATCCACAGGTCGTAGGCGACGTCGTACGCGCCCGAGCCGACCTGTGTGGTGCTCCACGAGGAGGTCGCGCTGCCGAGCTTGCTCACCTGGATCGGCAGTCCGCTGTTCGGCGTGCAGTCGCCCCAGTGGCAGCCCTTGAAGATCGAGGGGTAGGTGGCGGGCGCGCCGTTGGTCGGCAGGCTGAAGTTCGCGGTGTCGATCGACCAGGCGGTGCCGCCGTTGTACGTGATGCACTGCTGGGCGGTCGAGTTCCACTCGTTGGCCTGGATCGTGTAGTCGCCGGCCGCGATGGTGTCCTGCGGCTGACAGGTCGTGGTGGCCGCGTGCGCCGACTGCGCGGCGGTCACCGGCAGCACCAGGGCGGCGGCCGCGGCCAGCGCCGCGGCGACCGTGCGCAGGCGCACCGCGCGGGGGCGCGCTGTGCGCGGGCGATCCGCGTGCGGGCGTGATCGGAGGAGGTGGCGTCTCACGGGATGGTCCCTTTCGCCGGACGTGGGGGGAGGGTCCGGTCCGGGGAAGCCTTATGGGAGCGCTCCCACAGCCGGGCCGCCTCACATCAAGCCAGGGCGCTCCCGCGACGTCAACCCCGCGCGCACCACTTCGCCTCCGGCGCGGCATCGTCTTCCCTCCCCCGCCGCGGCCCCGCCCGTGACGACAGGCGGGGCGGGGACGGGGGCGAACGTCGGGCGCGCGCCTCGACGCGGCCGGGCGGTCAGCGGCTCAGGGGTTGGCGATGGTGGTGAAGGCCGCGGCCAGGCTCTCGCTCTCCTCGGCGGGGACGAGGCGTTCGATGGCGGTGACGAGGTCGCGGCGCTCGTGGAAGAGGTACTGGTACGCCTGGGCGAGGGCGCCGTCGATGGTGAGGACGCGGGTCTCCTCGGGGTGGCCGCCGACGATCGCGCGGTCCAGGATGTCCTGGATCAGCTCGCCCTCGTGGCGGTCGCGGCCGACCAGTTTCTCCGGCGCGCCGTGCCGCGTGAGCGCCTTGCGGACGGTGGCCTCCTTCGCCGCGTTGTGGCGCGCGAACGTGTCGGCGAGGGGACGCAGGTCCTCGGGTTCGGTGGCGCCGCGCATCCGGACGTCCTCGACCATGGCCAGCAGCAGTCCGCCGGAGGTGGCCAGGCTCGCGCCGAGTCCGGTGGGGACCTTCAGCGGCTCGCGTGCGGCCCGGCTCGCCGCCGCGCCCGCCTCGGTCGCCCCGGTGGGCTCCGGCGGCCGGGTCCCGGAGTCCTGCCCGGACCGACCGCCGCGGTGCGGCCAGTGGAAGCGCCCGCGCCGCGGATGGTCCGTCGGCGCGGCCGGCTCGGCGGTGTCCGTGGGCGCCGCCGCCGTGCGGTCCGGCCCGGGCCCGCCGCCCGGATTCCTGAAGTCGCCTGCATCGCTCATCCCGCGTGCTCCTTCCGCTTCCGCTCTGTTCTCCCGCCGGGCGGACCGCCGGAGCGACCGCCGCCCGTGACTCCCGCCCCCTCGCCTTGTCTCCTGACTCTCTCGCCGCACCCTCCCGGTCCGCCCCCTGCCCTCTCCGAGCCCGCCGGTCGATGCGACGGGACGGCCCACGTCCGGGGCCGGGGTCAGGGCCCCGCAGTGTCCTGCGGCGGCGGCAGGTCCCCACGGGGGAAGGCGAATCCCTCGTCCGCCGGGTCCGGCACCACGTGCATCGCCGCCTCCTCCGCGGAGGCCGCGCCGCCGTCGATGCCGACGTCCGCGCCGGTCATGCCCTCCTCGCGGGGGTGCGCGCCCTCGTCCGGGCCGACCAGCCGGCCGGAGCGGCGGTCGCCCACCTCGTCGTCCAGCAGTTCGCCGTCCGTGTCGGAGGCGTCGCCGAGGCCGTCGCCGTCGGCCGAGCCCGCGTCGGGGCGCTCCCGGCGCAACCGGGCGTCGAGGGACTCCCCGGTGCGCTGTTCGTCCGCGGTGGTGCCGGTGTCCTCGACCGCGAACGGCCGCTCGGGCGGCGAGTACCCCTCGTCGAGCACCTCTTGGAGGCCCCGGTCCAGCAGCGTGTCCTCCGGCTCCAGCGGGCCCGCGTCCTCGCGGATCTCGCTGTCGTCGGGCTGGTAGACCTCGTCGCCCCAGCCGCCGCGCTCGCCGGCGCCGCCGCCGGCGCCGCCCTGGTCCTGGCCGTCGCTCATGCCGGTCAGCTCCGTACGCTGCCCGCGCGGGTCTCGGTGAGGATCGCCTCGCCGAACGCGCCGAGGTCGTCGGGTTTCCGGCTGGTGATCAGCGTGTTCGGTCCCGCCGAGCAGATCCGTACCCGTTCGTCCACCCACGTGCCGCCGGCGTTGCGCACATCGGTCCGCAGGCTCGGCCAGGAGGTGAGGGTACGGCCGCGCACCACGTCGGCCTCGACGAGCATCCAGATCGCGTGGCAGATCGCCGCGACCGGCTTGCCCGCGTCGAAGAACGCCCGGACGAACCGGACCGCCTCGTCGTCGGTGCGCAGGAAGTCGGGGTTGGCGACCCCGCCGGGGAGCACGAGCAGGTCGAAGTCGTCCGCGGAGGTCTCTCCCACGGTGGTGTCGACGGGGAAGGTGTCCCCCTTGTCCAGGTGGTTGAACGCCTGGATCCTGCCTGGCGAGGTGGACACCAGCCGCGGGTTCGCGCCCGCGTCGGCGAGCGTCTGCCAGGGAGAGGTCAGTTCGACCTGCTCGACGCCTTCGGGGGCCACCAGGAATGCGGTGCGCACGGTTCTCACGTCCTCTCGGGTCCGGCCGTCCGCGCTGCGGCGGACGTCGGCGTCGAAACCGGATGAATGACGCCTTTCCTGCGTACGGGCGGTCGCCTACCCGGGGCCACCGGCCGGAAACGGCCGCCTGTCCGGGCTTGCCGGGACCGGCCGCTCCTCGCCACCTCCATCATGGGCACGCATCGGCCCCCCACGCCCGTCGGCGCGGCCCGGACGGCCCGGACGGGAGCGCGGTTCAGGTGCGGCCCCGCCGCTCAGCGGGCGCCGGGCCCGCTGCGGTGCCTGGCCCACAGCGGCACCACGAACCAGCACAGCACGAACCACGCCACCACCCCGCCGACCAGCCACGCGGCGCCGGTGTCGGCCATGGCGACACGCAGCACGAGCAGCAGCGAGCACGCCATGGTGCACAGCAGCAGGAGCAGGCCGAGGACGGTGAGCCGGGAGGCCCAGACGACCGTCTCCGGCTTGAGCTTGCGGCCGGTGAGCAGCCGGTGCATGGCCACCGGGCCGACCAGCGCCCCGGTGGTGGCGGCGCCGAGCACGACCGTGACGACGTAGAGATGCCGGTCGGTGTCCGACAGCGCGGTGAAGCGCTGCTGGAAGATAACCGTCAGCAGGAAGCCGAACAGGATCTGCACGCCGGTCTGGGCGACGCGCAGTTCCTGGAGCAGGTCGCCCCAGCGGCGGTCGGCCCGCTCCTCCTCGGTCTCGTGCCGCCCCTTGTCGGCCCCGGCCGG
Source organism: Streptomyces sp. IBSBF 3018 (assembly GCA_050613715.1). Lineage (GTDB taxonomy): Bacteria > Actinomycetota > Actinomycetes > Streptomycetales > Streptomycetaceae > Actinacidiphila. The sequence goes on from JAJSZB010000021.1 coordinate 38,560, forward strand.
GCCCTTGCTGTCCGTCATGCCCGCACGCCTACCCCGGAAGCCCACCCGCACTGCCCCGAAGCGCCGCGGCCTGCTCCGCTCAGCGCACCCCGCGGGTGCGGAACTGCACGCTGATCCGGCCGCCCACCTCGGCGCGGGTCTTGGGCACGGCGTGGTCCCAGGTGCGCTGGCAGGAGCCGCCCATGACGATGAGGTCGCCGTGGCCGAGCGGCTGCCGGACCGCCGTCGGGCCGCCTCCGCGGGGGCGCAGCACCAGGGGCCTCGGGGCGCCGAGGGACACGATCGCGACCATCGTGTCGTGGGTGCCGCCGCGGCCTATGCGGTCGCCGTGCCAGGCGACGCTGTCGCGGCCGTCGCGGTAGTGGCAGAGTCCGGCCGTGGTGAAGGGCTCGCCCAGCTCCTCGGCGTAGTGCGCGCCGAGGCGTTCGCGCGCCTCGGCCAGCACCGGGTGCGGCAGCGGCTCGCCCTCTCCGTAATGGGCGAGCAGCCGCGGCACCGTGACCACGTCGTCGAACATCCGGCGGCGCTCCTCACGCCAGGGGACGTGCGCCGCCAGGTCCTCGTAGACCTCGTCGGAGCCGGAGAGCCAGCCGGGCAGGACGTCTATCCACGCGCCCTGGCCGAGGTGGGTGCGGCGCGCGGCGGTCAGGTCGCCGAGGCCCGGGGCCCCGGTGGCGAAGATGGACGACTGCTGATGGCTCATGCCGCCAGACTAGCCCAGGATCGCACGTGCATTCGATTCCCCGTTCGAGTGAATCCGGCCGCCGCGCCGCGTCCGCGGCCCGGTCCGCGCCGCCGGGGCCGGGCCGCCCCCGGCCCCGCCGCCTCCGGGTCCGGGCCGCGCGGAAACGTCCGCCGCGCAGGAGGATGGACGCATGCTCTTCGCCGATGTGGCCAGGGTGTCCGCGGAGGTCGCGCGGACCTCAGCGCGGACGCGCAAGACCGCGCTGCTGGCCGACTTCTTCCAGGCCGCCGAGCCCGACGACGTGCCGATCGCCATCGCCTACCTGGCGGGCCGGCTCCCGCAGGGCCGGCTGGGGGTGGGCTGGGCGGCGCTGCGGGACCGCGCCGCGCCCGCCGGGGAGCCGACGCTCAGCGTCCGGGACGTGGACGCCGCGCTCACCGAGGTGGGCGGGCTGTCCGGCGCGGGCACGCAGGCGGCGCGCCGCTCGCTGCTGCAGTCGCTGTTCGGCGCGGCCACCGAGCGCGAGCAGAAGTACCTGCTCGGCCTGCTCACCGGCGAGGTGCGGCAGGGCGCGCTGGACGCGGCGGCGGTGGAGGGCCTGGCCGCGGCGACCGACGCGCCGCCGGCCGAGGTGCGCCGGGCGGTGATGCTGGCCGGCGCTCTCGAACCGGTGGCCCGCGCGCTGCTGGCCCGCGGCCCGGCCGCGCTCGGCGAGTTCAGCATGACGGTGGGGCGGCCGCTGCAGCCGATGCTGGCGAGCAGCGCGAAGAGCGTCGAGGAGGCGGTCGCCAGGCTCGGGCCGTGCGCGGTGGAGGAGAAGCTCGACGGCATCCGGGTGCAGGTGCACCGGGAGCCGGGCGCGGTGCGGGTGTTCACCCGGACGCTGGACGACGTGACGGCGCGGCTGCCGGAGGTCGCCGCCGCGGCGGCGGGGCTGCCGGCCGAGCGGTTCATCCTGGACGGCGAGGTGCTGGCCTTCGACGACGCGGGGCGGCCGCGGCCGTTCCAGCAGACCGCGGGCCGGGTCGGCTCGCGCCTGGACGTCGTGGCCGCGGCGCGGGCGCTGCCGCTGCGGCCGGTCTTCTTCGACGTGCTCTCGGTGGACGGCCGCGACCTGCTCGACGTGCCGTACGCGCAGCGCGGCGAGGAGCTGGCGCGCCTGGTGCCGGAGCGGTTGCGGGTGCGGCGGCTGGCCGTGGCCGATCCGCAGGACCCGGAGCAGGTGGCGGCGGCGGCCGGCTTCTTCAGCCGTACGCTCGACCGCGGCCACGAGGGCGTGGTGGTCAAGGGCGCGGCGAGTCCGTACGCGGCGGGCCGGCGGGGCGCGTCCTGGCTGAAGGTGAAGCCGGTGCACACGCTGGACCTGGTGGTGCTGGCGGTCGAGCGCGGCCACGGTCGGCGCGCGGGCAAGCTGTCCAACCTGCATCTGGGGGCGCGTGCGGAGGACGGTTCCTTCGTGATGCTCGGCAAGACCTTCAAGGGCCTGACCGACGCGCTGCTGGACTGGCAGACCGAGCGGCTGGGCGCGCTGGCCGTCGCCGACGACGGCTACACGGTGACGGTCCGGCCGGAGCTCGTGGTGGAGATCGCGTACGACAGCGTGCAGACCTCGCCCCGCTACCCGGCAGGTCTGACCCTTCGGTTCGCCCGCGTCATCCGCTATCGCGAGGACAAGAAACCGTCGGAGGCCGACACGGTCGCGACCGTGCGGGCCGCGCACGGCGGCGGCTGACCGTCACGCATACGCCGCCGGCCCCCGGGTACCCGCGTCCTCGCCGCGACCGGCGCGGGCGACGACCGGCGCCGGGCCCGGCCGACCGCGGACACCGCTTGCGAGACACCGCTCGCGAGACTCCCCTGGCGACGGAGGCGAGAGGGCATGGCCCCCACACAGCGCGCCGTGGTGACGGCGCTCCTGGACGAGTGCGGACGCACCTACGCCGACGAGGCGGGCATCCGGCTGCGCGACACGCCGCAGCCGCTGTACCGGCTGCTCGTCCTGGCCGAGCTGCTGAGCACGCGCATCCGCGCGGACATCGCGATGGCCGCAGCCCGCGAGCTGAGCGAGGCGGGGATGCGCGACCCGGCGTCGATGGCGCGGGCGACCTGGCAGCAGCGGGTCGACGCACTGGGCCGCGGCGGCTACCGGCGCTACGACGAGAGCACCGCGACCCGGCTCGGCGAGGGCGCCGAACTGGCCGCCCGCGAGTACGGCGGCGACCTGCGCCGGATGCACGAACGGGCGGGGGACGACGTGGGGGCGCTGCGCGAGGCCCTGACGCGGTTCCCCGGGGTCGGCCCGACCGGCGCGGACATCTTCCTGCGCGAGGTCCAGGGCGTGTGGCCGGGGGTCGCGCCCTTTCTCGACGCCAAGGCGCTGGACGGCGCGCGCCGCCTGGGCCTGCCCGACGACCCGGCGAGACTGCGCCGCGCCGCCCCCGACGCGCCTCCCGAGGTGCTCGCCGCGGCTCTGGTGCGGGTCGCGCTCGGCAAGGACGCCGCCGACTCGGTGCGCGAGCACGCGGAAGCCGCCTGACGCCTGGTCCGCGACGCCGCCCAGACCGTACGGGCCGGGGAGCGCGCCGACGCGCCACGCACGCGGGCCGTCCCGCCTCGCGACACCGCCCCTGCCTCACACGGACGCCGGCCGCGCCTGGCCCTCCGCGTCCGGGTCCGCGCCGGTCAGGTACTCCTCGGAGATCTCCTTGGGCCCGAACGGCCACACCTTCTCGTAGCGCGACCACAGCGCGTACGCGATCAGTCCGAGCGCGACCCAGGCGAGGGACCACTCGATGGGGTGGCGGCCCGGCGAGTTCTTGTCCGCGTAGCCGTAGATGACCAGCCAGCCGGCGAGTGCGACCAGTGCCGGTACGGGATAGAGCCACATCCGGTAGGGGCGGCGCAGGCCGGGCTGGCGGCGGCGCAGCACGGACAGGGCGAGGATCTGGGCGAGCGCCTGCACGATGACCATCACGGTGGTGAGCAGCTGGATCAGGGTCTGCAGGTCGGTGTGGCGGCCGATCAGGAAGCCGGCCGCGGTGACCACGCCCATGGTGGCCAGCCCCCACACCGGGAAGCGGTGGCGCGGGTGCAGCGTGCCGAAGGGCCGGAAGAACACCTTCTCGCGGGCCGCGTCGTAGGGCACCCGGGAGCCGCCGAGCAGACCGGTGAAGACCGAGGCGAAGGCGGTGACGAGGATGAGCACCGTGACGGTGTCGGCGGCGCCCTTGCCCCAGGTCTTCTCCAGCACCGCCGAGGCGACGGAGCTGGAGGCGATGTCGTGCGGGTCGGTCATCCGGTGCCAGTCGATGACACCCAGGGTGCCGATCTGCAGCAGCAGGTAGATCGTCATGATGCCGAGGATCGAGTAGACGATGGAGCGCGGCAGCACCCGGCCGGGGTTCTTGATCTCGGCGCCCATGTAGGCGGTGGTGTTGTAGCCGAGGTAGTCGTAGACGCCGATGGTCAGGCCGCCGGCGAAGCCGGTCCAGAAGTGGCCGGTGCCCAGCGCGAAGGCGTGGTCGGGGTAGGTGAACGCCAGGTGCCCGGAGAAGTCGGTGGCCGCGGCGACGATCACCAGCAGCACGGAGGCGATCATCACCGCCCACATGACCGCGGTGATCCGCGCGATGTGCTCGATGCCCCGCCACAGCAGGCCGATGACCAGGGCGATCATCGCCAGGCCGATCAGGTCGCCGGTGGTCCTGCCCATGTGCGGCGCGAGGTAGCCGAGGTACTGCACGAAGCCGACCACGCCGGTGGACATGATCAGCGGGATGAAGAGCATCGCGGTCCACACGAACAGGAACGGCATCAGCCGGCCGGTGCGGTACTGGAACGCCTGCCGCAGGTAGACGTAGGAGCCGCCGGAGCCGGGCATGGCCGCGCCCAGCTCCGCCCACACCAGTCCGTCGGCCAGGGCGAGCACGGCGCCGGCGACGAAGCCGAGGACGGCCTGGGGGCCGCCGAACGCGCCGACCATGAGCGGGATGGTGACGAAGGGCCCGATGCCACACATCTGGCTCATGTTGATCGTGGTGGCCTGGAAGAGGCCGATGCGGCGGACGAAACCGCCGGCGGGGGCGGGACTGCCGGACATGGGGGTGCTCCTCGGCCGGGGTCGGGAGCGTTCAAGTTAAGTTCCCTTACTAAATGCGTCAAGGGATGTCACCGGGTCCGCCGGGACCGCCGTCCGCCGCCCGGAACATGCGTGACAATTCCCTCCATGACCAGCAGCGAGCGCCACGCCGAGCGGCCCTGGAACCAGCAGCGCCTGCGCAGTTCCAACGAGCGGCTGCTGCTCGAACGGCTCCGCGCCGCACCCGCGTCCCGGGCCCAGCTGGCCCGCGACACCGGGCTGTCGAAGCCGACCGTCTCCAGCGCGCTGGCCGCGCTCGCCGCGGCGGGGCTGGTCCGCGAGGCGGGCCGGCACGCCCCGGAGCGCGGCCGCGCCGCCGTCCTGTACGCGCCCGACCCGTCGGCGGGCTACGCGCTCGGCGTCGACATCGGCCGCGACTGGCTGCGCGTCGCGCTGGCCGACCTCGACGGCGCCGTGGTCGCGCGGCGCGACGTGCGCAACCGGGCGCGTACCTCCGGGGCGATGGCGGACCTGGTGGTGGCGACCGCGCGGGACGTGGTCGCCGGGTCCGGCGTGCCGGCGGCGCGGGTGGTGCACGCCGTGGTGGGCACGCCCGGCGTCTACGACCCGGCCGAGCGCCGGGTCCGCTACTCCGCGCACCTGCCCGGCTGGGGCCGGGCCGGGCTGGTGGACCGGATGCGCGAACGGCTCGGTGTGCCGCTCGCCGTGCACAACGACGCCAACCTCGCGGCCTTGGGCGAGCACTCCTTCGGCGTCGGCGCGGGCAGCAGGCTCTTCGTCTACGTGATGATCGGCACCGGGCTCGGCATGGGCATCGTGGCCGACGGGCGGCTGTTCACCGGCGCGCACGGCGCGGCCGGCGAGATCGGCTACCTGCCCTGGCCGGCCCGCTCGCCCGGCATCCTGGAGGACGCGGTGTCGGCGGAGGCGGTGGTACGTACCGCCCGCGGCCTCGGCGTCGGCTCCGGCGCGGCGGGGCCGCTCACCGCCAAGGCGGTCTTCGAGGCGGCCCGCTCCGGCGATCCGGCGGCCGTGGCGGCCGTCCGGCAGGAGGGCGAGCGGCTCGCGCACACCGTGGCCGCGGTGGCCGCCGTGCTCGACCCCGACCTGGTGGTCCTCGGCGGCGGCGTCGGCCACAGCGCCGACCTGCTGCTGCGCACGGTCGACGCGACGCTCCGCGACCTCACCCCGCTGCGGCCGCGGGTGGCGGCCAGCGCGCTGGGCGAGGACGCGGTGCTGCTCGGCGCGGTCGCGACGGCGCTGGGCGCGGCGCGCGAGGTGGTCTTCACCCGCCGCACCGCGGAGCCCGCGCACGAGCCCGCCGAGCCGTCGCGTCAGTTCGGAGAGCCCGCGAACGGGTCCGCCGGGCCCGCGCCGGAGTCCGCGGGCGCGGTACGGCACGCCCGGCGCTGAGGCCGGACCCGGCATCGGCGCGGGCGGCAGCGCGCGACGGCGCGCGACCGGCCCGGGCATGCCTCTACGCCCGGCCGCTCGCGGCCGGGCCGTCCGCCGGGGCCTCACCGGTGGACGAGCGGCGGCGGGTCGGCGGACGCCGGCGGCGGGGATCGAACGGTCGGCGGCCGGGCGCTCACTGGTTGTCGAGCCGGAGCTGCACCTCTTCCTCCTGGTCGCCGGAGGCCGTGCCGACGACGCGTACCGCGAACGCCTCGGCGAGGCCCTCGCGGAGGCGGTCCACCGCGCGGTAGCCGCCCTGCGCGGTGACGGTGACCGGCTCGCTCAGCCGTGCCGGGCCGGGCAGCCCGAGGGTGCGCGAGACGTCGAACGTCGCGGCCCACACCACATGGCCCTCGCCCTCCTCGTCGGACGGCTTGTCGCCCGGCTCGCGGTCGGCGGGGAACGTGGTGTGCAGCGCGGCGAAGATCGCCCGCGCGTCGTCGGTGGCGCAGCTCGCGAGGGTGACGGCGACCTGCGCGGCCGGGTCGGCCGGCTGATCCGATGCCTGGGCCGGGGTCGGCGTCGGGATCGGTGACTGGTCCTGCGGAGTGCTCACGACGGTTCCTTCCGGAGTACGTGCGGGGTGCGGTGCGGCGGCGCGGGCGGCGACAAGGGCCGCTCGTACGGGCAGGGGCGCGCCCGTGGCCGGCCGGCGGGCGGGGCCGCCGTGCGCGGACGTCCCGGAGGCGGGCCCCGCACGCAGCCCGCGCCCCCGGTCCGTCGCCGACCCGGTGTGCGCCATGGTCAGCGCATTTCCGGACCACGCCGGGGGAAACCCGGCTTTCCGCCGAACGGGTGCGTCCCGTCCGGTGGACCCGGGTGCGCGCGCTCCCGCCGCGCGCCGGGTCGCCCGCGCGAGCGCACGTCCCGGCTGGGTCCCGCGGACAGGCGCCGGGATCCGCACGGGCCGGGCCGGGGGCGAGCCGTCCTCGACCACCACGGCCACCGCGACCCGGGGTCCGCACGGGCCCGTCCGGGGGTCCGGCAGAATCGGAGGATGGTGAGACGTAGCAAGCGCCCCGCCCGCCCGGCCGGCGGGGCCCGCGTGTCGTCCGGTTCGTCCGCGGCGTCCCCGTCGTCCGGCACGGACGGTTCTGCCGCGTGTCCGTGCGGGCTGGGCGAGGCGTACGCGGCGTGTTGCGGCGCCTTCCACGGCGGGCGGGCGGCGGCGCCCACGGCGGAGCGGCTGATGCGGTCGCGGTACGCGGCGTTCGCCGTGGGGGACGCCGCGTACCTGCTCCGGACCTGGGCGTCCGCGACCCGCCCGGCCGAACTGGAGCTGGACCGGGGTGTGCGCTGGACCGGGCTCGACGTGCTGGGCTCGACCGGCGGTTCCGCGTTCCACACCGAGGGGACGGTCGAGTTCACCGCGCACTACCGGGCCGGCGGCCGACCCGGTGAGCAGCACGAGAACAGCCTCTTCGCCCGTGAGGACGGCCGCTGGGTGTACGTCGGGCCGCTGGACTGAGACCGCTTCCGCCGCGTCACTGCCCGGGCTCCCGGCACCGCGCGGCGCCGGCGGACGCGACGCGCCCGGCGACGCACCCCGCGGGGCCGGGCGGCCGGAGCCGCTGGAGCGACCGGCTTCGGGCGACCTCAGGCGACCGGCCGGCGCGCGGTGTAGGACGCGAACCCGCGCTGGAAAACTCCGACCAGGACGATCGCGGCGATGCAGGCGATCCCGCCGCCCACGACGGCCGCGGCGGGCGAGAAGAGGTCGGCCGCGGAGCCGGCGAGGAAGTCGCCGAGCCGGGGGCCGCCGACCACGACCACGAGGAAGACGCCCTGGAGCCGGCCGCGCATGTCGTCGGGCGCGGCGGCCTGGAGCATGGTGTTGCGGAACACCATGGAGATCGTGTCCGCGCAGCCCGCGACGGCCAGGAAGAGCAGCCCGAGCAGCAGGTTGCGGGTGAGGCCGAAGACCGCGACGGCCGCTCCCCACGAGCCGACGGCGACCAGCACCGCGAAGCCCTGGCGCTGGACCCGGCCGAGCCAGCCGGAGAACACGCTGCCGAGCAGCGCGCCGACCGCGGGCGCGGCCGCGAGCAGGCCCACCGTGCGGGTGCCGCCGCCGTACCAGAGCCCGGCGACGGCGGGGAACAGCACGCGCGGCTGTGCCAGCACCATCGCGCACAGGTCGGAGACGAAGGTGGTGCGCAGGTTGGGGCGCGAGGCGAGGTAGCGCAGCCCCTCCAGCACGGACGGTCTGCGGCGAACCGTTCCCGCACCGCCGCCCCGCAGCCTCCCGGCCCCGGCCGCGCCGCCCACGCTTCCCGCGCCGGCGGCGCCACCCGCACCGGCAGCGCCTCGCGCGCCCGCGGCGCGGACCGCGCCCTCCTCGCCGGGCAGCATCGCCGGCAGCCGCCACATCGCGTACAGCGAGGCGGTGAACGCCGCCACGTCGATGAGGTACGCCGCCTGGTAGCCCCACAGGCCGACGAAGACGCCGCCGAGCATCGGCCCGGCCATCTGCCCCACGCCGCCGGCCAGCGACGCGAGCGCGTTCGCCGCCGGGAGCTGCTCGGCCGGCAGCAGCCGGGGGATCATCGAGGACCGGGCGGGCGAGTTCATCGCGAAGCACACCGCCTGCAGGGCGACGATCGCGTACAGCACGCCCACGTGCCGCAGACCGGCGATCGCGACGGCGGCCAGCGCGCCCGACAGCAGCGTGGCGCCGAAGGCGCTGGCCAGGCCCAGCCTGCGCCGGTCCACGACATCGGCGACCGCGCCGCCGTAGAGGCCGAACACGATCAGCGGGACCAGCGAGCACAGGCCGACCAGACCGACGTAGAAGCTCGACCCGGTGATCGCGTAGACCTGGAGCGCGACGGCCATCGCGGTCATCTGCTGGCCCATGTACGACACGGTGTTGCCGAACCACAGCCGCCGGAAGTCGGGGTGCTCGCGCAGCGGGGTGATGTCGGCGAGCATCCGGGCCCACCGGGAGCGCTCGGCGCCGGGAGCCGGCGGTGCCCCGGACGGCCCAGTGTCCGGCCGGGCGCGCCGGGCCCTGCCGCTGCGGTCCTTCTCGCTGTTGAGCACGGGAAACCGTAGCAACCAAGCCCCGGGCGCCGGCCGCCGGGTGGCCGGGCCGGGCGGAAAACCGGCTGGTGACGGGGTGCGCCCCGGCATACGCTGTGCGGGACGAACCGGCTCCCGGGGACGGCATGCGACCGCTGCGGACCCCTGGAGCCCGTCCCGGAACGAGTCGCCACCACGGCCGCGCTTCCGGCACCGCCCCGCCGTCGCCCGTGCGGCACGGGGCGCCCACGGCGCCACCGCGTCCGCTTCGCCCGACCGAGGACTTCCCGGACCCTCCGGGGAGCAGACCCGCCCGGGCACGACGGCGCGGACGACACGGCCGCGTCCGGCGTTTCCGGGCCACGCGACGTTAAGGAGTGCGCGGTGTCATCCGACCAGCTCACACGCGAGGAAGAGGCGGCGGAACGCGCCGCCGACGGCGGCCCCCTGACCGACCATGAGCATCCCTTCGACGCCTGGTCCCGGTGCGCCCCGATCCGGCTCGCCGGCTACGAGGACGATCCGACGGAGACCCACATCCTGCGCGGCATCGACTGATCCGACAGTTGGTCCGGCAGCCGACCGGCGACTGGTCCGCCGGCCGACCGGCGGCTGATCCGGCGTCACGCGGGCGGTGGGACGCGGGGCGCCGGACGCCGGGCGGCGGAGCGCGGCGCCAGCGGGGGCGGGGAAAAATTTCGGATGCAGTGTGCATGGACCCGCGCCGGCCGGGCAGGCGCGCTTCGAATCCCCGACCCAGCCGCAAGGAGTCTGCCGCGATGCTGATGGCCCACCCGACGGTACTGCGCACACTGCTCGAACGCTACGAGACACTCCGGGACACCGCCGAGCGGGGCGACGGCGCCGGGCCGCGACTGGAGCGCGAACTGCAGGACACCGCCTACACGTTGTGCGTGTCGACGGGGACCAGGGAGATAACCGCGGCGCTGGCCGCGGCGCGCGACCACGTGGAGCGGCACGCGTTCACCGGGCAGCCGGTGGCCGTGGAGGGCACCGCCGCGTGACGCGCCGCGGGCGCGGGCTCCCCGCCGCAGAGCCCCTCGGACCCCCTACCGGAGGCGGGCGAACACGGGCACGTCGCGCTCACCCGATGGGATGAATGTGCGCGTCCGGATGACCTGAATGGCCGACAGCGGCGTTGTTCCCGATGCGGACACCGGGTCCGCCGGCACGGACCAGCCGGCCCGTGCGGCACTTCCGGAAGGCAGGGAACGTATGAACAAGGTCGCCCGAAAGGGACTCGTCACCGCGATGGTCGCGGGCGGCGTGCTGGGCTGCGCGGGCTACGCGCAGGCCGACGCGGCGGCCGAGGGCGCCGCGGCGGGCTCGCCCGGCGTCCTGTCGGGCAACTCCGTGCAGGTGCCGGTGAACGTGCCGGTCAACGTGTGCGGGAACACCCTGGACGTCGTCGGCCTGCTCGACCCCGCGTCCGGCAACTCCTGCGCGAACACCTCCGCTTCGTCGCCGGCGGACGCCGCGGCGCGGCACGCCGGCTCCGCGTCCGTCTCCCCCGCGCGCTCCGCCGCACCCACGCGCGGCCGGCACGCGGGTGCGCCCGCCGACGAGGAGGGAGCGCCCGCCGACGTGGTGAACGGCGGCCCGCGGCGGCCCTCAGGCGCCCATGCCGCCGCCCCGGGCGCGGACGGCGGCGACGTGGGCGGCGCGCACGCGGCCGGCGGCGCGCACGGCTCCCCCGGCCTGCTGTCCGGCAACTCGGTGCTGCTGCCGATCGACCTGCCGGTGAACATCACGGGCAACTCGGTGAACGTGGTCGGCGTCGGCAACCCGTCGACCGGCAACACCGCGGTGAACGGCGAGGCGCCGCGGCCGCCCGCTCCGGCGGCCGCGCCCGAGCCCGTGCACAACGCGCCGGTGCCGCAGACGGCGCCGGTCGAGCGCGCCGTGGCCCCGACGCTCGCGCACACCGGCGCCGACGGGCTGGGCGGGATCGCCGCGGCGAGCGCCGGCCTGCTGCTCGGCGGCGCGGTGCTCTACCGCCGCTCGCGCCCGGGCCGCGCCGCGCGCATCGCCGCACTCGCCGGGGCCGGTGCCGGAGCCGCCGCGGGAGCCTCGGCCTGATCCACCGCCCGGGGTGCCCGGGGTGACCGGGACCGCCGCGTACCCCGTCGCGGTTCCCCATGGCGCTCCCCGCACGGCGGCGGAGCCGTCGAACCGATGACGGGGCGCCGCGAACTGGGACGACGAGGCAGGGGCCGGGCGCGGCGGAGCGCCCGGCCCCTATCATTTCATGCGCGCGCATGGACGCTTCGGCGCGGAAGCGACCGCCGTGCGCGCAGCGATCCACGCCCCCGGCGCCGCGCGCGTCCGGGGGCGGTCCTGCGCAGACGTGATCCGTCGTGTTCCGAGGAGCCCCGCAATGGCGTTGTCGCACGGCACGCTCAGCCACCGCTACCGTGGCGAGCACCCCGTCCGTACCCTCCTCTACCTCTTCCACCCCGACCGCGGCCGGGTGGGCCTGGCGGTGCTGGCCTTCCTCGGCAAGCACACGCCCGTCTGGCTGCTGCCGCTCATCACGGCGAACGTGGTGGACGTGGTGGTCCAGCACAAGCCGGTGTCGGTGCTGTGGTGGAACGCCGCGGTGCTGCTGGTGATCCTGGTGCTCAACCTGCCGCTGCATCTGGCGTACGTGCGGTGCATGCAGGGGTCGATCCGGCGCACCGGCACCCGGCTGCGCACCGCGCTGTGCCACCGCATGCAGCAGTTGTCCATCGGCTACCACTCGCGGGTGAGCGCGGGCGTGCTGCAGGCGAAGGTGATCCGCGACGTCGAGACCATAGAGACCGCGGCCCAGCAGACCGCGGACAACGGGCTGGCGGCGGTCGCCACGCTCTCCGGCGGCCTGGTGGTGATCGGCCTCCAGGCGCCGGCGTTCCTGCCGGTCTATCTGGTCGTGGTGCCCGCCTCGGCGCTGCTGGTGGTCAAGCTGCGGCAGCGGCTGCGCGACCGCAACGAGATGTTCCGCCAGCAGGTCGAGCAACTGTCCTCGCGGGTCAGCGAGATGACCACGCTGATCCCGATCACCCGGGCACACGGCCTGGAGAACACCGCGCTGCACCGGGTGGACAGGACCCTGGGCGAAGTGCTGCACGCCGGGCTGCGGCTGGACCGGCTGAACGGCTGGTTCGGCTCGATCGCCTGGATCCTGCTCAACGCGATCGGCGTGGCCTGCCTGGCCGGTTCCGCGCTGGTGGCCTACTACGGCTGGCTGAGCGTCACGCCGGGCACGGTGGTGATGCTCAGCGCCTACTTCTCCAGCCTCACCGGCTCGGTGACGACGCTGCTGACGCTGACCCCGCAGATCGGCAAGGGCCTGGAGTCGGTGCGTTCCATCGGCGAGGTGCTGCAGGCGCCCGACCTGGAGCAGAACGACGGCAAGGCCGCGGTGACCGGCGTGGTCGGCCGGTTCGAGTTCCGCGGCGTCGAGCACACCTACCCCGAGAGCGACCGGCCGTCGATCACCGGCTTCGACCTGGACGTGCGGCCGGGCGAGACCATCGCGCTGGTCGGCGGCTCGGGCGCGGGCAAGTCCACGGTGCTCAACCTGGTGATCGGCTTCCTGCGGCCGACCCGCGGCCGGATCCTGCTGGACGGCGTCGACATGGAGACCATGGACCTGCGCGACTACCGCAGTTGGCTGTCGGTGGTGCCGCAGGAGTCGATCCTGTTCGAGGGCAGCGTCCGGGAGAACGTCACCTACGGGATGCCGGACGGCGTGCCGGAGGAGACGGTGCGCGCGGCGCTGCGGGACGCCAACGCGCTGGAGTTCATCGACCGGCTGCCGCAGGGCCTGGACACGGTGGTCGGCGAGCGCGGCGCACGGCTGTCCGGCGGCCAGAAGCAGCGGCTGGCGATCGCCCGCGCGCTGATCCGCGACCCGCGGGTGCTGATCCTGGACGAGGCGACCTCGGCGCTGGACTCGCGCTCCGAGGCGCTGGTGCAGCAGGCGCTGACCCGGCTGGTGCGCGGCCGTACGGTCTTCGTGGTGGCGCACCGGCTGTCCACGATCAGGAACGCGGACCGGATCGTGGTGCTGGACGAGGGCCGGATCGCCGAGATCGGCTCGCACGCCGAACTGCTGCGCGGCGGCGGCGCCTACGCCGGCCTCCAGGCGGCTCAGCTCGCCTGAGGCCGGCGCGGGCGCGCGCCGCCGCGCGCGGGTCCGTCGGCCGCGGGGTCCGTCAGCCGCGCGGGTCCCGTCGGCCACCGCGCGTCGGTCCGTCAGCCGCCGAGCGCGTCGGCGACGATCGCCTTCGCCTCCTCCTGCACCCGGGCCAGGTGGTCGTCGCCGAGGAAGGACTCGGCGTAGACCTTGTAGACGTCCTCGGTGCCCGAGGGGCGGGCGGCGAACCAGGCGTTGTCCGTGCAGACCTTGATGCCGCCGAGCGCGGCGCCGTTGCCGGGCGCCTCGGTGAGGACCGCGGTGACCGGCTCGCCGGCCAGTTCGCGGGCCGGCACCTGCTCGGCGGACAGCTTGGCCAGTACGGCCTTCTGCTCGCGGTCGGCGGGCGCGTCGATGCGCGCGTACGAGGGCGCGCCGAACTTCGCGGTCAGGTCCGCGTAGGCCTGCGAGGGGGTGCGGCCGGTCACCGCGGTGATCTCGGCGGCGAGCAGTGCCAGCAGGATGCCGTCCTTGTCGGTGGTCCACACGCTGCCGTCGCGGCGCAGGAAGGAGGCGCCGGCCGACTCCTCGCCGCCGAAGGCGAGGGTGCCGCCGATCAGGCCGTCCACGAACCACTTGAAGCCGACCGGCACCTCGGTCAGCGGCCGGCCGAGTCCGGCGACGACCTTGTCGATCATCGAGGAGGACACCAGGGTCTTGCCGACGGCGAGTTCGGGGCTCCATCGGTCGCGGTGTCCGACCAGGTAGTCGATGGCGACGGCCAGGTAGTGGTTGGGGTTCATCAGGCCGCCGTCGGGGGTGACGATGCCGTGCCGGTCGGCGTCCGCGTCGTTGCCGGTGGCCACCTGGTAGTCGTCCTTGCGCGCGATCAGCGAGGCCATCGCGTACGGCGAGGAGCAGTCCATCCGGATCTTGCCGTCCCAGTCCAGCGTCATGAACCGCCATGTGGGGTCGGCGGCCGGGTTGACGACGGTCAGGTCCAGGCCGTGGCGTTCGGCGATCCGGCCCCAGTAGGCGACCGAGGCGCCGCCGAGCGGGTCGGCGCCGATGCGCACCCCGGCGCGGCGCACCGCCTCCAGGTCCAGCACCGAGGGCAGGTCGTCGACGTAGTGGCCGAGGAAGTCGTGCCGCCCGGTGGTGTCGGCGGCCAGCGCGCGGCGGTAGGGGATGCGGCGCACGCCGGACAGGCCGTCGGCGATCAGCGCGTTGGCGCGGTCCTGGATCCAGCCGGTGGCGTCGGAGGCGGCCGGGCCGCCGGTGGGCGGGTTGTACTTGAAGCCGCCGTCGGTGGGCGGGTTGTGCGAGGGGGTGACCACGACGCCGTCGGCCAGGGCCTGGGTGCGGCCGCGGTTGTGGGTGAGGATCGCGTGCGAGACGGCCGGGGTCGGGGTGTAGCCGTCGTGCGTGTCGATCAGCACGGTGACGCCGTTGGCGGCGAACACCTCCAGTGCGGTCACCCGGGCCGGCTCGGACAGGGCGTGGGTGTCGGCGCCGAGGAACAGCGGCCCGTCGGTGCCCTGCCGGGCCCGGTAGTCGCAGATGGCCTGGCTGGTGGCGGCGATGTGGTCCTCGTTGAAGGCGGTGGCCAGTGACGACCCGCGATGCCCCGAGGTGCCGAAGGCCACCGCCTGCGCCGGGTCGCCGGGTTCGGGGTGCAGAGCGTAGTAGGCGGTGACCAGGCGGGGAACGTCCACCAGGTCGTCGGGCCCGGCCGGCTGTCCGGCACGCTCGTGCGGCATCCGCTGTCTCCTTCGTCGCGTCCGTCGGGTCGTGCTGCGGCCGGCGGCCCGGCCGGCGCGCTCGCGCACCGGGGCGGGACTCCCGTCCGCCGGGCCATTGTCCCGCGCTCCCCCGCCGGGTCGGCGGCGACCGGCCGCGGTACGGCGCACACTGTGACGGGAAGCTCACGGCGGATCGGGAGAGGCGGGGCGATGACGACGGCGCAGGCGTCGCAGGCCGGCGGGGGCGTGCGGCTGGCTTCGGCCACCGGGCGCTGGGTGCTGGCCTGTTCGGTGCTGGGCTCGGGCATGGCGATGCTGGACGGCACGGTGGTGAACATCGCGCTGCCGCGCCTGGGCGAGGACCTGGGCGCCTCGCTGGCGACGCTGCAGTGGACGGTGAACGGCTATCTGCTGACCCTGGCGGGACTGATCCTGCTCGGCGGCGGGCTCGGCGACCGCTACGGGCGGCGGCGGGTCTTCGTCGTCGGCGTGGTGTGGTTCGCGCTGGCCTCGGCGCTGTGCGGGGCCGCGCAGAACGGCGGGATGCTGATCGCGGCCCGCGCGTTGCAGGGGGTGGGCGGGGCGCTGCTGACGCCCGGGTCGCTGGCCCTAGTGCAGTCCACGTTCCGGCCGCAGGACCGGGCCAGGGCGGTCGGCGCGTGGTCCGGGCTCGGCGGGGTGGCCGGCGCGGTCGGCCCGTTCCTCGGCGGCTATCTGGTGGACGGGCCGGGCTGGCGGTGGATCTTCTACGTCAATGTGCCGGTGGCTGCGGTGGTCGTGGCGATCGCGGTGCGGCATGTGCCGGAGAGCCGGGACCGGGGCGCGTCGGGGAGCTTCGACGTGCCGGGGGCGGCGCTGGCGGCGCTGGCCCTGGCCGGGATCACCTACGCGCTGATCGCGGGCTCGGCGCATCCCTCGGTGCTGACGGTGGTGCTGCCCGCGGCCGGGGGCCTGGCGTGCGGCGCGGCGTTCCTGTGGACCGAGCGGCGGCGCCGGCACCCGATGCTGCCGCTGACGGTGTTCTCCTCCCGGCTGTTCTCGGCGATGAACCTGGTGACGGTGTGCCTGTACGCGGCGATCGGCGGGGTGCTGTTCGTGCTGCCGGTGCAGTTGCAGATCGCGGCCGGCTACAGCGCGCTGCGGGCGGGTCTGGCGACGCTGCCGGTGACGGTGCTGATGCTGCTGCTGTCGGCGCCCGCCGGGGCGCTGGCCCAGCGGATCGGGCCGCGGCTGCCGCTGACGGTGGGGCCGCTGGTGGCCGCGGCGGGCATGCTGCTGCTGACCCGGGTCTCGCCGGGGGCGACGTCGTACTGGCTGGACGTGCTGCCCGCGGTGGTGGTGCAGGGTCTGGGCATGAGCCTGTTCGTGGCGCCGCTGACCGCGACGGTGCTCGCCTCGGTGGACGTGGACCACGCGGGGGTGGCCAGCGGCGTCAACAACGCGGCGGCCCGCATCGCCCAGTTGCTGGTCGTCGCCGCGCTGCCGCTGCTGATCGGGCTGTCGGACCAGGCGTACCGCTCGCCGCACAAGGTCGACTCGGCGTTCGGCCGCGCCATGCCGATCTGCGCGGGCCTGTGCGCGCTGGCGGCGCTGCTCGCGGCGGTCCTGGTGCCGCGCGGCGCGCTGGAGGAGGCGGTCGAGGGCGGTACGGACGAGAAGCCCGGCGAGGGCGCCGCGCAGCCGGCCGGGGTGCGCGCCCCGGCCGCGCGGGCCCGCCCGGAGTGCACGGCGCACTGCGGGGTCGCGGCGCCGCCGCTGGAGCCCGGCGGCAGCAGGCCCGATTCCACGGCGTGACGGGGGCGGGAGCGGACGCAGCCGGCCGTCGTCAGGTGGTGACGGCCGTCGCCGGCCGTCGCCGCGGCCGCCCCGGACGGCGGGCCGTCGCCGCGCGCCGTATGGGCCCGCGACGGCGCTCGTCAGCCGGCCGGCGGCGCGGGGTCCTCGCCCTCGGTCAGGAGCTGTTCGAGCGCGGGCAGCGCGGCGAGCAGCGCCGCGCTGTGCTCCGGCGAGAGCCGGGCCATCCGCCGGGACAGCAGCTCGGAGCGTTCCCGCCGGATGCGCTCCAGGTGCGCCTCGCCCTTCGGCGTGACCGACACCAGCAGCGAGCGTCCGTCCGACGGGTCGGCCTCCTTGCTGAGCAGCCCGGCGGCCGACAGCGGCCGCAGCGTGCGGGTCAGCGAGGGCGCGGCGACCTGTTCGAGCGCGGCCAGTTCGCCCAGCCGCAGCGGCCCGTGCACCTGGACCCGTGCCAGCGCGGACAGCTGCGCGTAGGTGAGGTCCAGGTCGTCGCCCGATGCCTGGGCGAGCTGCCGGTACAGCCGGGCGACGATCAGCCGCAGCCGGTCCACCGCGGTGGCCGGCGGCGGGGGGCCGCCGGCCGCGCCGGAGGGCGTCGGGAGGGCGTCCCGCCCCGGTCGGGTGTCGGTCATGGCGGGGCGCCTCCCAGGTGACGTCCGGTCTCAGCCCTGTGCGCGGGCCTTGCGGCTGCGGATCAGGGATGCCGCCGCCGCGACCAAGGACATCACGATCGCCAGGGAGAACACCACGACGAGTCCGTCGTGGAACGGCCCGGAGATCAGGTGCGGGAAGAACTCCCGGCCGGTGAGGGTGTGCGCGTTGCCGGCCGGCAGCTTGCCGAGCAGGTCGGGCCCGAGCAGCTCCTGGATCGGGTTGTAGCCGAGGAACGCGGCGAAGAGCGTGCCGACCGGCGGCAGGTTGGCGATCTGGTGGGCGTTCGCCGCCGGCACTCCCTGTGCGGTGAGCCCGGAGCTGAGGGTGCCGGGCAGCGATCCGGCCAGGCCCGCCACCATCAGCGAGAAGAAGACGCCGATGGACAGCACCATCCCCGCGTTCTGGAAGGTCGCGCGCATGCCGGACGCGGCGCCGCGGGCCTCCGGCGGCACGCTCGCCATGATGATCGAGGTGTTCGGCGCGGCGAACAGGCCGCCGCCCAGGCCGTTGAGGAAGACCACCAGGGCGAAGACCCAGTAGCTGAAGTCGGTGGGGATCAGCAGCAGCCCGGCGAACGAGCCGGCCATCACCACGAAGCCCGCCGCGGCGAACAGCCGGGCGCCGTAACGGTCGGACAGCGCGCCGGCGATGGGCCCGGCGGCCAGGAAGCCGACGGTCAGCGGCAGCAGGTAGATGCCGGCCCACAGCGGGGTGTCGGCGTAGTCGTAGCCGTGCAGCGGCAGCCAGATGCCCTGCAGCCAGATGATCAGCATGAACTGCAGGCCGCCGCGCGCGATGGAGCCGAGCAGGGTGGCCGCGTTGCCGCCGGCGAAGCTGACGTTGCGGAACAGCCCGAGCGGGAACATCGGCTCCGCGACCCGGGCCTCGATCAGGCAGAAGACGACGAGCATCAGCACGCCGCCGATGAGCCCGGCCAGCACCCAGGGGTTGGTCCAGCCCATGGTGTGGCCGCCGTAGGGCTGGATGCCGTAGGTGATGCCGGCCAGCAGCGCGGTCAGGCCGACGGCGAAGGTGACGTTGCCCCACCAGTCCATCTTGGCCGGGCGGCGCAGCCCGGTGTCGTGCAGCGAGCGGTACGCCCAGACGGTGCCGATCAGGCCGATCGGCACGTTCACCCAGAAGATGGAGCGCCAGTTCCACTCGGCGAGCAGGCCGCCGAGGACCAGGCCGATGAAGGAGCCGGCGATGCCGGCGACCATGTTGACGCCGAGCGCCATGCCGCGCTGGCGGGCCGGGAAGGCGTCGGTGATGATCGCCGCCGAGTTGGCCATCAGCATGGAGCCGCCGACCGCCTGGGCGACCCGCCAGCCGATCAGCCAGAGCGCGCCGCCGCCGCCGTGCATCGGGTCGACGGAAAGGATCACCGAGGTGACGGTGAAGATCAGGAAGCCGGCGTTGTAGATCTTGACGCGGCCGAGGATGTCACCGAGCCGGCCGAGGGTGACGACCAGGACGGCGGTGACGAGCATGTAGCCCATCAGCATCCACAGCAGGTAGCTGACGTTCCCCGGTTCCAGCGGATTGAGGCCGATGCCGTTGAAGATGGCCGGCAGCGAGATCAGCACGATCGAGGAGTTGATCGTGGCGATGAGCATGCCCAGCGTGGTGTTGGACAGCGCTATCCACTTGTAGTGCGGGTGGCTGGTGTCGAATCGCGGGGTCCTCCGCTGTATTCGTGTGGCTGCTTCGTCTTCGGTAGCCATGTGGCCGGTGCTCCCCACCCGAGTGGCAGTTACTCATACTTAACTTAGGTTAAGTAACTCTATCATCGGGCAGGGGGCACCGGCAGGTCGACCGGGGTCACCGGGGGCGCGCGAGGGGGCGTACGGCCTCCGGCGGTCCGGTCAGCGGCGGCGTACCAGCAGGCCGTGCAGGAAGGCGGCCTGTCCCGCGTGCTGGATGTCGTCGTCGAGCACGCTGACCAGGCGGACGCCGAGGGTCACCGGCGGGTCCCAGCGCTCGTCGACGATCCGGTCGAAGTCGGCCTCGGACAGTCCCCGGATGTAGCCGAGGGTCCGCTCGTGGACGGCGTCGTAGTAGTCGGTGAGCAGCGCAGGGTCGTCCACCCGGACCTTCGCCACGTCCTGCGGGCTGTGGCCGTAGCCGGTGGCCCCGGCGGCGAAGGGCAGGCCGAAGCGCTTCTCCCAGCCGTCGGCGGTCCAGGTCTGCTCGTAGCCGGCCACGTCGGCGACGTGGTCGTCCTGGACCCGGGTGAGGTGCCAGACCAGCCAGGCGACGGTGTTGGCGCCGGGCTCGACCACGTGCGCGGTCTCCTCGGCGGTCAGCCCCTCGACGGCGCCGTGCACGTTCTCCTTGATCCGCCCGAAGGCGTCGGCGAGCAGTTCCGCGGTGTTCATCAGGTCTCCTGTTCGGTTTCCTCGGTGACGGCGGTGGGCGCGCTTGCGCGGCGCCTGTGGTCACAGTGAACCGCGCGATCGCGCCGGGGCTTCCCGGAGCCTGCCGGCCCGGCGCGCCCACCGCCGTTCGGGTCACACGAGGGCCGGTCAGGACGGCCGGTCGTGAGGGGCGCTCGGGAGGGGTGCTCAGGAAGGCAGGGTCCACTGCTGGTTCGTGCCGCCGAAGCAGTCCCAGATCTGCAGCCGGGTGCCGTTGGCCGAGCTGGGCCCGGTGGCGTCCAGGCACTTGCCCGAGCCGTCGTTGACCAGGGTCGACCCGGAGGCGTGCCACTTCTGGGCGGCCGTCCCGTTGCAGTCGTACAGCTGCACCGTCGTGCCGTTGGCCGTGCCGGCCGCGGTCACGTCCATGCACTTGCCCAGAGCCTTGAGCGTCGCGTCCGAACCCACCGTCCAGCTCTGCGCGTTCGTCCCGTTGCAGTCGTACAGCTGCACCGCCGCACCGTTCGCGCTGCTCGCCCCCGCGACATCCACGCACTTGCCCGCGTAACCGGACCGGATCGCACCCGTGGCCCCGCCGGACGGCGGGGTGGTGCCGCCCCCGCCGGTGATCGCGTTGAAGGTGCCGGAGAACTGCCACGCCGACTGGGAGGTGCCGCTGCACGAGTCGGACAGCTGGCCGTTGCTCGCGCAGGCCTTGTCGCGGCCGAGGGACCAGAAGCTCAGCTCCTGTATGCCGTTGGACCTGGCGAAGTTCTCCAGGTCGCTCGCGTCAGAGGTG
This sequence comes from Streptomyces sp. IBSBF 3018, assembly GCA_050613715.1. Classification (GTDB taxonomy): domain Bacteria; phylum Actinomycetota; class Actinomycetes; order Streptomycetales; family Streptomycetaceae; genus Actinacidiphila. The sequence continues at coordinate 59,310 of JAJSZB010000021.1, forward strand.
GAGAACACCTCGCTGGTGGTGTCGTTGACCCCGATCATCGGGGTGTTGCCCTCCATCGCCCACAGCTGCGCGGAGGTCTTGCCGGTCCAGATCTGGCCGAGCTGGGTGTGCAGGCCCTGGGCGGCGGAGATGGCGGCGTTGCCCATGTCCATCGCGGAGCCGTAGTCCATGGTCATGATGTTGACCAGGTTGACGTTCAGGTTGTGGCTCTTGGCGTTGTTCAGCAGGCTGATCGCGTTGGACTCCAGGCCCGAGGGGTCGACCGGCAGGGTGTAGTCGACGTCGAGCTTCCTGCCCTGTGCCGCGTACTGCTGCTGCAGGTCGGCGAGGGCGGCGTTGCGGCGGTCGTTGGCGGTGGTGTTGTCGAGTGCGCCGCCCTCGATGTCGAAGTCGACGCGGGTCAGGTTCAGCCCGTCGATGACCCGCTTGTACTGGGTCTCCAGCGACGCCACCGAGGTGCAGGCGAGCGCCTCCTCGGTGCCGGAGGCGCCGCCGAAGGAGGCGATCACGTCGCCGCCGGCCGAGCGCAGGCTGTTGATCGCCGAGGTCCAGCTCGCGTCGGTGACGGAGGTGTCGCCGTTGAAGGTGGCGTTGCAGCCGCCGCCGTCGATGACGAAGGCGAGGGTGAAGTACTTCAGCCCGGTGGCGTTGCGGACGGTGGTCAGCGCCGTCGGCGAGTTCCACACCTCCGCGTAGGGCGCGGCGTACTGCGCCGGGAAGCCGGGGCCGGGGTTGGCGGCGGCGTGCGCGGTGCCGCCGGTGGCCAGCAGGACGCCGACGGCCAGTGCGGGTGCGGCGACGAGGGCGCCGAGGGCCTTCAGGCGGGCGCGGGGGCGTCTGGTACGGGCAGCGGTGCGGGGGGTGACGT
>JAJSZB010000220.1:0-11652 GCA_050613715.1 Streptomyces sp. IBSBF 3018
GGGTGAATCCGCAGGTCGGGGCGGGTTGTCAGTGGGCGGCCCTACGCTTCGGGGCATGACTGCCGTGCCGCCTCCCCAGCTCAGCCTGTCCGCCGACCAGGCCCGCAGGATCGCCCTGCGCGCCCAGGGGTTCCTGGGCGCGCCCGACCGGCGGGCGGGCGCCCGCGGGGTGCTGCGGTCACTGGGCGCGGTGCAGCTGGACACCATCTCGGTGCTCGCCCGCTCGCACGAGCTGATCCCGTACGCACGGCTCGGCGCGGTGGGCCGGGAGCCGGTGGAGCGCGCGTACTGGTCGGACAACCACGCCTTCGAGTACTGGTCGCACGCCGCCTGCATCCTGCCGATCGAGGAATGGCCGCATTTCGCCTTCCGCCGCCGGGCCCGGCGGGCGCGCGGCCACCGCTGGCACGTGCTGGCCGACGCCGAGCGGTCCTGCGCCGCGGTGCTCGACCAGCTACGGGTCGAGGGCCCGCAGACCTCGACGCAGCTGGGCGGCGCCAAGAACGGCGGACCGTGGTGGGACTGGTCGGAGACCAAGATCGCGGTCGAGTGGCTGCTCGACACCGGCGAGGTGGTGTGCACCGAGCGCCGCGGCTGGAAGCGGGTGTACGACCTGGCCGAGCGCGCGGTGCCGGCCGAGCTGCTGCACGACGACATCGACGACGCGGAGTGCATGCGCCGGCTGGTCGCGCAGGCGGGCGCGGCGATGGGCGTGGCCACCCGCGCCGACCTGGCGGACTACCACCGGCTCAAGGGCGAGCAGGTCATGGCGGTGATAGAGGGCACGGGCCTGGTCCCGGTGGAGGTCGAGGGCTGGGGCCGGCCGGCCTGGGCGGACCCGGCGGCGCTGGCCGAGGAGCCGCGCGGCCGGCACCGCACGACGCTGCTGTCACCCTTCGACTCGCTGATCTGGGACCGTCCGCGCACCGAGCGGATCTTCGGCTTCACCCACCGGCTGGAGGCGTACACCCCCAAGCCCAAGCGCGTCCACGGCTACTACGCGATGCCGCTGCTGGCCGGCGGGAGGCTGGTGGGGCGGGTGGACCCGGCGCGCGAGGGCCGCACCCTGGTGGCGCGGCAGGTCTCGCTGGACGGCCCCAAGGCGGTGCAGCCCGCGGCCGACGCCATCGCCGAGGCGGCCGGCTGGGTCGGCTGCGACGAGGCCCGGGTGGAGCGGGTGCTGCCCGAGACGCTCCGCGAGCCCCTGGTCGCCGCGGTCAAACGCAGCCACGACCGCCGCTGACGCCGCTCTGCCGCGGCAGGGCCCGGGCCTGCGCGGGGACGGCCGGCGGGGGCTAGAGCTGCCGGGGCGCGGGTCAGGGGCGCCGGGGCGCGGATCAGCGGATTTCGAGGATCTTCTCGCGCATCGCGTAGACCACCGCTTCCATCCGGGAGTGGAGCTGGAGCTTCTCCAGGATGTTGCGCACGTGGTTCTTCACGGTGTTCTCGCTGATGAACAGCTCCTTGGCGATGTCGCGGTTGTTCAGGCCGGTCGCGACCAGCTTGAGCACCTCCAGCTCGCGGTCGGTGAGCTTGGGCGCGGGCAGCAGCCGCCGCTCGTCGGTGCGCTGGATCATCGACTTGAACTCGGTCAGCAGCTTCGACGCCATCGACGGGCTGATCTGCGACTGGCCGTCGGCCACCGCCCGGATCGCGGTGGCGACCTCGTCCGTGGAGATCTCCTTGAGCAGGTAGCCGGTCGCCCCCGCCTTGATCGCCTCGTAGAGGTCGGCTTCCTCGTCGCTTATCGTCAACATGATGATCTTGGCGCTGGGCGCGACCTCCTTGATGGAGGTGCACGCCTCGATGCCGCCGCGGCGGGGCATCCGCACGTCCATCAGCACGATGTCCGGCAGCAGGTCGGCGGCCTTCTCCACGGCCTCCGCGCCGTCACCCGCCTCACCGATGACCTCGATGTCCTCCTCGGTGGCCAGCACGATCTCCAGGCCCCTGCGGAACAACGCGTGATCGTCGACCACGAGCACCCTGATGGGTTCGGCCCGGAGCGGCCCCGGCCGTTCGCCGTACACGGCCGGGCCGCGCTCACCGGGGCCCCCGTGTTCGAAGTCCGGCATCAGTTACTCCCCCTCCAGACCACCATCACCACGGGGCCAGCATTTCACGTCCGGGCGGCGGCGGTGCCCCCAAGCAGCCTCGGGGGCACCGGACTTCGCCATCCTGACGGCGGTCGGCCGCCGTCGGTCAGCCGCCGTCGATCACGCGCCGTGGTTGAGCGCGCCGCCCGCCCCGGCCGGCGCCTGCGTCCCGGCCTGGTCCGCGTTCAGGTGGATCACGCCGTAGTCGTAGCCGTGCCGGCGGTAGACCACGCTGGGCAGCTTGGTCTCGCTGTCCACGAACAGGTAGAAGTCGTGCCCGACCAGCTCCATCTCGTAGAGCGCCTGGTCCAGCGCCATCGGCTCTGCGGCGTGGGTCTTCTCCCTGACCACCAGCGGTCCTTCGCCGCGCACCTCCAGCGGCCCGAACCGGGTGGTCGGAACCCCGTCCCCCTGCTGCTCGTCGACCACCAGCGTGCCGTCCCCGTCCAGCCGTGCGGCTCCGGGGACCGCCGCGCCCACCTCGGCGGCGGGCGTCCTGGCGTGGCCCCTGCGGGTGTGCCGCTTGCTCGCCGCCTTGCGCAGCCGCGCCTCCAGCTTGGTGACGGCGACGTCCAGCGCGGCGTACGGGTCGGCGGCTGCGGCCTCCGCGCGCACCACCGGTCCCCGGGTGTTCAGCGTGATCTCCACCCGGTCGGAACGGTCCGCCTGCCGGGGGTTGAGCTCCTTGGACACCTCGACGTCGAGGCTGATCACCTTGCCGTCGAGCTTCTGGATCTTGTCCAGCTTCTCGGCCACGTGCTTACGGAACCTCTCGGGCACCTCGGTCTTGCGGCCCTTGACGACGATGTCCACGCAGAACTCCGTTCCCGGATCACCCCCGTGACCAGGGGCGATCCCTTTCCTGGCCGGGACGGATACCAGCTCCGTCCGGCGCTGCGTTGGCTGCCGCTCCGCCGCCCCCGGGGCTTCCGGGTACCGCGAAGCCGCGGCTTTCACCTCCTTCTGCCCCACTGGGAAGATCAACACCCGCGGTGTCGTCGTCCCTCTCACCCGAACATAGTCCCGGAGTGTGGATGTCGGCATCCCCAGCGACGCGACAGCTCCTTCCGGGTGAACGTCCCCCTCTCCTGCCTGCGGCGATGCTCCCGCGAGCGATCCTCGTCCGTCTCCCTTCGTCGTCATGGACCGTGCGGCCCGTTCTCACGGACCATGTGGCTCGTTCTCATGGATCTTGCGGTCCGGCCACCACGGCCGCTCCCGCGACCCGGCCGCCGGCGACGGTCACGGCCCGGGCCGCCACCGCCAGTGACGCCCCCGTGGTCATGAGGTCGTCGACCAGCACCACCGGCGCGGCCGCCAGCAGTGCGGCTGGGCCCGGGGCGGCCGCCACCGCCCCGGACAGGTTCGCCAGCCGCCGGGCCGCGGGCAGCCCGGACTGGTCGGCGACCGGACGCAGCTGCCGCAGCGCCGCGAGCGTCCTGGCGGGGACGCCGTGGCGCCGCAGCTCACCGGCCGCCGCCCTGGCCATCCGGACCGTGGCGTCGTGCCCGCGCTGCGCCACCGCCCGGCGGGAGGACGGCACCGGCACCAGCAGCAGCGGACCCGCGGCGCCCGAGCCGCGGACCGCCCCCGCCAGCGCGGCCCCCAGCGGCGCGGCCAGCCCCAGCGCACCCCGCTCCTTGTGCGCGAGGATCACCGCACGGACCTCGTCCGCGTACGTCCCGACCGCCCAGACCGGCGGCAGCCCCGGCGGCTCGGGAGACGGCCGCACCCGCCGCGCCGTGGCCGCCCCGCCCAGCCGACCCCGGCACCGCTCGCACAGCTCCGTCCGCGGACGCCCGCAGCCCGCGCAGTCCGCCGGGAGGACCAACCCGGCGATCTCCTGCCACCAGCCCCGCATGACTCCACTGTGAGGGGCGGCCGCGAGCGCCCGCCAGTCACTCGTTCGAGGGCTGTGGATAACCCCGCGGAAGCGACCGGGCACCCACCGGCCGGGCGCCTACCGGCCGGGGCCCTACCGCCGGCCACGCCCGGCGCAGACCACGCCCACCGGCCGGCCACGCCCGGCGCAGACCACGGCGGGCCACCGCGGGGCGCCACCGACCACCGCGGAGCACCGCGAGCGCCCACGGCCCCGCCCGCGGGCCGCTGGTCAGCCCGGATAGACCGGGCTGCCGCCCTTCGGCTTGATCTGCCGCCAGTCGCCCTCCGTGGACAGCAGGTACACGCTGTTCTTGTACGAGGCCAGCAGCGGCTGTCCCGAGCCCTCGGAGGCCGCGACGGACACGGCCTCGCCCACGCCGCCCTGCAGGGACGTGGTCACGGACCCGTCGGTGTTCATGTACTCGGTCTGCTGCACCCCAGCGGTCTTGCTGTCCAGCGCCACCATGCGGCTCGCGCCCGCCCAGGAGACCGAGGCGACGCTCTCGCCTGGAGCGGTCAGCGTGTGCAGCCCGACGATCGTGAAGCCGGGGTGCTCCAGGGTGCCGGTGCGCTCGACCAGGCCCAGTTCCAGCTTGGTGTCGTCGCCCTGCTGGACCAGCAGCGCGACGCGCATGCCGTCGCTGGACACCCGCAGCGTGTCGATCCGCCCGTCGGGGTCGGGCATCGCCACGGACACCGCGGGCCCTCGGCCGTCGGGCAGCACCATCAGCTTCGGTGCGGCCGGGTTGCGGTCGGCGACCCACAGATCGCCGAGGCCGTCCCAGCTGGGCGCGCTCAGGCCGTTGTCCTGGCCGCTGCCGGCGCTGGTCGCCAGGGGCTGGCCGAAGTCGGAGCCGGAGCCGTCGGTGAGCGAGCCCACGTACAGCTCGCGCCCGTTGTCCCGCACGCCGGCGGCCATCGTCTGGTCGCGGCGCACGGCCACGGAGTCCAGGTTCGCCTTCGTCCCGCCGAACGGACCGAGCACCGGCGACGCCGTGGGGGACGCGCTCTTCTCGTAGCCCAGGCGCAGCTCCATCAGCCGCCGCGGGGCGTCGGCGCTGATGAAGTACGGCTGCGGGCTGTCACCGATGAGATTGCCCGGCCCGTACATGTCGCTGCCGCCGGGGCCGGAGGAGCACAGCGCCGACCCGTCGGGGCGCTCCACCTCCGCCACCGCGAGGTCGGCGGTCGCCTGTGCCTGCACGGTCGCGTACAGCTGCGCGGCCAGCCGGTTGCAGGCGCTGCCGTGCAGCCGGTTCGCGGACCGCTTGTCCAGGCGCACCTTCAGGTGCTGGGAGTCGTCCAGGGTGACGCCCTGGTCCGGGCTGTCGTGGTCGAGTGCCGCGCCCGCGGGCGCCGCGGTGGTGACCACCGGCGACAGCCATGCGCTGGGGCCGCCGAGCAGCGTGGCCACGATGGCGACCAGCGGGTCGTTCTGGTTGCGCAGGTACACCGGGTCCGGGACCAGCGTCTGCGTGGCGCTGCCGTGGGTCGGGCCGCCGGGTCCGAGCTTGGCGAAGTAGTACATGTTCACCGAGTGGTAGACCCGCTGGAAGTCGGAGGCCGACATCACCAGGCCGTCGTCCAGGCCGTCGATCCGCCAGTCGCTGCCCTGCCTGACCAGCCGGAACGACGTCTGGAACGGCCGCTGGTCCGGCTGGTACGCGTGCTTGGCGTCCACGGTGGCGGCCAGCGTGCCGTCGAGGGTCAGCGTGATGATGCCCTGCTTGCGACTCGTGTTGTCGGTCTGCTCCGGGCGCATCTGGCTGCTGGCGAAGACCGAGATCCCGCTCGTCGGGTTCCAGTCCTGCCTGGATTCCTTCGTCAGGTACTTCTTCGCCGTGGCGAAGTCCGGCTCGCTGCCGGTGGTGGCCTCCAGGAAGCCGTCGAGGATCTCCCCGGGGCTCTCCCCGGGGTGCGGCGGCACCGGGACCACCCGCACCTGGGTGTCGGCGTCAGCGCGCTGCCCGTCGCCGACCTTGCGCACCTCGCCGCTGCTGGGCATCGACGCGCAGCCGGCCAGCAGCAGCCCCGCGCACACCGGCAGCAGAACGCGCCGCATCCGCCGCCGTCCGCGGCCCCCCGCCGTCCGCATCACACGTCGTCCTTCCGGGCCGCTTCCCTGCGTTCCACCACGCGCGCGCCGTTGCCCGGCAGGGCCGCCGGGTCGGCGGCCGGCGGCCTGGGCGGGGCCGGCTGCATCGGCGGCAGCGGCCCGTGGCGCGGCACGGCGCCGCGTATGTGCGCCGCTCCGGGCCCGGCGTACCCGCTGTGGCCGGTGCGCGCGGTGCCGGCGTCGTCCGGGCCCGTCGCCGGGGTCTCGGAGCCGGACGTGCGCGGCTCGGGCACCACGGGCAGCGCGGCGCTCCCGCCCGCGGGCGTACCGGCAGCCGAAGCACCGGCCCGCGTGCCGGACGCTCCGGACCCCCCGGGGGTTCCGGACCTGCCGGGCGCCACGGACCCGGCGGGTGCGGCCGGGGGCAGCCCGGAGGACTTCAGCCCCCGGTTGCGGCGCGAGTCGTCCGGCTCCAGGGGTATCGGTGAGCCGCGCAGGGTGTCCCCGGCGGTCCTCGGCAGCGTCATGCGGAACTGCGAGCCGCCGCCGGGTTCGCCCCATGCCTGCAGCCAGCCGCCGTGCAGCCGCGCGTCCTCCACCGCGATGGACAGCCCGAGGCCGGTGCCACCGGTGGTACGGGCGCGTGCCGGGTCCGCCCGCCAGAAGCGGTTGAACACGCGGGTGGCCTCGCCCGGCTTCAGCCCGACGCCGTAGTCGCGGACCGCGACCGCGACCGCCCCGCCCGCCGAGGCCAGCCGCACCACCACGTCCCGTCCCTCGCCGTGCTCGATGGCGTTGACCACGAGGTTGCGCAGCACCCGCTCCACCCGACGGCCGTCGGCCTCGGCTATGACCGGCTGCACATCGCCGCGGATGACCACCCGGCTGCCCTTGCGCTCGGCGAGCGGCTCGGCCGCGTCGACCACCCGGCGCACGACCTCGCCCAGGTCTATCGGCTCGGCGGCCAGCTCCGCGGCCCCCGCGTCGAACCTGCTGATCTCCAGCAGGTCGGACAGCAGCGACTCGAACCGGTCGAGCTGGTTCTGCAGCAGCTCGGCCGAGCGCGCCGTCACCGGGTCGAAGTCGACCTTCGCGTCGTGGATCACGTCCGCGGCCATCCGCACCGTCGTCAGCGGCGTCCGCAGCTCGTGCGAGACGTCGGAGACGAACCTGCGCTGCATCCGGGACAAGTCCTCCAGCTGCTGGATCTTGACCTGCAGGTTCTGCGCCATCTTGTTGAAGGATTCGCCGAGGCGTGCGATGTCGTCCTCGCCGGTCACCTGCATCCGTTCCTGCAGCCGCCCGGCGGCGAGCCGCTCGGCGATGCCGGCCGCCATCCGCACCGGCGTGACGACCTGCCGCGTCACCAGCCACGCGATGGCGCCCAGCAGCACCACCACGAAGATGCCCGCGGTGGCCAGCGTGCCCTTGACCAGGCCGAGCGTCTTCTCCTCCTGGTCGAAGGGGAAGAGGTAGTACAGCTCGTACGAGCCCTCGTTCGGGTCCAGCATCCGCTTGCCGACCGCCAGCGAGGGCCGCGGCGCACTGCCGTCGTCGGTCTTCGCCAGGGTGTACTGCTTGTACGCACCGGCGTGCGACTCGATCTCGGTGCTCAGCGAGTGCGGGATGCTTGCGTCGGGCAGGATGCTGCCGGACCCGCGCGATCCGCGGGCGCTGGTGCTGCTCTGACCGGGCGCCGACGGGTCGTCGGTGCCGCCCGGGCTGAGCGTGGCGACCCAGTAGACGCCCTTGCCGCCGCTGGCCAGCTGCTCGACCAGCTGGTTCAGCCACTCTCCGGAGTTGATCGGCTTCTGCGGGCTGCCCGCGGCCGAGGTGTCACGCGACTGGCTCTGGTCGGCCATCCGCTCGGCGATGGAGAACCCGCCGGCCGCCTGGTTGGTCGCGGCCTTCTCCTTCGCGTCCAGCAGGCCGTTCTTGACCTGGCCGATGACGACGAAGCCCAGCAGCAGCACCACGCCCACCGACATCAGCAGTGTGAACGCGACCACCCGCAGCTGGATGTTCCGCCGCCACAGCCGGACGGCCGGCTGGACCGGCCGCCTGGCGAGGCGTACGCACGAGCGGATGACCGGCAGCAGCCCTCGCATGGGGTCTGCGAGCCGGCTCTCCAGTCGCTCACGCTCGTACGACGCGCACATCTCAGCCCGGTCCCGCCTTGTAGCCGACACCGCGGACCGTGACCACGATCTCGGGGCGCTCGGGGTCCTGCTCGACCTTGGACCGCAGTCGCTGCACATGCACGTTCACCAGGCGGGTGTCCGCGGCGTGCCGGTAGCCCCAGACCTGCTCCAGGAGCACCTCGCGGGTGAAGACCTGCCACGGCTTGCGCGCGAGCGCCACCAGCAGGTCGAACTCCAGCGGGGTCAGGGCGATCGGCTGGCCCTCGCGCTTGACCGAGTGGCCGGCCACGTCGATCACCAGGTCGCCGATGGTCAGCTGCTCGGGCGTCGGCTCCTCGGCCCGGCGCAGCCGCGCCCGCACCCGCGCGACCAGCTCCTTCGGCTTGAACGGCTTGATCACGTAGTCGTCCGCACCGGATTCCAGGCCGACGACGACGTCCACGGTGTCGCTCTTCGCGGTGAGCATGACGATCGGCACGCCCGACTCCGCCCGGATCTGCCGGCACACGTCGATGCCGTCCCTGCCGGGCAGCATCAGGTCCAGCAGCACCAGATCGGGCTTGCTCTCCCGGAATGCGGCCAGCGCCTTGTCACCGTCCGCGCAGAACGACGGCTCGAACCCTTCTCCGCGCAGCACGATGCCGAGCATCTCTGACAGCGCTGTGTCGTCGTCGACGACCAGGACACGTCCCTTCATACCGACCATCATCCCATTTACGTATCGGTTCCCGTGACCAGCGGTGATCGAGGTCACGGGGCCAGGGGAGATGTCCGCGATCGCCCATGGATGTCCAGGGGACGGCGCGGACATCCATCGACATCCGGCGGAAGTCGTCGCCATCGGCGTCAGCGGCTCCCGAACCTTCTTCGCGACTCAGCGTACAGACCTGGACCGGTCCGCGGACGGGTCGACGGATCAGCCTGTGGACAACTTCGGTCCGGCGCACACCGCGGCCAGACCGTCCGCCGTCACCGGGGAGACCGTCCCGTTCTCCGTGACGATCGCGGTGATCAGCTCCGGAGGCGTGATGTCGAAGGCCGGGTTGTACGCCTGGGCCCCCAGCGGCGCCCGGGCCAGCTCGGTCACCTCACCGGCCGGCCGCTGCTCGACCTCGATGGCCGCGCCGTCCGGCGTCGACAGGTCCACGGTCGTGGTCGGCGCCACCACCACGAACGGCACATGGTGGTACGCGGCGAGCACCGCCAGCGGATACGTGCCCACCTTGTTCGCCGTCGAGCCGTCCGCCGCGATCCGGTCCGCGCCGACCAGCACCGCGTCCACCTCGCCCGCCGTGAACAGCGACCCCGCCGCATTGTCCGCGAGCAGGGTGTACGGCATCCCGGCGCGGGCGGCCTCGTACGCCGTCAGCCGCGAGCCCTGCAGCAGCGGCCGCGTCTCGTCCACCCACAGTCGCCGCAGCTCACCCGCACGGTGCGTCGCCAGCACCACGCCGAACGCCGTGCCCTCACCGCCCGACACCAGAGCACCGGTGTTGCAGTGCGTCAGGATGCGGTAGCCGCCGCCCGTCGCCAGTTCGGCGAGCAGCCGCTGCCCGTGCGCCGCCATCGCCGCGCTCGCCGCCGCGTCCTCCGCGTGCAGCGCCCGCGCCTCGGCGAGCGCCACGGCAGGTGCCCGCTCCGGGTCCGCCCCGCGGTACGCGGCCGCGGCGCGCTCTACGCCGTACGCCAGATTGACCGCGGTCGGCCGCGCCTGCGCGAGCAGTTCCGCCGCCTCCTCGACGTCGTAGCCCCGCGCCGCCGCGAGCGCCACCCCGTACGCCCCGGCGATGCCCAGGACCGGCGCACCCCGGACCGCCAGCGAACGGATCGCCCCGACCAGCGCCTGCACGTCCGTGCAGACCAACTCGACCTCCTCCTGGGGCAGCCGGGTCTGGTCGAGGAGTACGAGGACCGGCCCGTCCGGGGGCTCTTCCCAGCGCAGGGTCGGTATGGCAGCGTCGTCGGGTCGCGTCACGTGATCACCCATCCCCTCAGTCTGCCCTGCCAGAGCCCGTTGAAGGCAGGTCGTGACACGATGGCGACCGGCGGGCAACCAGCAGTTCTGCGCCAGCAGAAGACGCCGGAGCGCACGCGGGACCAGAAGCGGAACACACGCAGGACCGCGCGGCAGAACCACACGCAGGACCACGAGTACGACGAAGGGGCAGCCTCCGATGACCAGCACTCCGGGCCCGGCGCCCGGGTCCTCCGACTCCCCCGAGCCGGACGACGGCGCAGGCCCCACGACGAAGCCCGGGCCGCAGCCGCCGCAGGACGGCGTACCCCGGCAGGGTCAACCGGGGCAGTCCCCGCCGCCCGGACCGCCCGTTCCGCCTCCCGGTTACGGGCAGCAGCAGCCGTACAACGGCGGGCCGCAGTGGGGGCCGGCCGCCGGCGGCTGGCAGCAGTACCCGCAGGCCAGCTGGGGCGTTCCCGTACCGGCCGCGCCCAAGCCGGGCGTCATCCCCCTGCGGCCCCTCGGCTTCGGCGACATCCTCGACGGCGCGATCGCGACGCTGCGGCGGCACTGGCGGGCCCTGCTCGGCACCACGGTCGTCGTCGGCGCGCTGACCCAGACCGCCAACGTGGTCATCGAGCACCAGTTCATCGACCACGACAGCCTGAACGAGCTTCAGGACAAGTCTGATCCCACGGCAAGCGACGTCCTGCACGCCGTCGGCGGCTCCCTCGCGGCTTCCGGGCTGAGCGTGCTCGTCACGATCATCGGCACGATCGTCGCGACGTCGATGCTCACCATGGTCATCAGCCGCGCGGTACTCGGCCGGCCGGTCACGGCCCGCGAGGCGTGGACCTCCGCCAGGCCCCAAGTCCCGCGTCTGCTCGGCCTGATGGTGCTCACTCCGCTGATCCTCTGCGCCGTGCTAGCCGTCTCCGCACTGCCCGGAGGACTGGTCGCCCTGATCGGCTCGGACGATGGAGGAGCCGCGCTCGCCGTCCTCGGTCTGCTGGCGGGGAGCCTGGTCTCGGTATGGCTGTGGGTCCAGTGGAGCCTGGCCGCGCCGGCGTTGATGCTGGAACGCCAGGGCGTCATCGCCTCGATGAAGAGGTCGGCGAAGCTGGTCTCCGGCGCGTGGTGGCGGGTTCTCGGCGTCCAGCTCCTGGCCGTCATTCTGATCCTCATCGCGTCCGCGATCATCGAGCTGCCGTTCAACCTGATCGGGGCCGGCGTCTCGGGACAGAGTGCGTCCGGGCTCTTCAGTACGGACAACACGTCGCACTGGAGCTACCTGATTTTCGTCGCCATCGGCGGCACCATCGGCTCGGCCCTGACGCTGCCGATCAGCGCAGGCGTCACCGCACTCCTCTACATGGACCAGCGCATTCGCCGTGAGTCCCTGGACCTGGAGCTGATCAGGGCCACGCAGAGCGGGAGCTGAAGAAGGACAGGGAACAAGAAAGAGCCCCGGGGGGGGGGGGGGGGGGGGGGGGGGGGGGGGGGGGGGGGGGGGGGGGG
>JAJSZB010000221.1:0-22975 GCA_050613715.1 Streptomyces sp. IBSBF 3018
GGCGGGAGCCGAGCCGGAGCCCGCACCCGTACCGCGGCCCGTACGCGAGCCGGAGCCCGTACGCGCGCCTGAGCCCGTACCGTCGGCCGAGCCCGCACCCGCACCCGCGTCCGGCGAGGACGGAGGCGGCCGTGCAGCTTCCTGACCCGAACGCCTCCCGCGCCGTGCTGATCGGCACCTCCTCGTACAGCCAGCTGGAGCAGCTGCCCGCGGTCGGCGCGAACCTCCGGGACCTCTCGCAGGCGCTCGCCGACCCGATGCTGTGGGGTCTGCCCGAGGCGCACCGGGAGATCGTCGGCGACCCGCAGGACCCGACGCAGCTGCTGGACCCGGTGCACCGGGCCGGCCGCGAGGCCACCGACACACTGCTGGTGTACTACGCCGGCCACGGCCTGCGCGACACCGACTCCTCGGACCTCTACCTCGCGCTCACCGGCTCGCGCGCCCACACCGGCTACACCGCCGTGGCCTACGAGCACCTGCGCGCGGTGGTGCGCGGCTCCGACGCGCGGCGCAAGATCGTCGTGCTCGACTGCTGCTTCAGCGGGCGCGCGGCGCGCACCCTGGGCGACGCCGACACCGTGGCAGGCCACACCGCGGTCGACGGCGCCTACGTGCTCACCGCCTCGCCCCGGGACCGGGCCGCGCTCGCGCCGGACGGCGAGACGCACACCGCGTTCACCGGGGAACTGCTGGACATCCTGCGGCTCGGCATCCCCGACGGTCCCGCGCTGATCGACCTGGACACGCTGTTCCAGGAGCTCGAACGCCGGCTGCGGGCCAAGAACCGCCCGCTGCCCCGCCGTTCGCAGGAGGACGCGGTCGGCCGTCTGCCGCTGGTGCGCAACCGGGCCGTCGCCGCGGAGCCCGGCCCGGCGGGACCGGTGCTGCCGCACGAGGTGCGCTCGGCGATGGTCACCTCGGGGCTGCGCCTGGCCCGTAGGCTCCGCGCCGCCGGGCGCAGCCGCGACGCCCTGCCGATCCTGCGGCTCGCGGTGCGCGAAGGGGCCGGGCACGGCGGCGGGACGTTCGCGGTGCAGCTGGAGCTGAGCGAACTGCTCGCCGACACCGGGCAGGTGAAGGAGGCGGTCGAGGTGCTGGAGCAGGCGTTCGCGCAGACCCACACCTCGGCCGGCCCCGAGGCCGTCCTGGTCTGCCGCCGGCTCGCCGACCTCCTCCAGGAGTCCGGCAACCACATCCAGGCCTGCGAGGTGCTCAAACACGCCCTGGACCTGCTGGAGTTCGGCCCGGTCGCCGGCCGTGCGGCCCGGGCGGACGGCGCCGCCGGCTGACCGGCCCGGGCCTCGGGCCACCGGCGCGGCACACGCGAACGGCCCCGGTGCACACGCACCGGGGCCGTTCGTCCGACGGTTTCACGCAAGGCCGGGGCGCACCCGGTCAGGCAGGAGCGCGAGCCGGCCGGACCGGCTGCTCAGCCGCCGAACTCGCCCATGCCCTTCAACGCCGCGTCCAGCAGCGCCTGTCGGCCGTCCAGCTCGGACTGGAGCTTGTCCGCCTTCGCGGTGTTGCCGGACGCCCGGGCCGCCTCGATCTGCCCGCGCAGCTTGTCGACGGCCGCCTGCAACTGCCCGGTCAGCCCCGCGGCCCGCGCCCTGACCTCGGGGTTGGTGCGCCGCCACTCGGTCTCCTCGGACTCCTGCAACGCGCGCTCGACGGCGTGCATACGCGCCTCGATCCGCGGACGGGCGTCCCGCGGCACGTGGCCGATCGCCTCCCAGCGCTCGTTGATGGAGCGGAACGACGCCCGCGCCGACTTGAGGTCCGTGACCGGCAGCAGCTTCTCCGCCTCGGCGACCAGCTCCTCCTTGCGCGCGAGGTTCTCGCGCTGCTCGGTGTCGCGCTCGGCGAACACCTCGGAGCGGGCCGCGAAGAACACGTCCTGCGCGCCGCGGAAACGGTTCCACAGGTCGTCCTCGGCCTCGCGCTGGGCGCGCCCCGCCGCCTTCCACTCCGCCATCAGCTCGCGGTAACGGGCCGCCGTCGGCCCCCAGTCGGTCGAACCCGACAGCGCCTGCGCCTCGCTGACCAGCTTCTCCTTGGTCCGCCTCGCGTCCTCGCGCTGCGCGTCCAGGGAGGCGAAGTGCGCCTTGCGGCGCTTGGAGAACACCGAGCGGGCGTGGCTGAAGCGGTGCCACAGCTCGTCGTCGGCCTTGCGGTCCAGCCGGGGCAGGCCCTTCCAGGTGTCGACCAGGGCGCGCAGCCGCTCACCCGCGGTGCGCCACTGCTCGCTCTCCGCGAGCTGCTCGGCCTCGGCGACCAGCTGCTCCTTGGCGGTCCTGGCCTCCTCGGTCTGCTTGGCCCGGGCCGCCTTGCGTTCCTCACGCCGGGAGTCCACCAGGGCGACCAGCGCGTCCAGCCGCTTGGCCAGCGCCTCCAGATCGCCCACCGCGTGCCCCTCGGTGACCGCGGCCCGCAGGTGCTCGATCGCGGTCAGGGCGTCCTTGGGCGCCAGGTCGGTGGTCCGTACGCGTCGTTCGAGGAGGCCGATCTCCACGACGAGACCCTCGTACTTGCGCTCGAAGTAGGCCAGGGCCTCCGCCGGCGAACCCGCCTGCCACGACCCGACCTCCTTCTCCCCCTCGGCCGTACGCACGTACACGGTCCCCGTCTCATCGACGCGGCCCCACGGGTCGCTGCTCACAGCGCCTCCCTCACGTGATGCCCCGCCGAATCGCGCCCGACGGACATCGTCCACAGTTTCACTCCTGCCAGAGCCGCACGCCCCGACCGGTCCAACGCCAACATAGGCGACCGGCGGCCCGGCTGTCCGCATCCGATGCCGGACCGATCGCGATTCAGGTACCGATTCGGATACCGATCACGTCACCGGCCAGGAGCGGCGCGGCAACCGGGCCGTCATCAGGACTTGGTGACCGTCGCCTTGTCGATCACCACGGTGGCGTTCGGGGCGCCGTCGCCCTGGCCGCTGTTCTCGCCGGCCGCGGCGATCTTCGACAGCACCTTCATGCCGTCGGCGCCGATCGTGCCGAACGGGGTGTAGCTGGGCGGCAGCGGGCTGTCCTTGTACACCAGGAAGAACTGGCTGCCGCCGGTGTGCTTCTGGCCGGTGTTGGCCATCGCGACGGTGCCCGCCTTGTACGTCACCGAGCCGCTCGCGCCGGCCTTGCCGAAGGCGGTCAGGTTCTCGTCGCCGATGGTGTAGCCGGGGCCGCCGCTGCCGGTGCCGGTCGGGTCGCCGCACTGCAGCACGTAGATGCCCGTGGTGGTCAGGCGGTGGCACTTGGTGTGGTCGAAGAAGCCCTTGCCGGCCAGGAAGTCGAAGGAGTTGACGGTCTCCGGGGCCTTCGCGGCGTCCAGCGAGATCGGGATGGCGCCGCAGGTGGTGTCCAGGGTGAAGGTGTAGTGCGCGGTCTTGTCGATGGTGACCGCGGGCTCCTTCTTCCACTGCTGGGTGCCGGGCTTGCCCGCGGCGGGCTTGGCGCAGGGGTCCTTGGCCGCCGCGGCGGAGGCCGACGGGGTCGCCGACGGGGTGGCCGCCGCCGCGTCGTCCTTCTTCTTGCCGCTGTCGCTGTCGAAGGCGCCGCCGGCGTACGCGCTGATCAGGCCGATGGCGACCACCGCGACCACACCGCCGATCACCGCGGTGCGCACCCTCGACTGCCGGCGCTGCTGAACCCGGCGCTGCTGCTGCCGCTCGAACTTCTCCCGGGCGAGCTGCCGCCGCCGCTGATCCTTGGTGACCACTTCGCCGTCTCCGTCGTCTCGTCGCTGTTCATCGCTGGTCGTGTGCCGTCCGCAGATCTTCGCGTCCCCCGGGCCCGCAGTCCAGTCCGCCCGGGCGGTTCACAGGCTCGGCGGCCCCCGTCACGCACCCGGAGGCTGCCGCGCCGGGCACGGAACGAGTTGGCGACCGCCGCGCCGACGCCGGTAGGCTCGGGGCACCGGCGTGAACCGACGTGAACGCCGCGATCCGCGGACGACAGAAGGACGAACGTGCTCATTGCCGGGTTCCCCGCCGGGGCCTGGGGGACCAACTGTTACGTGGTCGCCCCAGCCGCGGGCGAGGAGTGCGTGATCATCGACCCGGGTCACCTCGCGACCCAGGGCGTCGAGGACCTGCTCGCCAAGCACCGGCTCAAGCCCGTCGCCGTGATCCTCACCCACGGCCACATCGACCACGTGGCCTCCGTCGTCCCGGTGTGCGGCGCGCACGGCGTGCCCGCCTGGATCCACCCCGAGGACCGCTACATGCTGGCGGACCCCGAGAAGGCGCTCGGCCGGGCCTTCGGCGCGCAGCTGCTCGGGGAGCTGACCGTCGGCGAGCCCGACGACCTGAGGGAGCTGTCCGACGGCAGCGAGCTGGAACTGGCGGGCCTGCGGTTCTCCGTCGCGCACGCGCCCGGCCATACCAAGGGGTCGGTGACGTACCGGACGCCCGAGACCACCGAGATCCCCCCGGTGCTGTTCTCCGGCGACCTGCTCTTCGCCGGCTCCGTCGGACGCACCGACCTGCCCGGAGGGTCCACCGCCGAGCTGTACGAGTCGCTGGCCCGCGTGTGCCTGCCGCTCGACGACTCGACCGTGGTGCTCTCCGGCCACGGCCCCCAGACGACCATCGGCCGCGAACGTGCCGCCAACCCCTACCTGGGCGAGGCGGCCCGCGCCGCCGGAGCCGGCCCGCAACCGGCTCCACGACGAGGATTGTGACGACTGCCGCTGTGAGCACGTTCCAGGCCCCCAAGGGCACCTACGACCTGCTGCCGCCCGACTCCGCGACGTACCTCGCGGTGCGCGAGGCGATCGCCGCCCCCGCGCGCCGCGCGGGCTACGGCTACGTCGAGACCCCCGGTTTCGAGAACGTCGAGCTGTTCTCCCGCGGGGTGGGCGAGTCGACCGACATCGTGACCAAGGAGATGTTCACCCTCACCACCAAGGGCGGCACGCAGCTCGCGCTGCGCCCCGAGGGCACCGCGTCGGTGCTGCGCGCGGCCCTCCAGGCCAATCTGCACAAGGCGGGGAACCTGCCGGTCAAGCTCTGGTACTCCGGCTCCTACTACCGCTACGAGCGGCCGCAGGCAGGCCGCTACCGGCACTTCTCGCAGGTCGGCGCCGAGGCGATCGGCGCCGAGGACCCGGTGCTCGACGCCGAGCTGATCATCCTCGCGGTGGACGCCTACCGCTCGCTGGGCCTGCGCGGCTTCCGGCTGCTGCTGAACTCGCTCGGCGACAAGGAGTGCCGCCCCGCCTACCGCGCCGCCCTCCAGGACTTCCTGCGCGGCCTGGACCTGGACGAGGAGACCCGGGCGCGGATCGAGATCAACCCGCTGCGGGTGCTGGACGACAAGCGTGAGGCGGTACAGCGGCAGCTGGCCGGCGCCCCGCTCATCGCCGACCACCTGTGCGAGGCGTGCAAGGCGTACCACGAGCAGGTGCGCGAGCTGCTGACCGACGCCGGCGTGGCCTTCGAGGACGATCCGAAGCTGGTGCGCGGCCTGGACTACTACACCCGCACCACCTTCGAGTTCGTGCACGACGGGCTCGGCTCGCAGTCCGCGGTCGGCGGCGGCGGCCGCTACGACGGCCTGTCGGAGATGATCGGCGGCCCGGCGCTGCCGTCGGTCGGCTGGGCGCTGGGCGTGGACCGCACCGTGCTCGCGCTGCGCGCCGAGGGCGTGGAGCTGGAGCTGCCCGCGGTCACGGACGTCTACGCGGTGCCGCTCGGCGAGGAGGCGCGGCGGGCGCTGTTCACCGCGGTCACCGCGCTGCGCCGGGCCGGCGTCGCGGCGGACTTCGCCTTCGGCGGCAAGGGCATGAAGAACGCGATGAAGTCCGCGAACCGCTCCGGCGCCCGCTTCGCGCTGGTCGCGGGGGAGCGGGACCTGGCCGAGGGCGTGGTCCAGCTCAAGGACCTGGAGACGGGCGAGCAGGGACCGGTGCCGGCCGGGGAGATCGTGGCGACCGTCAAGGAGCGGCTGGTTCAAACCCCCCGTCCGGGTGGAGTCGCGTCAGGACTTACTCCGTCCTGACGGCTCTCGTGCACAATGAGGGGTGCCCGCCCCCCACGACCACGGAGAAACGGCCACCCATGACTGCTTCCGCTCTTGACGAGCCCCGCACGCACGGCGATCGGGAACCCGAGGCATCCGGTGGACTCGCGGCGGGCCGGGCCTTCACCTGGCTGCTGCTGATCTGCGGCGCGCTGGGCGTGGTGGCCTCCTTCGTGATCACCGACGACAAGTTCAAGCTGCTGCAGGCCAAGGTCGAGGGCAGGACCTACACCCCGGCCTGCAGCCTGAACCCGGTGATCTCCTGCGGCAACGTGATGGAGAGCTCGCAGGCCCACGCCTTCGGCTTCCAGAACCCGATCATCGGCCTGGTCGCCTACCCCGTGGTGATCTGCCTGGCCGCGGGCATGCTGGCGGGCGCCCGCTACAAGCCGTGGTTCTGGTACGGCCTGCAGGCCGGCGGCCTGTTCGGCGTGGGCTTCATCACCTGGCTCCAGTACCAGACCATCTACAACATCCACGCGGTCTGCCTGTGGTGCTGCCTGGCCTGGGTCGTCACCATCCTGATCTTCTGGTACACCGCCGTCCACAACATCAAGCACCGGCTGTACAAGGTGCCCGAGGGCGCCCGCTCGCTGGTGCTGGAGTTCCACTGGGTGGTGCCGGTGCTGTGGTACGGCGTGATCGCCACCGCGATCCTGGTCAAGTTCTGGTACTACTGGAAGACCCTCTTCTGACCCCGCCGGTCGGACCTCCCGCACCTCTCGCACGCCGTCCTCCGGGGCGGCGTGCTGTCGTAGGCGTGGCCTAGGCTCGGTGGGGTGGAGCCAGACCTGTTCACCGCCGCCGCCGAGGAGCGCCAGGAGCGCGACCCCGGCAGCAGCCCGCTCGCCGTCCGGATGCGCCCGCGCACCCTTGAGGAGGTGGTCGGGCAGCAGCATCTGCTGCGCCCCGGCTCACCGCTGCGCCGACTGGTGGGGGAGGGCGCGGGAGGGCCCGCGGGCGCGTCGTCGGTGATCCTGTGGGGGCCGCCGGGCACCGGCAAGACCACGCTGGCGTACGTGGTCAGCAAGGCGACCAACAAGCGGTTCGTGGAGCTGTCGGCGATCACCGCGGGCGTCAAGGAGGTCCGCGCGGTCATCGAGAGCGCCAAGCGCCAGTCCGGCGGGTACGAGCGCGAGACCGTCCTCTTCCTCGACGAGATCCACCGCTTCAGCAAGGCCCAGCAGGACTCGCTGCTGCCCGCGGTGGAGAACCGCTGGGTCACGCTGATCGCGGCGACCACCGAGAACCCCTACTTCTCGGTCATCTCGCCGCTGCTGTCCCGCTCGCTGCTGCTCACCCTGGAACCGCTCACCGACGACGACGTGCGCGGGGTGCTGCGCCGCGCGCTCACCGACGACCGCGGCCTGGCCGGCGCGGTGACGCTCCCGGAGGACGCCGAGGCGCACCTGCTGCGGATCGCCGGCGGCGACGCGCGGCGCGCGCTGACCGCGCTGGAGGCCGGTGCGGGCTCGGCGCTGGCCAAGGGCGAGGACACCCTGACCCTGGCCACCCTGGAGCAGGCGGTCGACCGCGCGGCGGTGACGTACGACCGCGCAGGCGACCAGCACTACGACGTGGCGAGCGCGCTGATCAAGTCGATCCGCGGCTCCGACGTGGACGCGGCGCTGCACTATCTGGCGCGGATGATCGAGGCGGGCGAGGACCCGCGGTTCATCGCCCGGCGGCTGATGATCTCCGCCAGCGAGGACATCGGGCTGGCCGACCCGACGGCGCTGCCCACCGCGGTCGCCGCGGCGCAGGCGGTCGCCATGATCGGCTTCCCCGAGGCGTCCCTGATCCTCAGCCACGCCACCATCGCGCTGGCGCTGGCCGCGAAGTCGAACGCGGCGACCACCGCGATCGGCGCCGCCCTGGCGGACGTACGGGCCGGCAAGGCGGGTCCGGTCCCGCCGCACCTGCGCGACGGCCACTACAAGGGCGCGGCCAAGCTCGGCCACGCGCAGGGCTACGTCTACCCGCACGACGTGCCGGGCGCGATCGCCGCGCAGCAGTACGCCCCCGACGAACTGCGCGGACGCCGCTACTACGAGCCGACGCGGTACGGCGCGGAGGCGCGCTACGCGGACGTGGTCGACCGGGTTCGCCGCCGGCTGGCCGGCGACACCCCGCCCGAGCCCCCGGCGGCGGAGCGGGAATGACGCGGGCGGGCGCCGGGTTACCCTCGAAACGAATGCGCGTGCGCCGCGGCCGGACGCCGCAGCGCGCTCCTTCCTCTTCGGGACGCGGCTGACCATCCCCGCGCCTCCGGGACCTGCGATCCAGTGGATCCGTACGGTCCGGGGCGTCCGGGCATGGGGTTCCCGGGTCGAATTCCGCGCACTCCTCGGATAAGGTAAGCCTTACCTAATGAACACGGAGGTTCGACGCACGTGAATCAGTCGCGTCCCAAGGTCAAGAAGTCCCGGGCGCTGGGCATCGCGCTCACCCCGAAGGCGGTCAGGTACTTCGAGGCACGCCCCTACCCGCCGGGTGAGCACGGCCGTGGCCGCAAGCAGAACAGCGACTACAAGACCCGGCTGCTGGAGAAGCAGCGGCTGCGCGCGCAGTACGACATCAGCGAGCGGCAGATGCTGCGCGCCTACGACCGCGCCAAGAAGGTCCAGGGCAAGACCGGCGAGGCGCTGATCGTGGAACTGGAGCGCCGGCTCGACGCGCTGGTGCTGCGCTCGGGCCTGGCCCGCACCATCTACCAGGCGCGCCAGATGGTCGTGCACGGCCACATCGAGGTCAACGGCCGCAAGGTCGACAAGCCGTCGTTCCGGGTCCGCCCCGACGACGTGGTGCAGGTCCGCGAGCGGTCCCGGGAGAAGACCCCGTTCCTCGTCGCCCGCGAGGGCGGCTGGGCCGGCGAGGGCGAGGGACCGCGCTACCTGGAGGTCAACCTCCAGGCGCTGGCGTTCCGCCTGGACCGCGAGCCCAACCGCAGCGAGATCCCGGTGATCTGCGACGAGCAGCTCGTCGTGGAGTTCTACGCCCGCTGATCCGGCGCACCGCGACCCGCCGTCTCCCCGGAGGCGGCGGGCTCCTGCGCGGGCGTCCCGCCGGCGCCGGTCGCGGCCGCACCGCCGCGGGACCGGGGCCGGTGCAGCGCCCGCTCCACCGCGTCGTCCAGCCCCAGCCGGGCGCCCTCGACCAGCGCCGCGGCGTATCCCGGCTCGCCGAGCGCCTGCCGCACCCGCTGCTCGCACACCGCGTGCGGCGCGTTGAAGTGCCGCGAGCCGAACAGCCGCAGGCCCACGGACTCCCACAGCCGGCCCGCCGCGCCCTGCAGCACCGCGGCCTCCCGCGGCGCCCCCTCGCCCTCGGTGATCAGCGCCAGCAGTTCGAGCGCCAGCACCGCGCCCACCAGGTCGTGGAACGCGTGGTCGATCTCCAGCGCCTCCTCGGCCAGCCGTCTGGCCCGGTCCGGCTCGTCCGCCAGCCACGACGCGTACGCCAGCACGTACAGCGCATAGGCCAGCGTCCACCGCTCGCCGTGGTCCCGGCAGATCTCCCTGACCTCCTCGGCCAGCTCCACCGCCTGCTCCACGTCGCCCTGGAAGGCCACCGCCATCGCCAGCTCGACCTGGCCCATCAGCACGTTGCTGTTCAGCTCGCCGATGCTGCGGTAGCGCAGCAGCGCCTCGCCGATGAAGTGCTCGGCGCGCGGCATGTCGTCGCAGACCAGCGCCAGACAGCCCAGCCGGTGCACCGCGTACGCCTCCGCGCCGGCGTTGCCGCTCTCCCGCGCCTGCGCCCGGCACTCCTGGAGCACCGAGAGCGCCGCCGCCGAGTCGCCCTGGAGCAGCGCCACGTAACCGAACACCCACATCACCTTCGCGCGGGCGTCGGTCGGCTCGTCGCAGACGTCCATCGCGCGCTCCAGCCAGTGCCGGCCCTCGGCCAGCCGGCCGCAGCCGACCCAGCAGAACCACAGCGTGGCCGCCAGGTACTGGCCGACCGCCGGGTCCTCGGCCGGCGCGCCCTCCGCGCCGTCGAGGCTGAACTCCAGCGCCAGGCGCAGGTTCGGCAGGTCGGCCGCGACCCGGGCGGCCACCTCCGCCTGCCGCGGGCTGAACCAGTCCAGCTCGCACCAGGTGGCAAGTCCCAGGTACCAGTCGCGGTGCCGGCGCCGCATCCGCGCCTCGTCGCCGAGCGCGGCCAGCCACACCGCGCCGTACTCCCGCACCGTCTCCAGCATCCGGTACCGGGTCCGGCCGTCCGCGCCGTGCTCGCGCACCAGCACCGACTGCGCGACCAGGTCGGCGACGGTCTCCGCGACATCGCTCTCGGCCAGGTCGGGCCCCACGCACACGTACTCCACCGCGTCCAGGTCGAAGCCGCCGGCGAACACCGACAGGCGCGCCCACAGCAGGCGTTGCCGCGGCGTGCACAGCTCGTGGCTCCAGCCGATCGCGGTGCGCAGCGCCCGATGCCGGGCGGGCGCCGCGGGATCGCCGCCGGTCAGCAGCCGGAAACGGTCGTCGAGCCGGTCCAGCACCTGGTCCACGGACAGCGCGCGCAGCCGCACCGCGGCAAGCTCCAGCGCGAGCGGCAGCCCGTCCAGCCGCGCCACCAGTTCGTGCACGGCCGCGGTGTTGGCCTCGGTCACCGCGAAGTCCGGCGCCACGGCGGCCGCCCGCTCGGTGAACAGCCGC
Organism: Streptomyces sp. IBSBF 3018; assembly: GCA_050613715.1. Lineage (GTDB taxonomy): Bacteria > Actinomycetota > Actinomycetes > Streptomycetales > Streptomycetaceae > Actinacidiphila. Next base: position 10,691 of record JAJSZB010000221.1, read on the forward strand.
ACCGCCTCCGCTGGTTCGGGCGGCGCGAGCGGCAGCAGGCGCTCGCCGGCCAGCCCGAGCGGCCGCCGGCCCGCGGCGAGCACGCGCAGGCCCGGCGCGGCCCGCAGCAGCGCCGCGACGAGCGCGGCGGCCTCGTCCCGCAGCCGGTCGAAACCGTCGAGCACGAGCAGCAGTTCGCGGTCGGCCAGCCGTTCGGCCAGGGCGGTGCGGGGCGGGCGGGTGGTGTGGTCGGGCAGCCGCAGCGCGTCGGCGACGGTCTGCTCCAGCAGCCGGGGGTCGTGCAGCGTGGACAGCTCGACGGCCCAGACGCCGTCGGCGAAACGGTCCTGCAGGCGCCGGGCGCACTGCAGGGCGAGACGGGTCTTGCCGACGCCGCCCGGACCGGTGACGGTCGCGAGGCGGGCGCGGGTGAGGAGGTCGGACAGGGTGTGGAGTTCGGTCTCCCGGCCGAGGAAGTCGGCGAGGTCGGCCGGGAGGTTGCCGGCGTTGCGCATAATGCACGGAGCGTACTTCCACGCTCGCGCTACGTACAACGTCGCGGGTCCGCCCGTCTGCCCTCCCGTCCGCCTCTGCCCGGACCTTCCCCGAGTGGGGGGGGGGGGGGGGGGGGGGGGGGGGGGGGGGGGGGGGGGGGGGGGGGGGCNCCCCCCCCCCCCCCCCCCCCCCCCCCCCCCCCCCCCCCCCCCCCCCCCCCCCACCGCGAAGCGGAAGATCCGGCAGCCGGGAGCGAGAGGCAGCCCGAACGGGCGGAGAGGCCCACGCCGGGAAGGTCCGGGCAGAGAGCAGCCGGGGCAGCCCGGGACGGGCAGGGGAAGCCGGGACGGGCAGGGGAAGCCCGCGCACGCGATAGGGTCGGACGGACAGTGCCGTGCGTACGCGGAAGGAGAACCAGGCGTGACGGGTGAAGAGCTCGCAGCGCTCATCATCGCCCTGTTCTGGGCCATCCTCGTCTCCTTCCTCGCGCTCGCCCTCGCCCGCCTCGCGCAGACCCTCCGCGCCACGAGCGAGCTCGTGACCGGGATCACCGAACAGGCCGTACCCCTGCTCGGCGAGGCGTCCGACGCCCTGCGCAGCGCGCACACCCAGCTCGACCGCGTCGACACGATCACCGCCGACGTCGCCGAGGTGACCGCCAACGCCTCCGCGCTCACCTCGACCGTGGCCACCGCCTTCGGCGGCCCGCTGGTGAAGGTCGCCGCGTTCTCCTACGGCGTGCGCCGCGCGGTCGGCCTCAGGACCGCGGACGCCGGCCGCACCCGGGACGCCTCCCGCGCCCGTACCCTCACCGGCAAGGTGCTGCCGTCCGCCCGCCGGGCGGCCCGCCGCGACCGACCCAAGGACTGAACGCCCATGTTCCGCCGCATGTTCTGGTTCCTGACCGGCGCCACCACCGGCGTCTGGGCCACCGTCAAGGTCGAGCGCGCGGTGCGCAGGCTCAGCCCCGACAGCCTCGCCGCGACCGCGGCCCGGCGCGCGGTGCGCACCGGCTCGCAGCTGCGGCTGTTCGCCCGCGACGTGCGGGCCGGCATGGCGCAGCGCGAGCTGGAGCTGCAGGACGCCCTCGGCCTGCCGCAGGGCGAGGACGCCGAGGGCGAGAAACCCCTGGGCCTGCCCGCCCGGGACAGCGACCACCCGGCGGCGCGCCGGGGCATCACGTACACCGCGTACGACCGGAAGGACGAACACTGATGGAGTCGGCCGAAATCCGCCGCCGCTGGCTGCGCTTCTTCGAGGAGCGCGGGCACACCGTCGTGCCGTCGGCGTCCCTCATCGCCGACGACCCGACGCTGCTGCTGGTCCCGGCGGGCATGGTCCCGTTCAAGCCGTACTTCCTCGGCGAGGTCAAGCCGCCCTTCGTGCGCGCCACCAGCGTGCAGAAGTGCGTGCGCACCCCCGACATCGAAGAGGTCGGCAAGACCACCCGGCACGGCACGTTCTTCCAGATGTGCGGCAACTTCTCCTTCGGCGACTACTTCAAAGAAGGCGCCATCACGTTCGCCTGGGAGCTGCTGACGCTGCCCCAGGACCAGGGCGGCTACGGCCTGGAGCCGGAGAAGCTGTGGATCACCGTCTACCAGGACGACGACGAGGCCGAGCAGATCTGGCGGGACGTCGTCGGCGTCCCCGCCGAGCGCATCCAGCGCCTGGGCAAGAAGGACAACTTCTGGTCCATGGGCGTGCCCGGCCCCTGCGGCCCCTGCTCCGAGATCAACTACGACCGCGGCCCGGAGTTCGGCCCCGAGGGCGGCCCCGCGGTCAACGACGAGCGGTACGTGGAGATCTGGAACCTGGTCTTCATGCAGTACGAGCGCGGCGCGGGCGACGGCAAGGAGGACTTCCCGATCCTCGGCGACCTGCCCGCCAAGAACATCGACACCGGCCTCGGCCTGGAACGCCTGGCGATGATCCTCCAGGGCGTCCAGAACATGTACGAGACCGACACCCTGCGCGTCGTCATCGACAAGGCCACCGAGCTGACCGGCGTCCGCTACGGCGACAGCCACGCCACCGACGTGTCGCTGCGCGTGGTCGCCGACCACATGCGCACCTCGATGATGCTCATCGGCGACGGCGTCACCCCCGGCAACGAGGGCCGCGGCTACGTGCTGCGCCGGATCATGCGCCGCGCCATCCGCAACATGCGGCTGCTCGGCGCCCACGACGCGGTCGCCGCCGAACTGATCGACGTGGTGCTGCGCACCATGGGCGAGCAGTACCCCGAGCTGCTGACCGACCGCAAGCGGATCGAGACCGTCGCGCTCGCCGAGGAGGCGGCGTTCCTCAAGACGCTGAAGGCCGGCACCAACATCCTCGACACCGCGGTCAGCGAGACCCGGGCGGCCGGCGGCACGGTCCTCTCCGGCGACCAGGCGTTCCTGCTCCACGACACCTGGGGCTTCCCCATCGACCTCACCCTGGAGATGGCCTCCGAGCAGGGCCTGACCGTGGACGAGGACGGCTTCCGCCGGCTGATGAAGGAGCAGCGCGACCGCGCCAAGGCCGACGCGCGCGCCAAGAAGACCGGCCACGCCGACCTGTCCGCCTACCGCGAGGTCGCCGACCGCTCCGGCGCCACCGTCTTCACCGGCTACACCGACAACAGCAACGAGGCCACCGTCGTCGGCCTGCTGGTGGACGGCCTGCCGTCGCCCGCCGCCACCGAGGGCGACGAGGTCGAAGTGGTCCTGGACCGCACCCCGTTCTACGCCGAGGGCGGCGGCCAGCTCGCCGACACCGGCCGCATCCGGCTCGACAACGGCGCCGTGGTCGAGGTCCGCGACGTGCAGCGGCCGGTGCCCGGCGTCAGCGTGCACAAGGGCGTGGTGCAGGTCGGCGAGGTCGCGCTCGGCGCCGCCGCGTACGCGCAGATCGACCTGGTGCGCCGCCGGGCCATCGCCCGCGCGCACAGCGCCACCCACCTCACCCACCAGGCGCTGCGCGACGCGCTCGGCCCCACCGCCGCACAAGCCGGCTCGGAGAACTCGCCCGGCCGCTTCCGCTTCGACTTCGGCTCGCCGGCCGCCGTGCCCGGCAGCGTCCTCACCGACGTCGAGCAGAAGATCAACGAGGTGCTGGCCCGCGAACTCGACGTCACCGCCGAGGTGATGCCGATCGCGCGGGCCAAGGCGGAGGGCGCGATCGCCGAGTTCGGCGAGAAGTACGGCGAGCAGGTCCGGGTCGTCACCATCGGCGACTTCTCCAAGGAGCTGTGCGGCGGCACCCACGTCGCCAACACCGCGCAGCTCGGCCTGGTCAAGTTGCTCGGCGAGTCCTCGATCGGCTCCGGCGTGCGCCGCGTGGAGGCGCTGGTGGGCGTGGACGCGTACAACTTCCTGGCCCGCGAGCACACCGTCGTCGCGCAGCTCACCGAGCTGGTCAAGGGCCGGCCCGACGAACTGCCCGACAAGGTCGCCGGGATGCTGGCCCGGCTGAAGGACGCGGAGAAGGAGATCGAGAAGTTCCGCGCCGAGAAGGTGCTCGCCGCCGCGGCCGGCCTCGCCGAGAGCGCCACGGACGTCAAGGGCGTCGCGCTGGTCACCGGCACGGTCCCGGACGGCACCGGCGCCGACGACCTGCGCCGGCTGGTGCTCGACGTCCGGCAGCGCCTGCGGTCCGCGCCGGGCGGCGCACGGCCCGCCGTCGTCGCCCTGTTCACCGTGGCGAACGGCCGCCCGCTGACCGTCGTGGCCACCGACGAGGAGGCCCGCGGGCGCGGCATCAAGGCCGGCGAGCTGGTCCGCACCGCGGCCAAGACCCTCGGCGGCGGGGGCGGCGGCAAGGACGACGTCGCCCAGGGCGGCGGCCAGAACCCGGCGGCGGTCCCGGACGCGATCGAGGCGGTCCACCGGCTGGTCGCCGAGCGGGCCTGACGGCCACCGGCGGACGGGCGGACGGCGCCGGTGGGGCGGAACGCGGAACGCGCAGTGCGGAGGGCACGATGAGAAGGGGACGGCGGCTCGCCGTGGACGTCGGCGACGCCAGGATCGGGGTCGCCTCCTGCGACCCGGACGGCATCCTCGCCACCCCCGTGGAGACCGTGCCGGGCCGGGACGTGCCGGCCGCGCTGCGCCGCCTCGCCGCGCTCGTCGCGGAGTACGAGCCGATCGAGGTCGTCGTCGGGCTGCCGCGGTCCCTCAACGGGACCGAGGGCCCGGCGGCGGCCAAGGCCCGCGCCTTCGCGCAGAGTGTGGCGAACGTCATCGCCCCGGTGCCGGTGCGCCTGGTCGACGAGCGGATGACGACCGTGACGGCCACCCAGGGCCTGCGGGCCTCCGGGGTGAAGGCGAAGAAGGGACGCTCGGTAGTCGACCAGGCCGCGGCCGTGGTCATCCTGCAGAGCGCGCTGGAGACCGAACGGGTGTCGGGTAAAGCGCCCGGCGAGGGCGTCGAATCGGTCATCTGATCGCGGTACGGTAACGTTCCGCGCGGTACGGCGGCGCCCCCGGGGGGTGCCGCCCGTTTCGCAAGGTCGGCAGACCCGTTGCCGGCCGCGTACCAAGGGGACCGATGACTGACTATGGCCGGGGCTCCGGCTCCGAACCGTGGCACCCCGAGGACCCGCTCTTCGGCGACGTCTACGAACAGGGGTACCAGGGCCAGGGCTACCAGCCCCAGTACCAGCAGCAGCCCCAGCAGCAGCAATCCCAGCAGCAGCCGGGCGACTGGCAGGACCCGTACGCCACCGGTCAGCACCAGCAGCAGTACCCGCAGCAGGGGCAGGGCGGCTACGGCTACCCGCAGCAGGGCGGTCCCCAGCAGCCGTACCCCCAGCAGGGCGGGCACCCGCAGGGTCAGCATCCGCAGGGTCAGCATCCGCAGGGCCAGCACCCGCAGAGTCCCCAGGGCCGGCAGGCGTACCCGCAGGCTGGGTACGACGGCTACGACACCGGGTCGTACGACACGGGCTCCTACGCGACCGGCGGCTACGCCCCGCAGGACCCGTACGGCGGTCTGCAGCCGCACGACCCGTACGGCTCGCAGCAGGACTTCTACGGCCAGAACGGCTACCCGCCGCCGCAGCAGCCGCAGTACCGGCAGCAGCCCCAGCAGCCGCAGCCGCACGCCCCCCAGCAGGCCATGCCGCAGCAGGGGATGCCGGGCCCCGGGCAGGGCCAGGGGCAGGGACCCGGGCTGGGCCACGACCAGGGACCCGGACAGGGGTCCGGCCTGGGGCAGGGTCCGGGCGAGAGCGGGACGCCCGGCGGCGGACGCCGGCAGGAGCCGATGACCCGGCCGATGCGCACCGCGCCGGAGGAGACCGGCGACTGGGACGCCGGCGCCGACGCCGACCCGCGCGAGCACGCGTTCTTCGCGAGCGGCGACGACGAGGACGAGGACGACGTCCCGGCCGCGGCCGGCGGCCGGCGCGGCGCCGCGTCCCAGCCCAGGGGCGGCAAGAAGCGCCGCAGCGGCTGCGCGTGCCTGGTGGTCGCCGTCGTCCTGGCCGGCGGCCTCGGCGGCGCGGCCTACTTCGGCTACTCCTTCTACGAGAACCACTTCGGCCCCGCGCCCGACTACTCCGGCCAGGGCACCGGCGACGTCCAGGTCGAGGTGCCCTCCGGCTCCTCCCTGAACACGATCGGCAACATCCTCAAGAAGGCCGGCGTGGTCAAGAGCGTCGACGCCTTCGCCGCGGCCGCGCAGAAGAACCCCAAGGGCCGCACCATCCAGGCCGGCGTCTACGTTTTGCGCAGCCAGATGTCCGCGGCGTCCGCGGTGACGATGATGCTCGACCCGAAGTCGCAGAGCGCGATGATCTTCCGCGAGGGCGAGCGGGACAAGCAGATCTACGCTGACATCGACACCAAGCTCGGCCTGCCCGCGGGCAGCACCGAGAAGGTCGCCAAGGCGCAGTGGAAGACCTTCGGCCTGCCGAGTTGGGCCAACTCCAACTCGAAGATCGATGATCCGCTGGAGGGCTTCCTCTTCCCGTCCCGCTACAGCGTCGCCAAGGGCATGAAGCCCGAGGCGGTGCTCAAGCAGATGGTCGGCGAGGCGAAGGTGCAGTACGCCAAGTTCGACCTTGAGGCCGAAGCGAAGAAGCAGGGCCTGTCGACGCCGCTGCAGCTGATCACCGTGGCCAGCCTGGTGCAGGCCGAGGGCAAGACCGACGACGACTTCAAGAAGATGGCGAAGGTCGTCTACAACCGCATGGTGCCGGACAACCCGGAGACGGTCGGCCTGCTGCAGTTCGACTCGACCTACAACTACATCAAGAACACCTCGTCGACGAACATCAGCCTGGCCAAGATCAAGACGCTGGACAACCCGTACAACACGTACAAGTACAAGGGGCTGCCGCCCGGCCCGATCGGCAATCCGGGCCTGGTCGCCCTCAACGCCGCGATGAACCCGGACCCGGGCAACTGGTACTACTTCATCTCGCTGGACAACAAGACGACCAAGTTCACCGAGACCAAGGCCGAGTTCGACAAGCTGTACGCGCAGTACAACAAGCAGTAGAGCAGGGAGCCTCCCGTGGACAGGACCGCACACCCCGGCGCACGCCGCGCCGCGGTGCTCGGCTCACCGATCGCGCACTCGCTGTCACCGGTGCTGCACCGCGCCGCGTACACCGCGCTGGGCCTGACCGGCTGGACGTACGGCCGCTTCGAGATCGGCGAGGACGCGCTGCCCGGCTTCCTCGCCGACCTCGACCCGGCCGCGTGGGCCGGCCTGTCGCTGACCATGCCGCTCAAGCGCGCGGTCATCCCGCTGCTGGACGAGGTGAGCGACACCGCCGCCTCGGTGGAGGCCGTCAACACCGTGGTGCTCGGCGCGGACGGCCGCCGGTACGGCGACAACACCGACATCCCCGGGCTGCTCGCCGCGCTGCGCGAGCGCGGCATCACGCAGGTGCCGTCCGCGGCCGTGCTCGGCGCCGGCGCGACCGCCTCCTCCGCGCTGGCCGCCCTCGCGCGGATCTGCACCGGACCGGTCACCGCGTACGTCCGCGGGCCGGAACGCGCGGCGCAGATGCGGCAGTGGGGGGAGCGGCTCGGCGTCGCGGTCGCCACCGCGGACTGGGCCGACGCGGCCAAGGCGCTCGGCGAGCCGCTGGTGGTCGCCACCACCCCGGCCGGCGCGGCCGACCACCTCGCCACCGACGTGCCCGAACGCCCCGGCGCCCTCTTCGACGTCCTCTACCACCCGTGGCCCACCCCGCTGGCCGCCGCGTGGGCCGGGCGCGGCGGCGCGGTCCTCGGCGGCCTCGACCTCCTGGTCCACCAGGCCGTCCTCCAGGTCGAACAGCACACCGGCCGCACCCCCGCCCCGCTGGCCGCCATGCGCGCCGCCGGCGAGGCGGCGCTCACCGCCCGCCGCTGAAATCCGCGGGGGCCGATCGCGTCCGCACGCTGGACTGTGTCAGGTCGCGGCGGGCCGGCGTGGGAGGATCGGGGGAGAGGACGGGAGGCCGCTGTTCGGGGGCGGCCGGACCGGGACGCGCACATCGAGGGAGCACCGTTGAGCAGGTTGCGCTGGCTGACCGCGGGGGAGTCGCACGGCCCCGCGCTCGTCGCGACGCTGGAAGGACTGCCCGCCGGAGTGCCCGTCACCAGTGACCTGGTGGCGGACGCGCTCGCGCGGCGGCGGCTCGGCTACGGTCGCGGCGCCCGGATGAAGTTCGAGCGCGACGAGGTCACCTTCCTCGGCGGCGTACGGCACGGGCTGACCATGGGCAGCCCGGTCGCGATCATGGTCGGCAACACCGAGTGGCCCAAGTGGGAGCAGGTGATGGCCGCCGACCCGGTCGACCCCGAGATCCTGGCCGGCCTGGCCCGCAACGAGCCGCTGACCCGGCCCCGCCCCGGCCACGCCGACCTGGCCGGCATGCAGAAGTACGACCTGGACGAGGCCCGGCCGGTGCTGGAGCGGGCCAGCGCCCGCGAGACCGCGGCCCGCGTCGCGCTCGGCGCGGTCGCCCGCTCGTACCTGAAGGAGACCGCCGGCATCGAGATCGTGTCGCACGTGGTCGAGCTGGCCGCGGCGAAGGCGCCGTACGGCGTGGTGCCGGTACCCGGCGACGAGGCCCGGCTGGACGCGGACCCGGTGCGCTGCCTGGACGCCGACGCGAGCAAGGCGATGGTCGCCGAGATCGACCAGGCGCACAAGGACGGCGACACCCTCGGCGGCGTCGTCGAGGTGCTGGCCTACGGGGTGCCGGTCGGCCTCGGCTCGCACGTCCACTGGGACCGCCGGCTGGACTCCCGGCTGGCCGGCGCGCTGATGGGCATCCAGGCGATCAAGGGCGTCGAGGTCGGCGACGGCTTCGACCTGGCCAGGGTGCCCGGCTCCCAGGCGCACGACGAGATCGTGCCCACGCCCGAGGGCGTGCGCCGCGCCACCGGGCGGTCCGGCGGCACCGAGGGCGGCATGAGCACCGGCGAGGTGCTGCGGGTGCGCGCCGCGATGAAGCCCATCGCGACCGTGCCGCGGGCGCTGCGCACGATCGACGTCACCACCGGCGAGGCCGCGCAGGCGCACCACCAGCGCTCCGACGTGTGCGCGGTGCCGGCCGCCGGCATCGTCGCCGAGGCCATGGTCGCGCTGGTGCTGGCCGACGCGGTGGCCGAGAAGTTCGGCGGCGACTCCGTCGCGCAGACCCGGCGCAACGTGCGCGGCTTCCTCGACAACCTGGCGATCCGGTGAGTCCCGCGCAGGCCGGCGACGCGCATGCGGCGGACGCCGCGCAGGCCCCGGACGCCGCGCCCGGCGGTCCCGGGCGCCCCGCGCAGGCCGGCGGTCCGCCCGCCGTCGTGCTGGTCGGCCCGCCCGGCGCCGGCAAGTCCACCGTCGGCCGGCTGCTCGCCGACCGCCTGGGCGTCGCCTACCGCGACACCGACGCCGACATCGAGCAGGCCGCGGGCAAGGCCATCCCGGAGATCTTCATCGACGAGGGCGAGCCGCACTTCCGCGCCCTGGAGCGGGCCGCGGTGCGCGCCGCGCTCGAAGGCCACGACGGCGTCCTCTCGCTCGGCGGCGGCTCGATCATGGACGACGGCACCCGCGCGCTGCTGGCCGGCCTGCCGGTGGTGTTCCTGGAGGTCGGGCTGCACGACGCGGTCCGCCGCGTCGGTCTCGACGCCCCGCGCCCGCTGCTCGCGGTCAACCCTCGGCAGCAGTGGCGCGAGCTGATGGAGGCCCGCAGGCCGCTGTACACCGAGGTCGCGCGCGTCGTCGTCAGCACCGACGCCCGGCCCCCGCAGGACGTGGCCGCGGCCGTACTCGACGCACTCCAACTGAAGGACGCATGAGCAACGACTCCACGAGTGACAAGGCCGTGGGCCCCGACGCGAGCCCGGACGCCGAACCCACCGCGCCGCCGCTGCGCGTCGAGGTCGCCGGCACCGCGGGCACCGACCCGTACACCGTGCTGGTCGGCCGCCAGTTGCTCGGCGAACTCCCCGGGCTGATCGGGCCCAAGGCGCTGCGTGTGGCCGTGCTGCACCCCGAGGCGCTGGCCGGCACCGGCGAGGCGATCCGCGAGGACCTGGCCGAGCAGGGCTACCAGGCGATCGCGATCCAGCTGCCCAACGCCGAGGAGGCCAAGACCGCCGAGGTCGCCGCCTACTGCTGGAAGGCGCTCGGCCAGACCGGCTTCACCCGCACCGACGTGATCGTGGGCGTCGGCGGCGGCGCCACCACCGACCTGGCCGGCTTCGTCGCGGCGACCTGGCTGCGCGGCGTGCGCTGGATCGCCGTGCCGACCACCGTGCTCGGCATGGTGGACGCCGCGGTCGGCGGCAAGACCGGCATCAACACCGCCGAGGGCAAGAACCTGGTGGGCGCCTTCCACCCGCCGGCCGGCGTGCTGTGCGACCTGGCCGCGCTGGACTCGCTGCCCACCAACGACTACGTCAGCGGGCTCGCCGAGGTCATCAAGGCCGGCTTCATCGCCGACCCGGTGATCCTGGACCTGGTCGAGTCCGACCCCGAGGGCGCCCGCAGCCCCGCGGGACCGCACACCGCGGAACTGGTCGAGCGGGCCATCCGGGTCAAGGCCGAGGTGGTCTCCGCGGACCTGAAGGAGTCCGGGCTGCGGGAGATCCTCAACTACGGCCACACCCTCGCGCACGCCATCGAGAAGAACGAGCGCTACAACTGGCGGCACGGCGCCGCGGTCTCCGTCGGCATGGTCTTCGCCGCCGAACTGGGCCGCCTCGCCGGCCGGCTGGACGACGCGACCGCCGACCGGCACCGCGCGGTGCTCGGCTCGGTGGGGCTGCCGCTGAACTACCGCGGCGACCAGTGGCCGCGGCTGGTGGAGACGATGAAGGTCGACAAGAAGTCCCGCGGCGACCTGCTGCGCTTCATCGTCCTGGACGGCCTGGGCAAGCCGTCGGTGCTCGAAGGCCCGGACCCCGCGGTGCTGCTCGCCGCCTACGGGGAGGTGGCCGAGTGACCCGCCGGGTGCTGGTGCTCAACGGCCCCAACCTGGGCCGCCTGGGCTCGCGCGAGCCCGACGTCTACGGCTCCACCTCCTACGCCGGCCTGGTCGAGGCGTGCACCAAGCTCGGCGCGGAGCTGGGCTTCGAGGTCGAGGTGCGCGAGACCAACGACGAGGGCGAGATGATCCGCTGGCTGCACGAGGCCGCGGACGGCCGGCTGCCGGTGGTGCTCAACCCCGGCGCCTTCACCCACTACTCGTACGGCATGCGCGACGCCGCCGCCCAGCGCACCGCGCCGCTGATCGAGGTGCACATCTCCAACCCGTACGCCCGCGAGGAGTTCCGGCACACCTCGGTGGTCGCCGCGGTCGCCTCGGGAACCGTCGCCGGGTTCGGCATCGGCTCCTACCGGCTGGCGCTGCGGGCGATCGCCGAGGAGACCGACGCCGGGTAGGCCGTACCGCGCGGGTGAGCCGTACCGCCCGCGCGGCCCGTACGACCGAGGCCCGTATCACCGGGGCCCGTACGACCGGCCGGGACCGTACCGCCCGCGCGGGCACCCCGGCGGTGGGGCGGACGTTTACACATGGACGCCTGGTGGCGGTACCGTTCCGTCTCGACGGCCCGCTACCGGCCGGTCATGTCGCTGAGCCTCCGGTACGGATGCGGGATGGAGTGGGCCGAGATGCAGCACGCTGTCGGAGCGCCGGGAGCGCCGCAGCCCGGCGGGAGCACCGGGCACTTCCCGCTGCCCTCGGCCGCCCCGGTGCAGCCGCCCACCGCCGCGCAGGCCCCGATAGCCGTGCTGCTGATCGGCGCGGCCGGCGCGGGCAAGACCACCATCGCCCGGCACTGGGCCGACCACCGCGCCGCCCCGACCGCGCACATCAGCCTGGACGACGTCCGCGAGTGGGTCAGGTCCGGCTTCGCCGACCCGCAGGCCGGGTGGAACGAGCACTCCGAGGCGCAGTACCGGCTGGCCCGCCGCACCTGCGGCTTCGCCGCCCGCAACTTCCTCGCCAACGGCGTGTCCTGCATCATCGACGACGCGGTCTTCCCGGACTGGCCCGCGGTCGGGCTCGGCGGCTGGAAGCGGCACGTCGGACCCGGACTGCTGCCGGTGGTGCTGCTGCCCGGCCTCGACGTGGTGCTCACCCGCAACGCCGAGCGCTCCGGCAACCGCCGGCTGTCCGACGAGGAAGTGGCCCGCATCCACGGCCGGATGGCCGGCTGGTACGGCTCCGGCCTGCCGATCATCGACAACTCGCAGCTCGACGTGCAGTCCGCGGCCGCCGCGCTGGACCGCGTGGTCACCCGCAGCCTCCAGGGTCCCGCGGTCTGGTAGCCCGCGGCCCGGCCCGCCGGGGCGCCCGCGCGTCCGCGCCCCCCCCCGCGC
>JAJSZB010000222.1:0-11631 GCA_050613715.1 Streptomyces sp. IBSBF 3018
GTCGGGCACCGACGCCGCGGCTCCCGGCGCGGATGCGCACCGCCCCGGCGACCCCGGGCTCTCCGCGGCCGAGCGCGCCGCAGCGTCCGCGCCTGGTACGTCCGCGCCTGGTACGTCCGCGCAAGCTGCCGAACCAGCCGCCCCCGGCCCCGACGCGCCCGCGCCCTCCGCCACCGCGGGCGCCGGGCCCACGGCCCCCGCGGGCGGCGCCGAGCCGTCCACCACGCACCCCGCCGCCGCATCCGGTCCCGCGAACCCGGGCGCAGCCGCCGGGACACGGCCGGGCGGGTGTGACGCGGCCGCCACGGACGGCGTACGGCCCCGCGGAGTCCGGGCCCGGGCCGGGGAGCCGGCCGACGGGCCGCTCGGAATCGGCGAGCTGGACGCGTTCGCGGAGGCGCTGCGGGAGCTGCTGGAGGACTCCGTCGCGGCGGCCGAGCGGCAGCTGTTCGAGCTGCGCACCGCCGCCGCGGACGACGCGCGGATCCTGGGTGCGCTCGGCGACGGCGGCCTGCTGCCGCCGGGCCCGGACGTCCTGGCGACGGTGGAGTTCCTCGGCGAGCACGGCATCCCGGCACTGCCAGGCTGGCGCTACCTCGCGCAGGCCGTCGACCCGGCCGACCACGCCGTGGTGCTGGCCGCCCGCCCCGAGCTGGTCGACGGCGTGGTGGTCACCGAGCCGACCTCGTACGCCCGCGCCAAGGACGTGCTCGCGCAGGCCGCGCTGCTGCCGCGGTCCGCCGTCGCGGTGGGCACCGCCGCCGCGCTGCTCGCGCCGCCGCCCGGCGCGGGGGCCGCGCAGGACGTGTTCATGGTGCCGCCGAACCCGGCCATGCACGACGAGTTGGCCGCCGACGGCGAGCGCCGCGAACTGCGCGCCCGCGCCACCGCACGCGAGGAGGAGATCCGCGCGCTCGCCGCCCGGCTCGCGCACGACAGGACGCTCGCCGCCCGCCTGGCCACCTGGCGCGCCGCCTGCCCGCGGGGGCGGCTCGCCGAACTGGCCGCCGAGGTCGAGGCCGCCCGCGCGACCGCCGAGCGCACCCGCACCGAACTCGCCGCCGTCCGCGCCGAACGCGCCGACGCCGACACGGCCGCCGCCGAGGCCGCCGCTGCCGCCGACACCCGGCGCGCCGCCGCCGAGCAGGCCGGCCGCCGCGCCGACGCGCTCGCCGGCCTCGCCCACCGGCTGCGCGAGCGGGCCGGCTGGCAGCGCAGGAGCCGCGAGCTGGCCGCCGACGCGGCCGAGGCCGAGGCGCGCGGTGAGGCCCTGCTCGCGCAGGCGCGGGCCGCCGACGAGGACCGCCGTGCCGCCCAGCGCGCCTCCGACGACGCCCGCCGCACCGCGCACGTCCTGCGCGCCGAACGCGCCGAGATCGCCGGCGCCCCCGAGGACGCGGGCGAGGCCCAGGACGCCGCACCGGCCGCCGCGGCCTCGCTGCCTGCGCTCCGCGAGGCGTACCGCGCGGCCTCGCAGGTCTACGAACAGGTCGGCGTCGGCGCCGACCTGCGCGCCGAGCAGGCCCGCGCCGAGAGCACCGAACACGCCGCCCTCGCCGAGCTGGAACGCCTCAGCAACAAGGTGCGCAGCCGCGCCGCCGTCCTCCTGGAGGGCGCGGACGGCGCGGACGGCGCGTCCCGCCAGGCCGCCGCGGCCCGCGCCGAGCGCCTGGTGCAGACGCTGGAGTCACGCCAGTCCGCGGCCAGCGAGCAGCTGGGCCGGCTGCGCGGCGACGCCGAGCGGCTCGCCCCCGCCGACGGCGCCGCGCACGCCGAGCTGCCCGAACAGCTCCAGCCGCGCGACGCCGACCACGCCCAGGAGCTGCTGCGCGCCGCCAACGCCGAACTCGCCGCCCGCACCGAGGCGTTCGAACAGGCCCGGGCCGCCCACGCCGACGTGGTGCGCGACCACCGCATCGCCGAGGACGCCGCGTCGGGCTTCGACGAGACCGCCGCGCTGCTGCGCGACCTGCTGCGGGACGGCCCGGGCGGCGTACCCGAGGACGACGAACCGGAGCCGTACCAGGGCCGGTTGGAAGAGGCCCGGCAGGCCGCCGCCGAGGCCCGCCGCAGCCTGCGCGGCTGCGCGGCCGACCTGTCCGCCGCCGAGACGCAGCTGCGCGAGGCGTGCGACGTGCTGGTCCGGCACGCCAACGCGGTCCGCTACGAGCAGGTCCGCACCCCGGCGCGGCAGCAGATCAGGGAGCTGCCGGCCGCCGCGCTGCCGGACCACGCCGCCGCGTGGGCGGCCGCGTTCGCGCCGCGGCTGCGCGTGCTCGGCGACGAGCTGGAGCAGTTGGAGCGCAACCGGGACAGCATCGTGGACCGGCTGCGCGGCCTGGTCGAGTCCTCCCTCGCCACCCTGCGCTCGGCGCAGCGGCTGTCCCGGCTGCCGGAGGGGCTGGGGGAGTGGTCGGGCCAGGAGTTCCTGCGCATCCGCTTCGAGGACCCCGACCAGGCGGTGCTGACCGAACGCCTCGGCGAGGTCATCGACGAGGCCACCCGCGCCGCCGTGCGCAAGAACTCCGACCTGCGCCGCGACGGCATGACGCTGCTGCTGCGCTCGGTCGCCGCGGCCCTGGAGCCGCGCGGCGTCGCGGTGGAGATCCTCAAGCCGGACGCGGTGCTGCGCGCCGAGCGGGTGCCGGTCGGGCAGATGGGCGACGTCTTCTCCGGCGGCCAGCTGCTGACCGCCGCGATCGCGCTCTACTGCACGATGGCCGCGTTGCGCAGCAACGACCGGGGCCGCGACCGGCAGCGCCACGCCGGCACGCTCTTCCTCGACAATCCGATCGGACGTGCGAACGCGACGTATCTCCTGGAGTTGCAGCGCGCGGTCGCCGACGCCCTCGGTGTGCAGCTCATCTACACCACCGGATTGTTCGACACGACGGCACTCGCCGAATTCCCGCTGGTGGTCAGGCTGCGCAATGACGCGGACCTGCGCGCGGGACTGAAGTACATCAGCGTGGAAGAGCATTTGCGGCCCGGACTGCCGGTGCCGGACCCGCAGGGCGAACGGGTGCACGGCGAGATCACCGCCACCAGGGTGTTCCGCCGCCCGCCCGATCCGGCCGCGGCGCCCATGGCCGCTGGTCCCACGTCCGCGGCGCCCACGTCCGCTGCTCCAACGTCCTAGGCGTCCATGTCCGCGGCGTCCACGCCCGCGGCGCCGTAGAACCCCCGCAGCCGACGCCCCGGCCGCGCCGCGGCCCGCCGCGCCCGCTCAGGCGCCGTGCGGCCGCGGCATCCGGGGCCGTCCGCCCGCCGGGTCACGCCCCGCCGCGCGCCCGCGGCCGTCGGTCCGCCCGCGCCCGTCCGAGCGGTCCCGTGCCTGCTCGGCGCGGCGCGCGGCGTCACGGCCGAGGGCCGCCCGCTCGCGCTCGGCGGTCCGCTCCTCCCGCCTGGCCCGGCGCAATTCCCTGCGCCGCGCCCGCGCCACGCTGCTCGGGCTGGACACCACGCCGTTGCGCTGCAGCCACACCTGGCGGGTGACCCACACGTCCAGGACCGACCAGGTGGCGACCACACTCGTCAGCAGTGTCAGCACCAGGACCGGCGCCGACAGCCAGGAGTGGCCCATCGCGAGCAGCGCGTCGATCACCACCATGATCAGCGCCACCGATGCGATCAGCATCGCCCGCACGGCCGCGGCGCGCACCGGATCGGGCATCCGGGGAGACCCGACCTCCTCCTCGTGCCACACCGATTGCCTTTCGAACTCCATGAATGGTGCCTGCCCCGGAATATCCCACCGCATTCCCCAGGTACGATTCCGGCCAGACCCTCCCAACCCCGCGGACACGCTTTCGGGTTACCGCGAAGTCAGTAGTAGGCTCGCGCCGTTTGAACGGCACACAGTTCCCCCGCCGGGGGCAGACGTTGGGGAGGCCATGCGCTTTCGCGGTACGACGATCCGCCGGAAGATCGTGGCGCTGATGCTGATCCCGCTGGTCTCACTGACCGCCATCTGGGCGTTCGCCGCCACGGTGACCGCCCGGGCGGTGTGGGGCCGGCCGGACATCCAGCGGGTCGCGGAGAACGTCGGCTACCCGGTGGGCGACGCGATGAGCAGCCTCCAGCAGGAGCGCCGGGTGGCGATGGTGTACATCGCCAACACCCGCGACTCGCAGGCCAGGATCGCCTACGACAAGCAGGAACACGCCACCGACGGCTCCATCGCCCGGCTGCGCACCAAGATCTCGGCCTCCGGCATCCGCGACGACCTCGGCTCGCGCGCCCGCGACCGGCTGGACATCTTCCTCAACACCGTCGAGGGCATCGCCTCGCTGCGCCAGCGGGTGGACGGCGACCGGATCAGCCGCAACGACACCTACCTCGCGTACGACGCCCTGCTGGACCCGGCGTTCGACCTGGCCGCCGAGGTGAGCCCGCTCAGCGACGGCGACCTGGACAGCCAGCGCCGCGCGGTGATCGGCGTCGAGCGGGCCCGCGAACAGCTCAGCCGCCAGGACTCCCTGATGGCCGCCGCGATCAGCACCGGCCACATCAGCGCCGCCGAGCTGACCTCCTTCGAGTTCTCCGTCGCGAACGAGCGCAACTACTACGACACCGACCTGAAGACCCTCGACCCCGACGAGCGCGCCCCCTACGACGCGTACTGGCAGGGCACCGAGGGCAAGGCGCTGCGCAGCGCCCAGGACCGCATCATCGCGGCGGGCGCCACCGACGCCCCCCTGGTCGCCGCCCACCTGGGCTGGCCCTCGCTGGCCGGCACCGTCTTCGACGACCTCAACCGGCTCAACACCGTCTCCTTCACGCACTTCACCAAGGCCACCAAGCCGCTGTCGACCGCGCTGCTGGTCGAGGTGGCGGTGATCGGCGGACTCGGCCTGGTCGCGGTGATCGCCTCGCTGATCGTCTCGGTGCGCATCGGCCGCAGCCTGATCCGCGACCTCACCGGGCTGCGCCGCGAGGCCCAGGAGGTCTCCGGCACCCGGCTGCCGCGCGTGATGCGCCGCCTGGCGGCCGGCGAGCAGGTCGACGTCGAGACCGAGGTGCCGCGGCTGCAGTACGCGGACGACGAGATCGGCCAGGTCGGCAAGGCGCTCAACACCCTGCAGCGAGCGGCCGTCGAGGCCGCCGTGCGGCAGGCCGACATGCGCAAGGGCGTCTCCGACGTCTTCGTCAACCTCGCCCGCCGCAGCCAGGTGCTGCTGCACCGCCAGTTGACGCTGCTGGACGCGATGGAACGGCGCACCGAGGACTCCGAGGAACTGTCCGACCTCTTCCGCCTCGACCACATGACCACCCGCATGCGGCGGCACGCCGAGGGCCTGGTCATCCTCTCCGGCGCGGCGCCCTCCCGGCAGTGGCGCAAGCCGGTCCAGCTGATGGACGTGGTGCGCGCCGCCGTCGCCGAGGTCGAGGACTACGAGCGCATCGAGGTACGCCGGCTGCCGCGGCTGGCGGTCACCGGCGCCGCGGTCGCCGACCTCACCCACCTGCTGGCCGAACTCATCGAGAACGCCGCGGTGTTCAGCCCGCCGCACACCCAGGTCCGGCTGCACGGCGAGGCGGTGGCCAACGGCTTCGTGCTGGAGATCGACGACCGCGGCCTCGGGCTGACCCCCGACGCGCTGCTGGAGGCGAACCTGCGGCTCGCCGAGACGCCCGAGTTCGAGCTCTCGGACACCGACCGCCTCGGCCTCTTCGTGGTCAGCCGCCTGGCCCAGCGGCACGGCGTGCGCGTCTCGCTGCGGCAGTCCCCGTACGGCGGCACCACCGCGGTCGTGCTCATCCCGGCCACGCTGCTCACCGACACCGGCGAGGACACCGGCTCGACCCGGTTCGGCGAGGTCGCGGGACCGTACGACGGGGAGCCGGAGCCGCGCGACACCGAGCACACCTTCCGCCAGTGGGGCATGGACGGCATCGACGCGATCGGCGGCGAGTCCCACAAGGAGCACGCCGCGCACACGGACGCGGACGAGCCGCCGCTGCTGCCCGGCGAGGACCCCGAACTCGACGGCCCGGTGCCGCTGCCGCGCCGCCGCAGGACCACACCGGTGCTGGTCTCCGACCGCGGCCGCACGGTCGGCCGGGCCGGCGCCGACCCCGCGCAGGACCGGGTGCGTGCGGTGGACTCGGTGGGGACGTCCGACCCGGTCCGTCCGGCCGCCCCGGAGAGCCCCGGGGACGCGGACCCGGCGGAACCCGCGGAACCCGGCCGCGCAGCCGGCCCCACCGCCCCCGCCGAACCGCCCGTGCCCGCGCCGAGGGCCGGCCGCCCGGACCGGCCGAGCGGCGCCACCGCCAGCACCACCGGAGGCTCCACCCTGCCGCGCCGGGTGCGTCAGGCCAGCCTCGCGCCGCAACTGCGCGAGGCCGGCACCGGGTCCACCGCGTCCACCGGGACCGGCCGGGAGCGCGAGCGCACCAGGGAGCGGTCCGCCGACGAGGTACGGGACCGGATGACCGCCATCCAGCGCGGCTGGCAGCGCGGCCGGGAGAGCGCCGAGCCGCCGGCCGGGCCGCCCGCCGAACCGCCGGCCGGCGCCTCCGACGAAGCTGCGACAGCAGCACCGCGAACGACACCTGAGGGGAAGAACGGTCGATGACCGCAGCATCGAGCCCGACACGTGAGCTGAGCTGGCTCCTGGACGACCTGGTCGGCCGTGTGGGCAGCATCCGCAAGGCTCTGGTCCTGTCCGGCGACGGCCTGGCCATCGGCGCGTCGGAGGGGCTGACGCGGGAGGACTCCGAGCACCTGGCCGCCGTGGCCTCCGGCTTCCACAGCCTCGCCAAGGGCGTGGGACGCCACTTCGACGCCGGCCAGGTCCGCCAGACGATGGTCGAACTCGACGACGCCTTCCTCTTCGTGACCGCGGCCGGCGACGGCAGCTGTCTGGCCGTGCTCACCGACGCCGACTCCGACGTGGGCCAGGTCGCCTACGAGATGGCACTGCTCGTCAAGCGGGTAGGGGCCCATCTGGGCAGCGCGCCGCGGGGCGGCGACGACGCGCTCAGTGGCTGACGACCGATGAGCCGGTGACCACGGCGTGACGGGGACGGGGCGATGACTGCAGGGATGGGACCGGCGGACGGCGAGGACGGCGGCACGGCCGGCGGGCCGGGCGGCGGTGCGGGCGCGGCCCGCTGGTACGACGACGCGGCCGGCCCGGTGGTGCGGCCCTACGCGATGACCCGTGGCAGGACCAGCCACGCGGCCGAGGCGAGGATCGACCTCATCGCCCTGGTCGTCACCGAGACGAGGAACGGCGACAGCGCCGCGCTGGACGACCACACCCTGTCGCCCGAGCACCTCGACATCGTCGAGCGCTGCCGGCTCCAGGCCACCTCGGTCGCCGAACTCGCCGCCGACCTCGACCTGCCGGTCGGGGTGATCCGGGTGCTGGTCGGCGACCTGCTGGAAGCCGAGCACGTGCACATCCACAAGCCGGTGCCGCCGGCCGAACTTCCCGACGAGAGCATCCTGCGCGATGTCATCAACGGGCTGCGCGCCCTGTGAACGACCTTGCGTGCAGTACCGGTTAGGCTTGCGCCCCCGTCCCCACACCAAGAGAGATGACCATGGCCATCGTCCGCTCCGAACGCCGCAGCACGCCGTCCACCGCGGAGCCGGTGGCGCTCAAACTGCTGGTGGCCGGCGGTTTCGGCGTGGGCAAGACGACGCTGGTGGGCACGGTCAGCGAGATCCGGCCGCTGCGCACCGAGGAGCCGCTGAGCGAGACGGGCCGCCCGGTGGACGACACCGACGGCGTCGAGGGCAAGCGGACCACCACCGTGGCGATGGACTTCGGCCGCATCACGCTGCGCGAGGACCTGGTGCTGTACCTGTTCGGCACGCCCGGGCAGGACCGGTTCTGGTTCCTGTGGGACGAGTTGGCGCAGGGCGCCCTGGGCGCTGTGGTGCTGGCCGACACCCGCAGGCTGGCCGACTGCTTCGCCGCCGTCGACTACTTCGAGCGGCGCGGCATCCCGTTCATGGTCGCGGTCAACTGCTTCGAGGGCGCTGAGGTCCACGAGCCGGACGACGTCCGTGACGCGCTCGACCTGGACCCGGGCGTGCCGGTGGTGCTGTGCGACGCGCGCGAACGCGACTCGGCCAAGCAGGTGCTGGTCACCGTCGTCGAGCACGCGGCCCGCACGGCCGCGGACCGCCGCCGCACCCCCGCCACCACCTGACACCGCGTCACCCGAGCGCCCGGACCCGCCGAGGGCCCGGGCGCTTTCGCGTGCCCAGAGGGGAGAGGCCGCACCGGTGGCGTCCGGGGGCGTGCCGAAAAGCCCTGGACGGTGTCCGACGTCGGTGCTACGTTGTTCTCGTACTGAGAAATACTCATCATGAGAACAACTGATGGGGCGCCGGCAGGAGGGGGACCGCGATGACAGCGCGACAGGACGGCGAGCGGCGGGGAACGCCGTCACGGCCGCAGCCGCAGCCATACGCGCAGCCGCAGCCGCACGCGCGGACGCGGCCGGAGCCGCCGGGGCCGGAGAGCGAGGCGGACTTCCTCGCCGCGTACGACCCGCGCGCCTTCGACCCCGTCGCGGTGACCGTCGACGTCGTCGCGCTGACCCTGCGCGGGGGAGCGCTGCACGTCCTCGCCGTACGCCGCGGCGGCCCGCCGTTCGCCGGCGCGTGGGCGCTGCCCGGCGGCTTCGTCCGGGCCGGGCGCGAATCGCTGGACGAGGCGGCGGCCCGCGAACTGGCCGAGGAGACCGGCCTGGACGCGCCCGCGCTCGGCCGCGTGCACCTGGAACAGCTCGGCTCCTACGGCGACCCGGGCCGTGACCCGCGGATGCCGGTGGTGTCGGTGGCCTACCTCGCCTTCGCCCCGGGCCTGCCCGAGGCGACCGCCGGAAGCGACGCCGCGGGCGCGGCATGGCTCCCGCTGGAGTCGATCGCCCTGCCGGGGCAACCGCTTACCGTGCCCTCGCGTCCCTTCGAGCGGGGTCGGCGGACCGGGACCCACGGGGGTGGTGCCGACCGCCGGCCCCCCTCCTCGCAGGCGGCCTCGCACGAGGCGCCGGGGGAGGGGACCGTCCTCGCCTTCGACCACGCGCGCATCCTCGCCGACGCCGTCGAGCGCGCCCGCGCCAAGATCGAGTACACCCCGCTGGCCACCGCGTTCCTCGGCGAGACCTTCACCGTCAGCGAACTGCGCGCGGTCTACGAGACGGTGTGGGGCGCGCCCCTGCACGCCGGCAACTTCCACCGCAAGGTCCTGTCCGTGCCCGGTTTCGTCGAGTCCACCGGCGAGACCGACAGCCGCCCGGGAAGCCGCGGCGGCCCCCGTGCCCGCCTCTACCGCGCCGGCGACGCCCGCCTGCTGCACCCGGCGCTGCTCCGCCCCGACCACGAGGCGGCCGTCCGATGAGCGCGGACGGCGAGCCGTACGGCGGCGGTGTGCGCGGCGGCTGTTCGTACGACCGGAACGCCGTGCGCGGCGGTGATCCGTATGCCCGGGACGCGGTGCGCGGTGGTTCCGCGTACGCCCGGGACGGCGCGCGCGGCGGTACGGCCGCGGGGCTGCCCCAGAGCTTCGACGACGCCCTGGCCGTGCTCGCCGGGCTGCCGGGCGGCTTCCCGGCGCAGCCGGGGCGTGCGGCCGGCCTCTACCGCAGACTGGCCCGGCTGCTGCACCCCGACACCGCGCCGGCCGGCCGCGCCGCCGAGGCCACCGCCGCCTTCGCCGCGCTCGCCGACGCCTGGCGCGCCCGGGACGATCCCGCGGGGGACGGCGGCCCGGGCGGCCGGGCCACCATGGACGGCCGCCTGCACCGCTACACGCCGGGCCCGGTGATCGCCACCGGCGACCTCGCCGAACTGCGCACCGCGCACTACGAGGACGCCGGCGCCCGGCGCCCCGCGGTGCTCAAGATCCCGCTGCTGCCGCGCGACAACGACCTGCTGGAGCACGAGGCCGACGTCCTCGCCCGCCTCGACCGCGTCGCCGAGCCGCGCCACCGCGCCTACGCACCCGTGCTGCTGGAGAGCTTCCGGCACGCGACCGCCGACGGCGCCGAGCGCCGCGTCAACGTGCTCGCCCCGCTCGGCGGATTCCACACGCTCGCCGAGGTCGCCGCCGCACATCCCGGCGGCCTCGACCCGCGGGACGCGGCGTGGATGTGGCGGCGGCTGCTGACCGGGCTCGGCTGGGCGCACCGGGCCGGCCTGGTGCACGGCGCGGTCTTCCCCGAACACGTGCTGATCCACCCCCGGTCGCACGGCCTGGTGATCGCCGACTGGTGCTACGCGACGGCCGTCGGCACGGACATCCCGGTGCTCATCACCCGGCACCGCGACGCCTACCCGCCCGAGGCCCGCGACCACCTGCCCGCCTCACCCGCCACCGACATCCACCTCGCCTCCGCGTGCGTCCGGGACCTGATGGGACGTCAGGCGCCGTCCGCGATGCGGGCGTTCCTCCGCGGCTGCACCCTGCCGTCCCAGCGGTCCCGGCCGCAGGACGCATGGCACCTGCTCGCCGAGCTGGACGACCTGCTGATGCGGCTCTACGGGCCGCGCACGTTCCGCCCGTTCGCGATGCCGCAGCCGTCCAGGCTCTGACCGCGAAGCGCCACTCTCCGGACGCCGCGACGGCGACCTGCCTCCGTACGCCCACCTCCGGCACCTCGACCCGCTCAACCCGCCGTAACCGCACCCGCGTTCACACGAACGCCCGCACCCCCAGGGGGAACCACCATGGGAAGTGGAAACTGGTCCACCGACGTCTACACCGCCGCCGCGCGCTTCCGCGCCGCCTCGGGGGCCGACGCCTTCGGCTACGACGACCGGATCAGGTCCTCGTCACCGCGCGGCAGCTGGAAGGCGCACCCGTCGCTCGACCCGCACGGGCTCACCGTGCGGGAGAGCCGCGACAGCGCCGAACACCCCGCCTCGCTAGCGATATCCGTGCTCTTCGACGTCACCGGCTCCATGGGCGGCGTCCCGCGCGTGCTGCAGACCAAGCTGCCCGACCTGTTCGGACTGCTGCTGCGCAAGGGCTACACCGAGCACCCGCAGATCCTCTTCGGCGCCATCGGCGACGCCACCTGCGACCGGGTGCCGCTGCAACTGGGCCAGTTCGAGTCCGACAACCGGATGGACGACGACCTGGGCAACATCCTGCTGGAGGGCGGTGGCGGCGGCCAGATGGCCGAGTCCTACGAACTCGCCCTCTACGCCATGGCCCGGCACACCGCGATGGACTGCCACGAGAAGCGCGGCCGACGCGGCTACCTCTTCCTCATCGGCGACGAGATGCCCTACGGCAAGGTCAAGGCGCGCGAAGTGCGGTCGGTGCTCGGCGAGTCCATCCCCGAGGACATCCCACTGCCCCGGATTCTGGCCGAACTCCAGCGCAGGTTCCACGTGTTCTACATCCTCCCGGCCGGCGCCTCCTACGCCGGCAACCGCGAGGTGCTCGGCGTGTGGCGCAAGCTGCTCGGCCAGAACGTCCTGGAACTGGACGACCTCGACGCCGTCTGCGAGACCATCGCCGTCACCGTCGGCCTCGGCGAGGAGGCCATCGACCTGGCCGAGGGGCTCGCCGACCTCGCCGACATCGGCTCCACCGCCGGCGACTCGGTGGCCCGCGCCCTGCGCGGCCGCTGACCGCGACCGCCGCCACCCCGCCCCAC
>JAJSZB010000223.1:0-12294 GCA_050613715.1 Streptomyces sp. IBSBF 3018
GTGGGAGGCGCCGCGGGCCGTGCGGTGGAGGACGTCGGTGAGGGCGCAGGTCGGACGGTGGGGGACGTGGGCCGGCAGACCGGCCGTGCGGTGCGGGACGTGGGCGAGGGTGCGGGGCGGGGTGTCGAGCAGGTCGACGGCGACACCGCGGTGGACGCGGTCGAGGAGGCGAACGAGGCGGTGCCGTCCATCGAGGGCAGCGCGGGGCGGGTCGCGCAGGAGCAGGAGCAGGAGCAGGAGCAGGAGCAGGACATGGACCCCCCGATGCCCCCGCGACGCCGCCGCTCGGGCGAGAGGTCGCCCTCGTCCGGCCGTCCGAAGTCCGACCGCCCGAAGCGGGCGAAGAGCAGGACCACTCGCCGCGACGCAGCGACACCTCCTGGCACCTGAGACGGCTGCGCCGACCGTCTGACGGACCGGCTCGCGTCGGCTCCGTCCTCGCTGGAAGCAGCGCCGACTCCTCGGCGCCGGCCCCGAAGTCACAGGCCCGAAGCCCGCCGACTGCCCCGGTGGGCGGATGCGGCGGTCCACGCCCCCTGCGCGTGGGCTACCGCCCGCCCTGCCGACCGACGGACTTCAGGCCGTGGCAGGCCATCGTGGCGACATCGTGGGCATAGGCGTCGGTGTCGCTCGGCCAGTTCTCCGGCTCCTGGATGATCAGCAGGGANACGGACTTCAGGCCGTGGCAGGCCATCGTGGCGACATCGTGGGCATAGGCGTCGGTGTCGCTCGGCCAGTTCTCCGGCTCCTGGATGATCAGCAGGGACACCGCACCGTGCAGCGCGGCACACATCGCCCGCGTCATGGCGCCGATGTCGCCGCTCAGCACCCCTTCGTCCGCGCATCGCTCGATCGCTCGCGCGATGAGACGGAAACACGCGGCAGCCACCTGGTCGCGAACGCCCCCGGCGGGGCCCTTCATCACGAGGCCGTAGCGCAGCGGATGGCTCAGGCCGAAACGCACGTACTGGGTGCTCATCGCGAACAGCGCGGCGAACGGATCGTCGATGTCGGTGTCCGCGCCCTCCATCCGGCGGCGCAGCTCGTCCCACACGTCGAGGCAGAGTGCTTCGAGGAGGTCGTCCCTGGTGGAGAAGTGGAGGTACAGCGACGGCGTCGTGCACCCCACTTCGCCGACGACGGCCCTGACGGTGACGGCGTCCTCGCCTCGTGTGTCCAGCAAGCGGGCGGCGGCGTCGAGCAGCTCCTGACGCAGCTTCGCCCCGTCACCGCGCCGAGCGCGCGAGCGCCGCGGCCGGACGCCGCCTTCAGCCACGCTCGACCCGCGAGGTCACGTCGCGTCCACAGGATTCCCTGGCCTGGTTCATCGCTCCTGCCGTCTGTCGGATGTACGCACCGGCGGACATTCCGCAAGCGTAGCCATCAGACGCCGGCGGCCGGGCGCAGGGCGTCGAGCGCGAGCGCGGCCAGCTTCTGCGCGTCACCGGGCGCGAGCGCGGGCTGTCCGTTGAACAGGTGGAAGACGATCGGGCCGAACAGCAGGTCGATGACGAGCTCGGGGTCGAGGTCGTCGCGCAGCTGTCCGCGGGCCATCCCCTCGGCGACGAGAGCCGCGGTCTGCTCGCGGCGGGCGGCGAAGAAGCCCTCGCGCAACAGGGCCGGGCCGTTCCCGGTGCCGACGCCGGCGGCGAGCAGCTGGGCGACGACCACGCCCCGCGGGCCGGCGTAGGCGGCGGCGAGCCGGCCCACCTGGTCGACGAGGTCGGTGACGACGTCGCCGGTCCGCCGCACCGGGACGGTTTCGGTGATCACGCCGCCGTAGGCCGACACAGCGAGATCGAGGGCACCGTTCCAGTGTTTGTAGATCGTCGCCTTGCTCACTTTGGAACGCCGGGCGACCTCGTCCACGCTGAAACCCCGCAGGCCGTGCTCGTCGAGCACCGACACGGCGGCATCCAGCGCCGCCCGGCGCGACTCCTCGCTGACGGGCCGGCCTCTCCGACGACGGGCTTCCTCCACACGGAGAACCATAGGTCAGCGCGTCCGCAGCGCGGTGACGACCGCGACGGCCTCCTCCAGCAGGTCCGCCGGGCAGCCCCAGTAGTCGTAGATGCCGCCCCGGTCCCTGTTGCTCCCGCAGACGACGAACACGCCGGTTCCCAGCTCCGCCTTGAGGATGGACGCCAGCCAGCCGACGAAACCGCTGTTGTCCGCCCCGTCGGGGAAGTGGAAGGAGAAGACGCCGAAGCGTTCGACGTCCGCGTCCGCGCCCTCCTGCGACGCTTCGAACGGCACGAGGCGGCACCAGGTGTCGGCGTCGCGGACGACGGCCAGCGTGCGGGCGTCCAGCAGCGGCGGGCTGTCGGCCGGCGACTCCCGGAAGCACCAGACGCCCTCGTGCACCGCCAGGTCGGCAGCGGCGATCACCCGCCGCAGCCGCCGTTCCGTCTGCTCCGCGGTCTCCACGCTCACATCCACCATCGGTGACATCCTCGATTCGTCAGGCCGCCCTGCGACGACCGACGCAGCGGTGACGGCGGGGGTTCGTGGCCAGTGGTCACGGGCGGGGGATCAGTGGTCGGTGAGGGACAGGTGGCGCCACCGGTCGAGTTCGGCGGCGACAGCGGCGAGCCTGTCCTCGACGAGGCGGACGCTGTCGGAGCCGGGTTGCGGGCGCGGGCGGGGCGGTGGTCAGGCGGGCCACTGCCCGGTGGGCGTCACGGTGGTGCCCGCGTCGCTCGCGGCGGTCAGGTCGTCGATGAGACGGGACAGGCGCACCGCGTGGGAGAAGGTCGGCGCCGTGGAGGTGCCGTGGACGATGTCGTCGCGGAGGGCGGCGTAGAGCGAGGCGACGTTGACGACGCTGTCCGGGAGGCCGGCGGCCGGGTCGTCGACGGGCACCGGCCGGCCGTTGTGGGCCAGGCGCAGCACACCGGACTGGAATCCGCGCGGCGCGCCCCCGACGAGCGTCAGCTCTCCGTCCTCGCCGGTGACGCGTAGCTCGAACGGCGTGTCGTGGGCGGGGCGCCCGCCGACCACCGCCGCGGCGAGCGCGCCGCCGCCGGCCAGCCGGCCGTGCACGAGCACGTGGTCGGGCAGCGTGCGCCGGTGGGTCCGGCTTCCGTCGCCGCCCCGCAGGCTCGGGTACTGCACGGTGGACAGCGCCGCGACCGAGCTCAGCGCGCCGGCCAGCCGCACGCCGAGGTCGAGGGTGTGCGCGACCTGGATGGTCCGCAGGTTCATGCCCGTCGCCGGGTCTTCGAGGTACAGCTCGCCCTCGCCCACCACACGGCCGAAGCCGGCCGTGGTGGAGTACGCGGTCGCCCCCACGATCCGGCCGATCGCACCCTCGCCGATGAGTTCGACGGCGCGTGCCACCGCGCGGTTCGCCCGGGCCTGCAGGCCCACAGCCGTCCGCCGTCCGAGGTCCTCGGCCAGCCGCGCGAGCTCCGCGGTCTGCGAGGTCCGCGTGGTGACGGGCCACTCGGTCAGCACGTGCTTGCCGGCCCGCAGCGCGGCCGTGATCAGCTCGTGGTGCGCCGGCACCGAGGCGGCCACCGTCACCACGTCGATCCCCGGGTCGCCGATGAGCTCGGCGGCGTCCCCGTAGGCGGCCGGCGCCCCGAACGCGGCGGCGGCCGCGTCGGCCGAGTCCTGGGAACGGGTCGCCACCGCCGCCAGTTCCATACCCTCCACCGCCCGCACGGCGGGCACGTGCGCTTCCCGGGCCCAGCCCCGCTCGGGGTGCACACCGATGACGCCGACCCGAAGCCTGTCCATCGCTCACTCCCTCGTCATCCATTTTCTGAACGCTTCGTTCACCGTAGGCGCCGCCGGTGCGATTTTGCAAACGAAGCGTTCATTAATGCCGGCGCGCCGGGGTGGCATGTCGCCGTCCGCTCCGCTCGCGCGCCGCCCGTGAATCAGTCGGGTGTGGCTAACTTATCACCGTTAACCTGACGAGTCGGCGCAGGGCGCGTCCGCAAAGTCGCGGCCGCAACGGGGCCTGGACCGGGGAGTGCGGATGTGTCCGTGCGGGCCTTTCGGTCGAGCGCGTCATGCCTGGTCGGGGACGGTGGGTGCGGTGGGGTGGGGGATGGCCGCGGTTGGGGGCGGCGAGGCGGCGGATGCGGTCGAAGGCTTCGATCTCGGCTTCGGGGTCGAGGGCGGAGGTGGGCTCGTCGACGATGAGCAAGCCGTCGGCCTGTGATGTGGAACTGCGCCAGTGGGTGCGGGCCAGGCCGAGTTTCTGCCATTCGCCGCCGGACAGTTCGATGGCGCCGCAGAAGTTGCCGGCCAGCAGGCTACGCAGACCGTCGGGGAGTTTGGCGATGACGGGTTCGCCGGCTCCGACATCATCGTCCTCTTCCAAAAGGGCGTCGCCCCCGAGGTGGACACCAGCCAGGACTTCCGCCACGTCGGCTCCGTCATCGCCCGGCGCGAACCGATCGCCTGACCCGCGCTCCCGGCATCGCCCTTCGGAGACTGCTTCCGGCGCTGCGTCCCACGGGTGTCAGTCGGCCAGTGCGGCCTCGGCGTCGGCGACGGTGGTGAAGATCTGCAAAACCTGCGTGGCTCCGGTGATGTCCAGGACGCGGTGCACCGCTCGGGGGACGCGGGCCAGTGCCAGCGGGACGGCGGCGTGCTGTGCCGCGCGGCGGATCTCCAGCAGGAGGTTCAGCCCGACGGAGTCGCAGAACGTCACCTCGGCCAGGTCCAGCACGACGGCCCGCTCTCCGGGGGCGATCAGCTTGTGCAGCCGTGGGCTCAGTTGCGGCAGCGTGGCGTAGTCCATGGTCCCGCGCACGCTTACCAGCAGGCAGGCGCCGGAGACGGCCGTTTCGACCAAGGGAAGCTCATCCACGATGCATACCCCCATCGTCTCGCCCACGAGCTGAACACCACCTCGCCGAGCCTACCGGGGAGGTGGCAGACGGACGCTGCGGCGTTGCGACCTGCGCGCAAGCCCGAGACCACGCATAATAGGTGAACCGGGATTCCGGTATTCGCGTGCGGGTGAGTCGAGGGAAGGAGGGCCGGTGGCGGACGTCGAGGGCGCCAGCTGGGACTTCCTCACGAATCATGCGCGTGTGCTGCTGGCCATCGCACGCGATCCCACCAGCCGCATCCGTGACCTTGCCGCTGCCTGCCACGTGACCTACCGCACCGCCCAGAACATCGTGCGCGACCTGGAACACGCCGGCTATCTGCACCGCGAGCGCGTGGGACGACGCACCACGTACACCGTCCGTCCCGACGTGGCTCTGCGCCATCCCGCCGAGGCCCACCTGGACTTCTCGGACCTCCTGGAGCTGTTCGCCGCCTACGACCGGACAGTTGGGGCCGCCGATCGGCCGGGTGACGACCAAGCGGGCGGGTTGCCCGTGGCTCCGGCATGACGGGCCAGCAGACCGCCCCGGACAGCGAAAGCCGGGCGCAGACGGCGTCCTCGCCCGCCGCGGTCGTCCGGTCTTACGGGACAGGGCCGGCACGTGTGGCGTTGCGCTTCCGGATGGAGACCGCGCTCGCCTTCAGGCTCGGCGTCGGCTCCGAGCCGCTGCGGGGCGCGCGGGTGCGCTGAAGCACCTCGTACGGGTGGCCGAGGCCAGGCCGGGGCCGACTCGTATGCTGCGGCCATGAGCGAGAACCGGAACCCGACACCGCGCGAGGCGTTCGAACTGCTGCTGGCCGGCAACCAGCGCTTCGTCGCCGGCGCCCCCGAGCACCCGAACCAGGACGC
This sequence comes from Streptomyces sp. IBSBF 3018, assembly GCA_050613715.1. Lineage (GTDB taxonomy): Bacteria > Actinomycetota > Actinomycetes > Streptomycetales > Streptomycetaceae > Actinacidiphila. Next base: position 5,702 of record JAJSZB010000223.1, read on the forward strand.
CGCCCGCCGCACCCAGACCGCGCCGTCCCAGCAGCCCTTCGCGGTGCTGTTCGGATGCTCGGACTCCCGGCTGGCCGCCGAGATCGTCTTCGATCGCGGCCTGGGCGACCTGTTCGTGGTGCGCACCGCCGGCCACGTCGTGGGCCCGGAGGTGCTGGGCAGCATCGAGTACGGCGTGGACCTCCTGAACTGCCCGCTGGTCGTGGTCCTCGGTCACGACTCGTGCGGTGCGGTCGGCGCGGCGTGTGCGGCACTGGACGAGGGCCTGGCGCCCGCCGGATACATCCGCGACGTCGTCGAGCGGGTCACCCCCCATGTGCTGGCCGCACGGACCGCCGGGCGTGTTGAGCCCGACGAGATCCTCGCCGAGCACGTCAGCCGCACCGTCGACATGCTCCTGGACCGCTCCCGGATACTGGCCGACAGCGTCGCCGCGGGCCGCACCGCCGTCGTCGGCCTGTGCTACCGCCTGACCGACGGCACCGCCCAACTCTTCGCCGCCCGCGGCCTCGAAGCAGAGGTCCCCACCACCTCCTGATCCAGCGGTCGTCCGGACGCCGACCGCCGCCGGGCCCCCGCTGCCGGTCACCCGGCCGCCCGGGGCCCCGCAGGGCGTTCGATGGACACTTTGGGCAGTTTCCGTGCCAGCGAGGCGGGCAGCCACCAGGCCCACCTGCCGAGCATCTGCATGACCGCGGGGACGATCAGGCAGCGGATGACGACGGCGTCGAGCAGGATGGCGACGGCCAGGCCGAGCCCGAACTGCTGGAGCATGCGGTCGGAGCTGAGGACGAACGCCCCGAAGACGAACATCATGATGGCCGCGGCTGCAGTGATGACCTTGCCTGTGGAGGCGAGTCCTTCGCGTACGGCCCGTGAGTGGTCCTTGCTGTGCCGCCATTCTTCGTGGATGCGCGAGACGAGGAACACCTCGTAGTCCATGGAGAGCCCGAAGACGATCGCGAAGATCAGTGCCGGGATGAAGGCTTCGACGGGTCCAGGCTGTGCGCCGAACCAGCCGTGCTGGAACACCAGGGTGATCACGCCCAGGGCGGCAGAGATGGACAGGAGGTTGAGGATCGCTGCCTTGACGGGGATCCAGACGGACCGGAAGACCAGCAGGAGCAGGAGGGAGGAGACGCCCACCACGACGGCGACGAACAGGGGCAGCCGGTCGGCGAGGGTCTCGGAGACGTCCTGGGACGCGGCGGTGGCGCCGCCCACCAGCACTTCCGCGCCGGTGCTGTGTTCCAGGGGCGGCGCCACATCGTCGCGCAGGTGGTGGACGAGGTCCACTGTTCTTTGGGACTGGGGTGAGGTCGTCGGGTAGACGAAGACGGTGGACAGGGCGCCGTCCCGCGAGGGCATCGCGGGGCTCGCCTCGGCGACGCCTGCGGCGGTGGCGATCTTCGCCTGGACGGCCGTGCCCGCTTGCCGATCGCCCTTGATCAGCACGACGAGCGGGCCGTTGAAGCCGGGGCCGAAGCCCTCGGCGAGCAGGTCGTACGCGTGCCGGGAGGTGGTGTTCTCGGGGTTGTTGCCGGAGTCGGCGAAGCCCAGGCGCATGCCCAGGGCCGGTGCGGACAGCCCAAGGAGCGCGGTCACGCCGATCAGCAGGGTCGGGATCGGGCGGCGCTGCACAGCGCGTGCCACGGCCCGCCAGCGGTCGCCGTCGGTCCTGCCCTTCGCGGTGGCCTTGGCCTGCTGGGCGAGGACCTGGCGCTGGATGCGTCGGCCGGACAGGGCCAGTAGTGCAGGCAGCAGCACCAGGGAGGCGGCCATGGTGACCAGTACGGTGATGGCCACCGCCAGGGCGATGCCCTGGAGGGAGCCGAGTCCGAGGGCGACCAGGCCGAGCAGGGCGACGATCACCGTGCACCCGGCGAAGAAGACCGTGCGTCCGGCGGAGTCGAGGGCTTCGTGGGCGGCCTGCGAGGGTTGGCGACCGGCCAGGAGTTCGTGGCGGTAGCGGTAGAAGATCAGCAGGGCGTAGTCGACGCCGACGCCGAGGCCCACGAGCATCAGTATCGGCGGGGTGAAGTCGGCGACGGTGAAGATGTGCGAGGCCAGCGCGATCAGCCCGACGGCGCTGCCGACCGCGAACAGCGCGGTGATGAGCGGCAGTGAGGCTGCCAGCACCGAGCCGAACAGCAGCACCATGATGACCAGTGCGGCCACGATCCCGGAGAGCTCGGCGGTCGGCGCCGACTGGTCCTCGGCGTTGCGCGCGGCTTCGCCGCCCACCTCGACCTGGAGGCTCTTGGTCTCGATGTGCTGCGCGACGTCGATGACCTCGGCGACGTCCTCCTTGGGGACCTCCTCTGTCTTGCCCTTCAGGGTGACGGAGGCGTAGGCGATCGTGCCGTCCCTGGAGACGGCCGAGGCGTCGGCGAAGGGAGTGCGCACGTCGGCGATGCCCGCCATGTGCCGCACCTTGGCCAGCATCGGCTCGATGTCGGCCTTGGCGCTCGTGACGCCTGCGGCGTCCTTGAAGACGATCTCGATGCTGTCGCCGGCCTGGTCGCTGCCGTGCTGTTTGAACAGGTCGGTGGCGCGTTGGGAATCGGTGCCGGGCAGCGTGAAGTCATTCTTGTACGCGGAGCCGGCCGCGGTGGAGCTGAGGGTGATGGCGGCCAGGACCGCCACCCACAGGGCGAGTGCGGCCCAGCGGTGACGCTGTGCCCAGCCGGCCAGCGTGCCGAACCGGCCGACGGGTACGCGCGTGTCGGCCTGTGACGGGGCGAGGGGCACGGCGGAGCCGCGGGGGGAAGACATGGGCCTACCTCGAATTCGAACGGGTGGTTGCTGAAGTTGCTGCTGCGCCCACGACCGCTCCGGCGAGCGCGGGGACACCGAGTGCAAGGCCGGCGAACGCGCCACGGACCGTGATCGAGAACGTTGCGGCCACTGTGACCAGCAGAATCCCGGCAGCGGCCCCCACGAGCGCGCCGACGGCAGCGGCCCTGATCCGAGTGGGAGCGAAGGGTGACGACATGCCCTCGATCGTGCTGGAGGCCCCGGGTCACGGGCGTCGGCCCACGGCTGACAGTCGGCCACGGCGGACGTACACCGGCGGATGTACGTTCCGGCCACCGCGTACTCCTCCGGTAGGCACCTCCGCATGAACGGGACATATGCCACCAAGTGGCATCGTGGTCCGGGCACAATGAAGCAGTGCCGCACCTCGACGTCTCCCGTCTTCGCCTGCCCGCGGGCCCGCGCGCCGACCTGGCGCTCGCCGGGCTCGTGCTGCTCCTGTCGGGTGTGGCCGAGGGGCAGCGCCTGGACGCGGGCTGGGATGCGAACGCCTCGGTCATCGGCTCCTGGCTGCTCGCCGCGGCGGTGTGCTCGGCGCTGCCGCTACGCCGCTCTCTCCCGGTGGTGGTGGGCTGGTTCACGGTTGTCGGCACGGGGGTCTACTACCTGCTGAGCACGGTCGACGGTCCGCTGGTGGTGGTCCCGATCGTCGCGCTGTACGGGCTGGCGGCGCAGGGGCGGACCCAGGCGTCGGTCGCCATGGCCGCGGTCATGGTCATCGGCGTGGGTGCGGGCGCGCTCGTCGGCACCGGCGACGTCACCGGCACGGCGGTGTTCATGCTGACCGGCTGGCTGGTGGCGGTGGTGGCCCTGGGTGCGATGCGCCAGAGCCGGCTCGCCTACGCTGAGGAGCAGGCCAGGCTGCGCGCCACCCAGGAGCGCCTGCGCATCGCCCGCGACCTGCACGACTCCGTCGGCCACACCATGTCGGTGATCCACGTACAGGCCTCTGCAACTCTCCACCGGCTGCCGAGGAATCCGGACCTGGCGCAGGAGGCACTGACCGCCATCAAGCAGAGCAGCAAGGACGGCCTTCACGAACTGCGCGCCACGCTCGGCGTACTGCGTCAGATCGGTGAGGAAGCGCCCACCACGCCCTCGCCCGGACTGTCGCGGATACGTGAGCTGATCTCGTCGGCGACCGGTGCGGGCCTGGACGTCCGCCTCGAACAGAGCGGCATCCGCACACCGCTGCCCGCAGCGGTGGACATCGCCGCCTACCGCATCGTGCAGGAAGCACTGACCAACGCCGTCCGGCACAGCGGTGCCCGCCGCGTCGTCGTCGGCCTCCACCACGGCCGGCGGGAGGTGACGCTATCCGTCACGGACGACGGCCACGGCGCGACCCGCCCCGTACACGGCAGCGGTATCACCGGCATGACGGAACGAGCCCGCGCGCTGGGTGGAACACTCAGCGCCGAGCCCGGCCCCGCGGGCGGTTTCACCGTCCGGGCCCGGCTGCCACTCCCGGACCACCACGAGCCGATCGGCGGAGCAGTCGATGATCAGTATCCTGCTGGCGGATGACCAGCGCCTCGTGCGCGCGGGCATCCGCGGCATCCTCGACGACGAAAACGACCTGCACGTCGTCGCCGAGGCCGCCGACGGGCGCGCCGCCCTCGCCGCCTGCCGCGAACTGCATCCCGACGTGGCCCTGATGGACATCCGCATGCCCGGCATGGATGGCCTCGAAGCCGCCCGCCTGATCGCCGACGACGAGCAGCTGGCGGCCGTCAAGGTCGTGATGCTGACGACCTTCGACCTCGACGAGTACGTGTACGGGGCGCTGCGCGCCGGAGTCACGGGCTTCCTGCTCAAGGACACCGAACCCGCCGAACTCCTGCACGCCGTTCGTGTCGCCGCGCGCGGCGACGCCCTCATCAGCCCTTCCGTCACCCGTCGGCTCATCGCCGAATTCGCCGACCGCCCGGACCACACCCGCGTACCCGACAGGCGCCTCGACGCCCTGACCAGCCGGGAGCGCGAGGTCATGCGACTGGTCGCCGCCGGCCGCACCAACGACGAGATCGCGACGCAACTGGTCGTCTCCCCGCTGACGGCGAAGACCCACGTCAGCCGCATCATGGCCAAGCTCGGCGCCCGGGACCGGTCCCAGGTCGTGGTCATGGCCTACGAGTACGGCATGGTCAGCCCCGGCTGGCTCAAGGACTGATTCCCTGGTCCCGTGACGGTGGTGAACGCGACCGGCAGGACTCGCCGCCGGTTCCCCGGCGGCGAGTATTCGTCAGGCCGCTGCGGCGGCCGGGAAGGCGGTGGGACCGTCGTCAGAAGCAGGCAGGACGGCGAACTGGCCGGAGCCTGCCCGTTGTTCGGCGGAGGCGTTCCCCATCCACTCGGCCCAGCCGTCCGGCGACATGGCGACGTCGCGGGCGCCGGCGCGGTGGGGGTTGTGGCTGGCTGATTTCAGTGCGTTCGCCGTCCCTGTTCATCCCTCAGATAATATGTCCGATACAAACCGTTGTTGTCTCCATTCGCCAGTGTCAGCCTGGGCGGATGGACTCCGAGACTCTGCTCACGAACGCCGCGACACTGTTCCTGTCGATCACCACTGTTGCCGTCTCCATCGCGCTGACCCTGCGCCAGATCCGTTTGATGAATAACTCTAATCAATTGCCCGTCGTCCTCGACCTTTTCATGGAATTGAGATCGGCTGATTTCGTCCACAGCGAGGAGAGGTTATGGAGTGCTCTCGCGTCTGGAGAAGACAGCGAGCGCGGCGTCAGTGGCCTGGAGCAGCCGCTGCAGGACGACGTCTATCGCGTCTGCGCCTTCTATCAGATGCTTGCCTATCTGGTGGCCTTTCGAGTCGTTGAAGAAGATCTGGTCTTTCTGGCCACTCACTACCGAATTCTGCGAACCTGGGACACCATTCGCCCGTACGCCGTTGCTGAACGCAGTCTGCGCGGCGATCCATACTCGTATCTCAACTTCTTCGAAGACTTGGTCGTAATGACTAGAAGCAAATCCAGCCAGGATATTTACAATCGGGCTCGCAAGAATTCTTTCGGTTGTGGACCCATGCCTCGGCAGTTCCGTGATCCGAGTGAAGGTCTACGCAACCGAACTTGAGGTTGCGGCCGTTCCCGCTCGCCCCATCTGCATCCCGGGAAGCGCAACCATGGATATCTCCACGCGGATGCGGAACACGTTGTGAACGCCGGGGGATCGACGGACCGATCGCATGACGCCACGAGCCGGGGGACGGCCGGGCGCGGGTCTATTTCGCGGAGCGTCCGCCGTGGCCGGCGGCTGGTCGGCCGCGGGCACCGAGGTGCTCAACCGCGCCGACATCACCTTGCCGCCGGGCTCGATCTCATGGCCCCACGTTTGTGCCGGGTATGCCACAGCAGCAGGACTCACCGGGGCGCGGCCCGGTGATCGGCGGGCACACCGCGGATGGACCGACGGCTCAGAGGCCCCACCAGTATCAAGCGCGTCTGGGCCGCCGGAACCGACGTCACCCCCGCCTCACGCCCCACGCCACCCTGGCCGGGGCCTGCGACAGCGGCCCCCGGCCGCCCGGCACCGACTCCGGAGCCGGGCGCCCGGACATGAACAAAAGGATTCCCCATGGCCGACACGCCGGACCAGCTCATCGACGTCCACGCCCACTTCCTGACCGACTCCTACGTCGAGGCAGCCCGGGTGCCGGACACACCCGGCCCGATGGGAGACGGCGTCACCGTCGAGACCAACGCCCACGGCCGCTACCTGGGGGACCGGCGATTCGACCCGTTGTGGGCCGAACTCGACCG
>JAJSZB010000224.1:0-31031 GCA_050613715.1 Streptomyces sp. IBSBF 3018
GGGGCCGGGCGGGGGCCTGTCGCGGCCGCGGTGAGGCGGACCGCCGCGGCAGTGAGACGGGCCACGGTCCGGCGGTCGCGCCGCCGTACTGCCGTACGCTGTCGCGCAGTCGTTCGTGGAGGTATGCCTATGAGGCGCCCGGTCAGCCGATGGACCGTGCTCACGGTGCTCTGCCTGAGCCTGCTGATCGTCGCGCTCGACGCGACGGTGCTGCACGTGGCGGTCCCCGCGCTCACCGAGGACCTCCGCCCCGGGGACCAGGAACTGCTGTGGATCGTCGATGCGTATCCGCTGGTCGCCGCCTCGCTGCTGATCCTGTTCGGCACCCTCGGCGACCGGATCGGCCGCCGCCGCGTCCTGCTGACCGGCTACGGCCTGTTCGGCGTGGCCTCCGCGCTCGCCGCCTTCGCACCCGACGCGCATGTGCTGATCGGCGCCCGCGCGCTGCTGGGCGCCGGCGGTGCGATGATCATGCCGGCCACGCTCTCGATCCTGCGCCAGGTCTTCCCCGACCGGCGGGAGCGGGCGATGGCGATCGGCCTGTGGAGCGCGGTGGCCGCGGTCGGCGCCGCGGTCGGCCCGGTGCTCGGCGGCTTCCTCGTCGAACACTTCTGGTGGGGCTCGGTCTTCCTGGTCAACCTGCCGCTGATGGCCGCGCTGCTGCCGGCCGGCCGACTGCTGCTGCCCGAGTCGCGCAGCGACGCCGAAGGACCCTGGGACCTGCTGGGCGCCGGGGCCGCCGCGCTCGGCGTGCTCGGCTGCGTCTTCGGGATCAAGCGGCTGGGCGGCGGCGCGGCGCCCGCGGCCGGCTCGGTCTGGGTGCCGCTGCTGGCCGGCGCGGCCCTGCTGGTCTTCTTCGTGCGCCGTCAGCGCCGCCGCGCGCACCCGCTGATCGACGTGCGGATGTTCGGCAACGCCGCCTTCTCCGCCGCCGTCGGCTGCATCGTGCTGGCGATGCTCGCGCTGGTCGGCCTGGAGTTGATCGCCGTGCAGTACCTGCAACTGGTGCTCGGGCTGAGCCCCTTGCAGACCGGGCTGCGGCTGCTGCCGCTGACCTTCGCGGCGATGGCGGCGGGCCTGGCCGGCTCCCGGATGCTGCTGCGGCTGGGCCCGCGCCGGATGGTCGCGGCCGGCTTCACGCTCACCGCGCTCGCCGTGCTCGGCCTGACCGCGATGGGCCAGGACGACCGGCCCTGGCTGCTCACCACCGCCTTCGTGCTGCTCGGCTTCGGCCTGGAGACCACGCTGTTCGGCGCGTACGAGACGATGCTCAACGAGACGCCCGCGCACCGGGCGGGCGGCGCCGCGGCGATCGGCGAGACCTCGTACCAACTCGGTGCGGGCATGGGCATAGCGCTGCTCGGCAGTGTGATGAACGCCGCCTATGCGCCGCACGCCACAGGGATCAGCCCGCGCGACTCCGCGGCGGCCGGGAGCTCGCTCGGCGAGGCGTACGACATCGCCGAGCGGCTCGGCGGCGCCCCCGGCAGCGCGCTGCGGCACGCCGCACGTCACTCCTTCGTGCAAGGCATGCATGTGACGCTGCTGGTCAGCGCGGCCCTGCTGGTCGGCGGCGCGTGCGCGGCGCTGCGGCTGCCGCGGGTGATGGAGTGCGGGGCGGCGGGCGCGGAAGCCGTGGCCAAGGCCGCGCCGCAGACCGTCCGCCCCGCGCCGGACGCGGCGCGCCACCGGGCGGCCACCGTCGTCGTACGCTCTGGACGCGCGGGAGACTGAGCCGTAACGTCGGCGCGAAGCCGCCGATTACCACCGCTAGTTTTCGGGCCGGAGGTCCGCCCTGCCATGACTGCTGTCTTCGACCCGTACGACCCGCTGGGCCTGGACGACCTGCTCGGCCCCGAGGACCTCGCCATCCGCGACACCGTGCGGCGCTGGGCCCGCGACCGGGTGCTGCCGGAGGTCGCCGGGTGGTACGAGTCGGGGCGGCTGCCGGTGATCCGCGAACTCGCCCGCGAACTGGGCGCGATCGGCGCCCTCGGCATGCCGCTGACCGGCTACGGCTGCGCGGGCGCGACCGCCGTGCAGTACGGGCTGGCCTGCCTGGAGCTGGAGGCCGCGGACTCCGGCATCCGCTCCCTGGTCTCGGTGCAGGGCTCGCTCGCGATGTACGCGATCCACCGCTACGGCTCGCAGGAGCAGCGCGAGCGGTGGCTGCCGGAGATGGCCAGGGGCGAGGTCATCGGCTGCTTCGGCCTCACCGAGCCCGACCACGGCTCCGACCCGGCCGGTATGCGCACCCGCGCCCGGCGCGACGGCTCCGACTGGGTGCTCGACGGCCGCAAGATGTGGATCACCAACGGGTCGGTCGCGGGCGTCGCGGTGGTCTGGGCGCGGACCGACGACGGCGTGCGCGGCTTCGTCGTGCCCACCGACACCCCCGGTTTCTCCGCGCCGGAGATCCACCACAAGTGGAGCCTGCGCGCCTCGGTCACCAGCGAGCTGGTGCTGGACGGCGTGCGGCTGCCCGCCGACGCCGTGCTGCCCGAGGTCAGCGGCCTGCGCGGCCCGCTGAGCTGCCTCAACCACGCCCGCTACGGCATCGTGTGGGGCGCGATGGGCGCGGCGCGCGCCTGCTTCGAGGCGGCGCTGGAGTACGCGAAGGGGCGCGAGCAGTTCGGCCGGCCCATCGGCGGCTTCCAGCTCACCCAGGCCAAACTCGCCGACATGGCGCTCGAACTGCACAAGGGGATCCTGCTCGCCCACCATCTGGGGCGGCGGATGGACGCCGGGAGCCTGCGGCCGGAGCAGGTCAGCTTCGGCAAGCTCAACAACGTGCGCGAGGCCATCGAGATCTGCCGCACCGCCCGCACGATCCTGGGCGCCAACGGGATCTCGCTCGAATACCCCGTGATGCGGCACGCGACCAACCTGGAGTCCGTGCTCACCTACGAGGGCACGGTGGAGATGCACCAGCTGGTGCTGGGCAAGGCACTCACCGGAATCGACGCGTTCCGGTGAGCGCCTCGCTCAGCTCTGGTTGAAGAAGCGGTCGCCGCCGCGGCGGACCTCGCCGTTCATCACCGAGTAGTCCGCCGGCGTGAGCAGGAACACCCGGTTGGCCACGCGCTCGATCGAACCGCGCAGGCCGAAGGTGAGACCGGCCGCGAAGTCGACCACGCGCTTGGCGTCGGCCGACTCCATGGCGGTGAGGTTGACGATCACCGGCACGCCGTCGCGGAACAGCTCGCCGATGCCGCGTGCGTCCCGGAAGCCGTCGGGCGTCACCGTGGCGATCCGGCGCCCCTGCTCGTGCGCCGACTCCGTGGCGATCCGGACCCGCGGGTCGGTCACCCACGTGTCGGCACGCTCGGGGCCCTCGCCGTAGTCGGCGTACTCCTCGTCGTAGTAACCCTCGCCGCCGTTGTCGTCGACGAGGCCCAGCCAGGCACTCGCCCGTCGAACCGAACCCATGGACGCCTCCTCTCTCACACGCGGTCGTACCGTCCGCTCATACCTATGGTCGTCCATGATGTGGATGATGTGCCAAGCGGATTGCCGCCAAGCAGGCGACTTGTGACGGTACTGGCACACACGATAGTGGCGCACCGTCAAGCCGCGGCAGGGGTAAGCACGGTGACGGTCGGATGGGAACGCGCTCCACTTCCGGGTGATTCACAGGGCCGTACGGCCGTACCTTGCCCCGTGAACCCGGCCCGATAACATGACCGCCGGTCAAAAAGCCGAGTTCAGCGGGGGAACGGTTCATGTTCGGGATCATCAGACCGTGCCGGCACCGGATGTCGGAGGGCATGGCCGCGTCCTGGGTCGCCCACCTGTGCGGACTGTGCCTGGCGCTGCGCGACGGGCACGGGCAGTTCGCGCGGGTCGCGACCAACTACGACGGTCTGATCATCTCCGTGCTGGTCGAGGCGCAGTCCGCGGCCACGGCGGACCTGCGCCGCACCGCCGGCCCCTGCCCGCTGCGCGGCATGCGGACCGCCCCGGTCGCCAGGGGCGAGGGGGCGCGGCTGGCCGCGGCCGTCTCCCTGGTCCTGGCCTCGGCGAAGGTCCGCGACCACGTCGAGGACGCCGACGGAGCCTTCGCGCGCCGCCCGGTCGCCGCGGCCGCGCGCACGGTCGCCCGCCGTTGGGACCGGGCCGGCGCCCGCACCGGCGGCGACCTCGGCTTCGACACGGCGGTGCTGCTCGACGCGGTCGGCCGGCAGGGCGCGATCGAGGCCGCGGCCGGGCCCGGAACCCCGGTGCTCGCGGTCACCGAGCCCACCGAGACCGCGACCGCCGCGGCCTTCGCACACACCGCGGTGCTCGCCGGACGCCCCGGCAACCGGGCCGCGCTGGAGGAGGCCGGCCGGCTCTTCGGCCGGCTCGCCCACCTGCTGGACGCGGTCGAGGACCTCGCCGAGGACGCCAGGACCGGTGCGTGGAACCCGCTCACCGCGACCGGCACCGACCTGGCCGAGGCGCGGCGGCTGTGCGACGACGCGCGGCACGGCATCCGGCTGGCGCTGCGCGACGTGGAGTTCGCCGACTCCGCCGCGGGCCGGCTCAGCCACGAACTGCTGGTCCACGAGCTGGGCCGCTCGGTCGACCGGGCGTTCGGCACGACGAGCTGCGGCCATACGGGCCACGAGGGCGGTCACGCGGGGGTCGCGGGCGACGCGGGCGCGCTCGCGGAGGGCCCCCACGGCAGCAGCCCGTACGGGGGCAGCCCGTACGGACCCGGACCGGGCCAGAGTCCCTATGCGCCGGGACCGGGGCAGAACCCCTACGCGCCGGGCGAACCCGGTGGCCCCGGCGGTTTTCCGCCGCCGCCCGAGCCGCCGCGCAGGCGTGGCCTGCTCGCCGGCTGCCTCGTCTACGCCGGCCTGTGCTGCACCTGCCGGGTGTGCTGCACCGAGCACGACGACGCCTGGAGCGGCCGCCGACGCGAGGCCTGGTGCAACAAGTGCGATGACTGCGGGGACTGCTGCGACTGCTGTCAGTGCTGTGACTGCGACTGTTGCGACGGCTGTGATTGCTGCGACTGCGGGTGTGACTGCTGAACGTGCGCCTGCGCGCTGGGGAGTCGGTGCGCTGGTGTGTCGGCGCGCAGGTGGGCAGGTGTGCTCGGGCGGCACGGGTGCGCTGAGCTGGACGCGTGAGCTGAGGGAGGTCCGGCCGGGGCCGGTGTGGCGAGCGCGTTGAGGCGGTCGTGCGGGTGAGGGCCGACCGGCTGGGCGGGCGGGCGCGGCGTCTGCGCGATGCGTACGCCGGTGCCCTGGGGGGCCGGTCGGAGGCGTGGCGCCGGCGGTGCGCCGCGATGCGGGCCCGGGCGGAGTCAGCGCCTGGTCAGCGGTGACAACACGATGCCGACCACACCCGACCGAAGTCGATGTGGCCGCGGATGACCAGCCGACAACTGCGCATGGCCTCAGTCCAGCAGCCACGCCGCCACCCCGTCAACCACGCCCGGCCCCGCCGTCCACCTGTCGGACACGCTTGACATCCGGCGACACGCTCGGCTTAGCCTCATGTCAAGCCCCTTGCGGGGCGAGTCGCGTTGAGGGACGCGGCGGCTGTGCGGTGAAGGCGGCATCCGTCCTGCCTTCCATCTCCGCGTGTCCAGCGCACGCGTCTGGAGCCCCGCATGCCTGCCGACCCGTCACCCACCTCCGCGTCGCTTCTCGCCTCCAATTCCCCACCCTTCCGCACCGCGTCGTCCGCCCTGCCCGGGCCGGGCCTCGGCCCTGGCGCCACGCCCGGGGCTGTGGCCGGGACTGGGAACGCACCCGGGGCCCGGGCTGGGGTCGGAGCCGAGGCCACGCCCAGGGCTGTGGCCGGGACCGCGCCGGGGGTCGGGGCTGCCGGAGGGGCGCGCGTGCCCTCGCCGCGCACGGCGTCGACCGGGCGGGTGCCGTCCGCCGGGCCGCAGGCTTCCCCGCGTGCCTACCGGCCGACCGGCGCGCTGCACCTCGCCGCGCTCATCGACGCCCGCGGGCCGCTCGCCGCCGAGCGCTGCGCCGACCTGGTCCGGCTGGCCGAACGCGGCGGCCTCGACTTCGTCGTGCTGCAGTGCGCCGACGACTCCGCCCTCGACGCGCTCGCCCTGCCCACACGTATCGCTCCGGCGACCGACCGCATAGGCGTCCTCCCGCTGCTCGCCCCGAACCCGGCCGGCGCCGACCTCGCCAGCGCCCTGGCCGCCCTCGACCGGCTCTCCGAGGGCCGCGCGGGCTGGGCCGTCGCCCTCCCTCCTGCCGGACGACCCTCCGCCGCGCAGACGCAGGCCCCCGCGTCCGCCCCCGGCACCCGCTCACGCCGCCGCCCCGGCTCCCGCTCGAACCGCAAGCCACCCGCAGCAGCAGCGCCGTACACCCCACCGCACCTCACGCCGGACCCAGCGCTGAACCTTTGGCCGGACCCCACACCGAACCCCGCGGCGCATCCACCCGCCGGCCTCGGAGCGGGTCCCCGGCCGGGCGGCGCAGCACCCTGGGCGGCCCGGCCCGCGAACGCCGAGTCCCCGTCCGGCGCGGCAACCGGCGCGGTGGGTGACGTGGCAGCCGGCGCAGTGTCCGCCGCGGCGGATGACGCGCTGGCCGCGGTGGTCGACGCCGTGGTGGACGCCTGGGACACCTGCACCCCGTCGTCGGGCGATGCCCGTGCCGCGCAGGTGCGGCCGGTGATCGCCGTGGACGCCGGGCAGCCGGGCCCGGGCCCCGGCCTCGCCGCACGCCACGCCGACATCGCCTTCATCCGCGCCGCCGGCCCGGAACAAGCCGCCGCAGCCGGCACCGGTCTGCGCGCACTCGCCGCGCAGGCCGGCCGCGACCCTGACCGGCTGCTGGTCTTCGCCGACCTCGCCATCGACTTCGGCAACGGCGAACTCGGCCACGAACCCGGCGTCGAGGTCGGCCCGGTCGACGACGGCGCCGGCGGCCTGCTGTTCCGGGGCGGCCCCGTCGACCTCGCCGAACTCGTCGTGCGCTGGCGTGAGTCCGGCGCCGTCGACGGCTTCCTGGTCCGCCCGGTCGACCCCGGCCGCGACCTGGAACGCTTCGTCAACGGCACGGTCGCCCTGCTCCAGCACCGCGGCGCCTTCCGCACCTTCCACCCGGGCGGCACCCTGCGCGAGCACCTCGGCCTCCACCGCCCGGCCCAGCCGCGAACGCCCCCGCCGCCCCCGCCGGCGCCGCCGGCACCACCCGCACCGTCAGCACCACCCGCGCAGCCTGCGCCACCCTTCGGGAGCACCTCAGGCTCCCCCGACCGGTATGGAAGGCTTGAGCACATGACCACACAAGCACGTGACCTGGCGTTTTCTCGCTGGGAGCAGTGGCGGGAGCGGCGCGCCGCATCCGTCACCGCCCCGGACGGGCCGCTCGCCCTCACCGCCACCCACTGGCTGGAGGATCTCCAGGACGGCGAGGCGCCGGACATCCCCGGGCGCTGGCGGGAGGAGGACGGGGACGTCGTGCACGAGACGGCGGACGGCGGCCGTACCGTTCTGCACCCGGAAGGCGGCCCGTTGCTGCTCGCGGACGGCCGCAAGGTCGCCGCGATCATCCGTGAGGGCGTGCTCGGACTGCGCGTGTGGGACGCGCAGTCCCCTGCGAGGAAGGCGTTCGCCGGCATCGACGCCTTCGCCTTCGACGAGCGCTGGGTGGTGCCCGGCGCCTTCCGCGCGTACGCCGCCCCGCGCCCGGTGCGACTGCCCAACGCGGACGGCCGCGAGCGCGATCTCGCCCTGGGCGGCGAACTCACCTTCACCGCCGCCGGCGTCGAGCACACCCTGTCCGTCGCCGTCGAGGACGACGGCCGGCTGTGGGCCGTCATCGCCGACGGAACCAGCGGCAAGTCCACCTTCCGGTTCCGCTTCCTGTACGTGTCCGCCCCTGCCGCGGACGGCTCGGCGACCGTGGACCTCAACCGCGCCCAACTGCCGCCGTGCGCCTTCGCCGACGCGTTCATCTGCCCTTTCCCTCCTCCCGGGAACACCCTGCCCTACCCCCTCGAAGCGGGGGAGCGCGCCGTTCTCACCAGCTGAGACACCCTCATCTCCGCGGGGCCCCCCCGCGCCCCCGCCCCCCCCGCCCCCCCCCGGGGCCCCTTTTTTTTGTGTCCCCCCCCCANCCCCCCCCCCCCCCCCCCCCCCCCCCCCCCCCCCCCCCCCCCCCCCCCCCCCCCCCCCGCTGCCGTGCGCCGGATTTCGGTGCCGACGGCCCTCTTGTGTGTTGCCTGTGGGGTCTGAATACTCTCCTGCGTACTTGTCAGACGCATGAGGTGTTCTTTAATCGGTGTTGACCTGACAGTACACCGACAAAATCAGGGTCAAGTCCGCCTCCACCCCCACAGGAGGAACGTGTGAAGTCCCGTCGCATCTCGATGATCGCGGTCGCGTCCGGCCTGCTCGCCGCCACCGCGTTCGCCCTGCCCGCAGCCTCGGCCGCTCCCTCGGCCAAGGTCAGTCCCGACGCCGCCGCCTCCCTCGCCGCCCGCCTGGGCGCGAACAACACGGCCGGCACCTACTACGACACGGCCGCCAAGACGTCCGTCGTCAACGTCACCACCCAGGCCGCGGCCGACGCCGTCCGCGCCGCCGGCGCCACCCCGCGCCTGGTCGACCACAGCACCGCCCAGCTGCTGAAGGCGGGCGACGCCACCAAGAGCGCCGACATCGCCGGCACCGCCTGGTCGGTCGACACCAGGACCAACGCCCTCGAGGTCGACATCGACAGCAGGGTCACCACCGCCCAGCTCGCCAAGCTCCGCCAGGCGACCGCCGGCTACGGCGACGCGGTCCACATCACCCGGGTCTCCGGCACCTTCAGCAAGCTGCTCTCCGGCGGCGACCCGATCTACACCGACAGCTGGCGCTGCTCCGTGGGCTTCAACGTCCGCAGCGGCAGCACCTACTACTTCCTCACCGCAGGCCACTGCACCGAGGGCTACCCGGACTACTACACCAGTTCCAACGCCTACATCGGCCCCACGGTCGGCACCAGCTTCCCCACCAACGACTACGGCATCGTCCGCTACGACTCCTCCGTCGCCCATGACGGGACCGTCGGCAGCCAGGACATCACCAGCGCCGCCAACGCCTACGTCGGCGAGTCGGTCAAGCGCCGCGGCTCGACCACCGGCATCCACAGCGGGACCGTCCAGGCTCTCAACGCCAGCGTCAACTACGGCAACGGCGAGATCGTCAACGGCCTGATCAAGACCAACGTCTGCGCCGAGCCCGGCGACAGCGGCGGCTCCCTGTACGACGGCACCAAGGCCATCGGCCTGACCTCCGGAGGCAGCGGCAACTGCACCTCCGGCGGCACGACCTATTTCCAGCCCGTGACCGAGGCGCTCAGCGCGTACGGGGTCAGCGTCTACTGACGCACGTCCCCGGCGCCCCGGCGCCGGGTCCGTCCCGCTCGTGCCGTTCGCTTCGACGTCCCGGTCGCCGTTCCCCACGCGGCGGCCGGGGCGCCGCGTCCGGGACCGGCGCAGGCGCCGCCTGCCGGGCGGCTCAGTCGAGCGGGCCGCTCGTCGCCCCCTGCGGGCCGCTCCCGTAGGCCCGGGCCGCGCGCAGCCTGATCACCAGCCGGCGGTCGGCGACCATCGCCGCGCGGTACTCGTCCCAGTCCGGGTGCTCGCCGCCGATCTTCCGGTAGACGTCTATGAGTTCCTCGACGGCCGCGTCATGGGGATCGGCGGCCACCGCCGACAACTCGGCGTCCCCCTCCGCCACCAGGTAGGAGCGGCCGTCGGACGACCCGACGTAGAAGCTCGCCCGCGGATCGCGGCGCAGGTTCCGTGTCTTCGCGCGGTCGTCCGTCGCCGACACGCGGATGGTCCGCGACTCCTCGTCGTACGTGAACGAGACGTTGGACAGCTGCGGCCTGCCGTCCTTCTTCTGCGTGACGAGCACGCCGAGCCCGCCCTGCCGCAACAGGTCGAGCAGTGCCTCGGTGGCGGGGTTCCGGCTCATGATCGCTCCCGGTTCGTCTGATGCGCGCGGAGCGTCCGACGTAGTCGATTTCGGCCGATCCATGCGGATTTGGTGACTGCTTGTGTACGGCCCAACGCGCCGGGTCCGCGTCGTGTTCCGAACTCCGGTCCGAATGCGTCGGATTCACTCGTCCGGGTGGCCGGCCAGCGGGAAAGTCTCCCGCAGCCGCCAGCGGACCCCGTCGTTGACCACCAGATGAACCCCGGCGACGCGGGTGCGCAGCGGCAGCCCGCCGCGGAACTCCCGCTCCAGCGCCTCGTAGACCTCCTGCGGCTGCCCGCCCGCGACCGTCAGATGCGGTACCGGGTCCCCGTACTCGCCCCCGTACGGCGGCGCCTCCGGCCAGCGCGCCTCGACCGCGGCGGTGAGCGCGCGCAGCGGCGCGTCCGGCTCGGGGGCCAGCCAGAGCAGGTCGGGGAAGCGGCCGAAGCCGGTGAAGGCCAGCGTGAACGGCTCCCGTGCGGCGAACAGCGCCCGCAGTTCGGCCGTCACCCCGTCGTCGATCCGGTCCGCGGGCAGGAACGGGTAGAGCACCGTGACGTGCGCGGGCACCCCGGCGCCGGCCGAGGGGTCGTATCTCCGCCGGGCGCCGCCCACCAGCGGATCCGCCTCGGGAACGGTGACCAGGAGTGCGGTCGTACCCGTGAGCCCGGGCTCCGCGCCCTGCCCGGCCGTCGATCCCGCCGTCCGTCCGGCCCGGTCCCCGGCCGCCTCCCGCTCGTCCACCCCGTCGCTCATGTCCGGCATCGTGCCAGTCCGCCGAGCCCGCCCGTCAAGTCGGTTTCCCTGCCCGGAAGATGGCCGGGAGCGACGCGATCCGGCCGCTCCCCGGTCGGCGTCCGATCGGCGTGATGAACCGAACACATGCTTGTCCGGCTCGCTGACCTGGGGTGACTGGGCTAAGCTAATCGAACGAACGTACGAAATGCGGGTCGGACGGATGGCCGAAAAGGGGTGGAGGAGTGGAGGTGCGGCATGGCGGGCTTCGCCCATCTGCATGTCGCGTCCGGTTACTCCGAGCGGTACGGCGCCGCGCACCCCGAGCAACTCGTCCAGCGGGCGGCCGAGCGCGGCATGACGGCCCTCGCGCTGACCGACCGGGACACCGTGACCGGAGCCGTGCGCTTCGCTCAGGCGTGCGCGCGGAGCGGAGTGCGGCCGGTGTTCGGGATCGACCTCGCGGTGGAGGCGTTCACCCCGCCCCCGCCGGACAGGCGCAGGCGCACCCCCGCGCGCGGCGGCGCCCATGTGGTCGAGCCGCCGCTGCGCTGCACGCTGCTCGCCCGGGACCCGGAGGGCTGGGCCCGGCTGTGCCGGATCACCTCCGCCGCCCACGAGGGGACCGCGGGCGGCGCCGCACCCGTGGTGGCCTCCTGGCAGGCACTGCGCGAGCACGGCGGTTCCGGGCTGACCGTGCTGCTCGGACCGCTGTCGGAGCCGGCTCGGGCGCTGGCCGCGGGCCGGGAGGACGTCGCGGTGCGGCTGCTGCGCCCCTGGTGGGAGGTCTTCGGCGAGGGGCTGCGGCTGGAGGCGGTGGTCCACGGCCGTCCCGGCGCCGCGCCGGGGTCGCTGCGGCTCGCCGCCCGCACCCTGGCGCTCGCCGACCGGACCCGTACCACCGCGGTGCTGACCAACGCGGTCCGCTACGCCGACCCCGACCAGCACCGCCTGGCCGACGTGCTGGACGCCGCGCGGCTGCTGCGACCGATCGACCGGCGGCGGCTGGACGGCGGGCAGCGCTGGCTGAAGGGGGAGCGGGAGATGGCGCGGATCGCCCAGGCGGTCACCGAGCACGCCGGGACCGGTCCCCGGCGGGCCGGCCGGCTGCTCGCGGACACAGCCGCCACCGCGGACGGCTGCCGCCTCGACCCGGAAACCGGCCTGGGCCTGGGATCACAGCACTTCCCCGAGTCCGAGGTCGTCGGCGCGGCCCCCGGCCCCGGCGGCGCGCGGCAGCTGCTGCGGGAGCGGTCGCTGGCCGGCCTGTCCCGGCGCGGCCTGGACCGCGACGCGCGGGCGCGCGAACGCCTGGACCAGGAGCTGGCCGTCATCGCCGGACGCGGCTACGACTCCTACTTCCTCGCCGTCGGCCAGGTCGTGGCCGACATCCGCGAACTGGGGATACGGGTCGCGGCGCGCGGCTCCAGCGCGGGCTCGATGGTCTGCCACGCACTGGGCATCGCCACCGCCAACCCGTTGGAGCACCATCTGCTCTTCGAGCGTTTCCTGAGCAGCCGCCGTGCGAACGTGCCCGACATCGACATCGACGTGGAGTCGGCGCGGCGCCTTGAGGCGTACGACGCGGTCTTCCGCCGCTTCGGCCGCGAGCGGGTCGCGGTCACCGCGATGCCGGAGACGTACCGGGCCCGCAGGGCGCTGCGGGACACCGGTCTCGCCCTGGGGATCCCCCCGGCCGAGGTGGACCGCATCGCGAAGAGCTTCCCGCACCTGCGGGCCTGCGACATCACCGGCGCGCTCGCCGAACTCCCCGAGCTGCGGAAGCTGGCCGCCGCGGCCGGCCGGTACGGCCCGCTGTGGGAGCTGGCCGAAGGACTCGACTCCCTGGTGCACGGCATGGCCATGCACCCCTGCGGTGTGATCATCAGCGACGGGACGCTGCTGGACCGGCTGCCGGTGCAGCCCACGCCCCAGGGCGACTACCCGATGGCGATGGCGGCCAAGGAGGAGGTCGAGGCGCTGGGCAACATCAAGCTGGACGTCCTGGCCGTGCGGATGCAGTCGGCGATGGCCCACGCCGTCGCCGAGGTCGAGCGGGTCACCGGGGACCGCATCGACCTGGACGACGCCCGGCAGGTGCCCCTGGACGACGTGTTCGCCTTCAAACTCATCCAGGAGAGCCAGACGATCGGGATGTTCCAGCTCGAGTCGCCCGGCCAGCAGGACCTGCTCTCCCGGCTGCAGCCGCGGGACGTGCAGGACGTCATCGCCGACATCAGCCTCTTCCGCCCCGGCCCGGTCCAGGGCGGCATGCCCGAGCGGTACATCGCCGCCCGGCACGGCGGCGACCCCCACTACGCCCACCAGGACCTGGAGCCGGTGCTGCGCGACACCTATGGGGTGACCATCTGGCACGAGCAGATCATCGAGACGCTGAGGGTCATGACCGGCTGCGACCGGGCGGACGCCGAGATCGTCCGGCGGGCCCTGGGGGACCGGGAGGAGCTGCCGCGGATCAAGAAGTGGTTCCACCACGAGACCGCCGCCCGCGGTTACACCCCCGAGGTGCGCGACCAGGTGTGGGACACCGTCGAGGCGTTCGGCGCGTACGGGTTCTGCCGGGCGCACGCGGTCGCCTTCGCGGTGCCCGCACTGCAGTCGGCCTGGCTGAAGGCGCACTACCCCGCCTTCCTGGTGGCGGGGCTGCTGGAACACGACCCCGGCATGTGGCCCAAGCGCGTCATCGTCTCCGACGCCCGCAGGCGCGGCGTCCCGGTGCTGCCGGTCGACGTCAACCGCTCCCACGCGGAACACGTGGTGGAGCGGGTCGGGGACGACCGGTGGGGCGTTCGGCTCGCGCTGTCCGGGGTGCACGGGATCAGCGAGGACGAGTGCGCGCGGATCGCCGCGGGCCGTCCCTACGGGTCGCTGTCGGACTTCTGGCAGCGCGCGCGGCCGAGCCGCCCGGTCGCCGAGCGCCTCGCCGGGATCGGCGCCCTGGGATGCCTGCACGACGGCCACCTGACCCGGCGCGACCTGCTGCTCCAGATCGCCGAGCTGCACCGGCAGTCCCGGGTGCGCACCGCGGGCGCCGGCCAGCTGCCCATCGACGCCGGCGCGGTCGGCGGCTCCGAGCCCAGCGGGCTGCCGGAGATGACCGGCCGGGAGGCCCTGGGCGCCGAACTCGCCACCTTGGGCATCGACGTCTCCCGGCACCTGATGGACTACCACCACCGGCTGCTGCGGGAGGTCGGCGCGACCGACGCGGCCCACCTGGCCGATCTGCCGGCCGGACGGCAGGTCCTGGTCGCCGGGGCGCGCGCCTCCACCCAGACCCCGCCGATCGCCAGCGGCAAACGGATCATCTTCGTCACCCTGGAGGACGGCTCCGGGCTGGTGGATCTGGCTTTCTTCGAGGACTCCCACGAATCCTGCGCCTACACCGTCTTCCACTCCGGCCTGCTGCTGGTGCGCGGAACGGTGCAGGTCCGCGGCACCCGGCGCACCATCGTCGGCACCATGGCCTGGGACCTGGAGCAGATCGCCGCGGCCCGCCGCGACAACGGCCCCCAGGCGGCCCTCGAACTGCTCGGCGCGCCCGGCCCGCCGGCACCCGCGCCGCCGACCTGAAGAAGCTGGGCCACCGCAGCCCCGGGAGCGCGGGATGAGCGGGCAGCCGCGGCACATCGCCCATCTGCACCTGCACGGCGTACGGGACGAGGCGCAGTACGCGGAGGTGCTGGACCTGATGGCCGGTCTCACCCCGCACGTCCAGGCCTTCCCGCCCGACGCCGTCCAGCTCGACCTGACGTCCGCCCTGCGGTACTTCGACAGCGGCCCGGAGGGCATGGTGCACATCGCGGCGTTCCGGCTCATGGGCCTGCACGGCATCAAGGTCAGCGCCGGCCTGGCGGGCAACCGCATGCTGGCCGCCATGGCCGCGGCCATGGCGGAGCCGGGCGCCACCACACAGGTCCGCCGCGACCAGGAGGGTGTCGACGCCTGGCTGCGGCCCCGGCC
Organism: Streptomyces sp. IBSBF 3018; assembly: GCA_050613715.1. Classification (GTDB taxonomy): domain Bacteria; phylum Actinomycetota; class Actinomycetes; order Streptomycetales; family Streptomycetaceae; genus Actinacidiphila. Next base: position 14,660 of record JAJSZB010000224.1, read on the forward strand.
GCTGATCGCGCTCCCGGGCGTCGGCCGCAGGACCGCCGAGACCCTCGGCGAGTACGGCCTGCACACCGTCGGCCAGGTCGCCGACCTCCCGCCGGCGACCCTGCAGCGCATCCTCGGCGCCGGACCCGCCAGGCTGCTGGCGGAGCGGGCCCGCGGGCGCGACCCGCGGCCGGTCGTCCCTCAGACGCCCGCGGCGCACCTGTCCGCGGACCACTTCTTCGAACGGGACTGCCTGGACCCGGCGGAGCAGCACCGGGCGGTCCTGGCGCTCGCCGAGCACCTGGGGGTGCGGCTGCGCACCGAGGCTCAGGCGGCCGGGCGGCTCACCCTCACCGTGCGCTGCGCCGACCGCAGTTCGGTCGCCCGCACCTGCGCCCTTCCCGAGGCCACCGGCCACTCGCCCGCGCTGGCCGCCGCCGCCCTGGGACTGCTGGCGGGACTGGGACTGCAACGCGCGCGCGTACGCGTCCTCACGCTGCGGGCGGACGGGCTCCGGCCGGCCGAGGACGCCCACCGCCAGCTCAGCATGGACCCGGGCGAGGACCGGGCCCGCGCGGCCGAGGCGGCCGCCGACCGGGCTCGCGGACGGTTCGGCCCCGACGCGGTGTACCCGGCCACTTTGGCGCCGCTCGCCCGGCCGCCGGCCATCCCCTAGGTGCCTCGCCGGTCGTTCCCCACTCCGCCCTGCCACCGCGCCGCCCCGCGGGCGTCACCTGGGAGCGACTTTTTACCCGCGCGTAACTAGCCACCCGCTTCTTACTCGTGCGTAACTTGTCATGAGCCCGGCATGAGTGATCCGGATCACAGGGCGTGTGGACGTACGGCCTCCGGCTGCCTTCGGGCTGCCCCGGCCCCACTGACTCTCATGACCTGCGAGGAGATCACATGAAGCTGCCCTGGAGACGACTCCTGGCCGCGTTCTGCCTGGCGACCGCCATGGCGATCGTCCCCACCGCGGCCGCGTCGGCGTCCTCGCCCGCGTCCTCGGCGCCGACCAGCGGGTGGAACGACTTCACCTGCCGCCCCTCGGCTCAGCACCCCCGCCCCGTCGTCCTGGTGCACGGCACCTTCGCCAACGGGACCGACAACTGGCTCGTCTTCGCGCCCTACCTGGAGGCGCGCGGATACTGCGTCTTCTCCTTCGACTACGGAATGCTGCCCGGCGAGAACCTGATCGGGGGGCTGGGCCCGATCGCCGGCTCCGCCCAGCAGCTCTCGGACTTCACCGACCGCGTGCTCGCCGCCACGCACGCCGCCAAGGTGGACATCGTCGGCCACTCGCAGGGCGGCATGATGCCGCGCTACTACCTGAAGTACCTCGGCGGCGCGGCCAAGGTGAACGCGCTGGTCGGCCTCGCGCCGGACAACCACGGCACGACACTGGACGGACTGACCGCGCTGCTCCCGTACTTCCCGGGCGCGTCGGACTTCCTCGACTCCAGCCTCCCCGGACTCGCCGACCAGGTGGCCGGATCGGCCTTCCAGAACACCCTCAACGCGGGCGGCGACACCGTGCCCGGCGTCCACTACACGGTGATCTCGACCGTCTACGACGAGGTCGTCACCCCGTACACGACCCAGGCGCTGTCCGGCCCGGACGTGCACAACGTGGTGCTGCAGGACCTCTGCCCGCTCGACGTCTCCGAGCACGTCACCATCGGGCTGACCGACCGGATCGCCTTCCACGAGGCCGCGAACGCCCTCGACCCGGCACACGCGACCTCCACCACCTGCCTGTCGGCGTTCAGCTAGACCCGAAACCGGGGGCATCGGGGCATCGGGGCATCGGGACCAAGAAAATCGGGACATCGGGAAACCGGTAAGTCGGCAAGCCGACGAACGGCTGATCGGTACGCCGACCGGTCGCGGTCATGGCCCGGTCCCGGGACGAGCCGGAACTGACGGCCCGCACCCGCCGCGCGACGACTGTCGGTGGCGGGTGGCAGGCTCGTCCCATGACCACCGAGGACCACCTGTACTGGGACGCAGCCGCCGAGCACTTCGACGACGAGCCCGACCACGGCCTGCGCGACGCGGACGTACGGGCCGCGTGGGCCGCGCGGCTGCGGTCCTGGCTGCCCGCCGCGCCCGCCGACGTGCTCGACCTCGGCTGCGGCACCGGAAGTCTCGCGCTGCTCGCGGCCGAGGACGGCCATCGGGTCACCGCGGTGGACCGGTCGGGCGAGATGGTCGCGCGGGCCCGCGCGAAACTGGCGGGCACCGCCGCCCGGGTGCTGGTCGGCGACGCGGCGCAGCCGCCCGTCGCGCCGGGCGGGTACGACGCGGTGCTCGTCCGCCACGTGCTCTGGGCGCTCCCCGACCCCGCCGCGGTGCTGCGCCGCTGGGCCGGCCTGCTGAGGCCGGGCGGCCGGCTGGTCCTGGTCGAGGGACGCTGGGGGAGCGATCGCTCCACGGGTCTGGCCGCGGCGGAACTGGCCGCCCTGGCCGGGCCGCTGGGCGGGCAGGTCCGGATCGAGCAGCTCGGGCACGCCGCCGAGCTGTGGGGCCGCGAGGTCGACGACGAGCGCTACGCCGCGGTGGTGTTCCCGGCCAAGCGGCGCAGGCACGCCGAGATCGTCGACGTCCATCTGATCCTGCTGCGCGAGGGCCGGGTGCTGCTCGCCCGGCGGGCCGACACCGGCTACGCGGACGGCCTGCTGCACGCGCCGTCCGGCCATGTGGAGGACGGCGAGGACGTGCGGACCGCCGTGATCCGGGAGACCCGCGAGGAGATCGGCCTCGACCTCGCCCCCGACGACCTGGAGGCGGTCCTGGTGATGCAGCACCGCGCGCCCGACGCGAGCGCCAGAACCGGCTGGTTCTTCCTGGCCAGGCAGGGCCGCGACGCCCCCGAGCCGGTCAACGCCGAGCCCGACAAGTGCTCGGAGATCGGCTGGTACCCACTGGACGCGCTGCCGGACGACATGGTCGCGTACTGCAGGGCCGGCCTCGACGCCTACCGCGCGGGACACCGCTTCCTGCTGCACCTGCACGAGCGGGGCGACTCCATCGCCCACGACCCGGAAGGACCCGGTCGGGCGGTGCCGCTGGCGCCTCCCGCTGTGCCAAGATCCGGGATATGAGCCTGAAGGTCACCATCGATCCGGCCGCCGCCACCGCCCCCTACGAGCAACTCCGCGGCCAGATCGCGCAGGAGGCGCGCGCGGGCCGGCTGCCGGTCAACTACAAGCTGCCCACGGTGCGCGGCCTCGCCGAGGAACTGGGCCTGGCGGCCAACACGGTGGCCAAGGCGTACCGGGCGCTGGAGGAGGACGGGGTGATCGAGACCCGCGGCCGGCACGGCACGTACATCGCCGCGGGCGACGCGAGCGCCCGCGAGGTGGCGGCCGCCGCGACCGCCTACGTGGAGCGGACCCGCCGCCTGGGCCTGGACCGCGACGCCGCCCGCGCCGCGGTGGACGAGGCACTGCGCGCGGCCTACGGCGACGCCTAGGGCCACTGAAGCTGCTTAGAGGTAGAGGCCGTCCTGCACCCGGGACGGCAGGGCGGTTCCGGCGGCGGACGCGCCGCGCCGCAGCGCGTACAGCTCGGCGAGCGTCGCGCCGTCACGGCCGACGCCCTCCGACGCGCCCAGCCAGGCGACGGACTCCTCGCGAGTCAGCGGGCCGACCTCGATCCTTGCCAGGCAGCGGCCGGGACGGACCACGGCGGGGTGCAGCCGCTCCAGGTCCTCGTTGGTGGTGATGCCGACCAGGACGTTGCGCCCCTGGCCGAGCAGGCCGTCGGTGAGGTTGAGCAGCCGGGACAGCGCCTGCCCGGTCTCGTGCTTGGCCTGACCGCGGATCAGCTCGTCGCAGTCCTCCAGGAGCAGCAGCCGCCAGCGCCCGCCGGCCTCGTCGTCCTCGCCGATGGCGATGTCCATCAGATAGCCCACGTCGTTGAACAGCCGCTCGGGGTCCAGCACGCAGTCCACCTGGCACCAGTCGCGCCAGGAACGGGCGAGCGTGCGCAGCGCCGAGGTCTTGCCGGTGCCGGGCGGCCCGTGCAGGAGCAGCAGCCGGCCGGTGATGTCGTCGGCGGTCAGCTTCATCACGTCGTCCAGCGCCTCGGCGACCGGCGCGGTGTAGTTGCCCCGCAGCTCCTCCCACGCGGCGGCGGAGATCTGCCGGGTGGTGCGGTGCGGACCGCGGCGCGGCGAGACGTACCAGAAGCCCATGCTCACGCTCTCGGGCTGCGGCTCCGGCTCGTCCTCGGCGTCGTCCACCGCGGACTTCAGCACCTGCTCGGCGAGTTCGTCGGACACCGCGGCCACCGTGACGTCCGCACCGCGGTTCCACCGGGAGACCAGCATGCTCCAGCCGTCGCCCTCGGCGAGGATCGCGCTGCGGTCCTTGTCCCGGGCCTGGCGCAGCACGGTCGCGCCTGGCGGCAGCAGTGTCAGCCCCGCCTTGACGCTGTCCAGCGAGGCGCCCCGCGCGAAGGGATGCTCCCCGGAGGTGAACCTGCCGAGGAAGAGCGCGTCGATGACGTCGGACGGCGAGTCGCTGTCGTCGAGGCGGACATGGACCGGAAGGACCATGTGAGGTTCCGTCACGTGCCTCCTCGGGCCTTCGGATGCGGCGGGCATACGGCCATGATCCGGCACCGCGGGGCATTCGCCCACTGTTTTTCGTGCGGGCGTTACCCGGATCAGGTCGGGTGAAATCCGGCCGAACGGGTTGGTTCAAGCGGTCGAGTGAGGGATAACTACTCTGTGTAATCACCGGACATTGCGGTGGATCGCCCAACCGGTCGTACGAAAGGGACTTCTGACGACCGCTCACTCAAGGAACCGCCATGGCAACACCACGAACCGCGAGGTCCGCCGCCGCGCTGATCCTCGGGACCCTGCTCGCCCTGCTCAGCCTCCTCGCCGCCGCACCCGCCCAGTCCGCCGCGCCGCGGTCCGGCGGGGCCCGCGCCGCCGGTCCTCGCTATGTCGCGCTCGGCGACTCCTACTCGGCCGGCGTGGGGGCCGGCGACTACGACGTGAGCAGCGGGTCCTGCCGGCGCAGCGACCGCGCCTACCCCGCGCTGNCCGGGCCCCCCCCCCGGGCGGGGGGGCCCCCCCCCGCCCCCCCCCCCCCCCCCCCGGGGGGGGGCCCCCCCCCCCCCCGCGCCCGCCGCCTTCGCCTTCACCGCGTGCTCCGGCGCGCGGACGGGGGACGTGCTGGAGAAGCAACTCGGCCCGCTGAACGCCTCGACCGCCCTGGTCAGCATCACCATCGGGGGCAACGACGCGGGGTTCGCCGACGTCATGACGACATGTGTCCTCTCCTTGCAGTCGGCGTGCCTGAAGCGGGTGGAGCAGGCGCGGACCTACGTCGAGGACACCCTGCCCGGGCTCCTCGACCGCACCTACGACGCGATCCACACCAAGGGCCCGCACGCACACGTGGTGGTCCTCGGGTATCCGCGCCTGTACGAGATCCCCGGGAACTGCCTGCTGGGGCTGAGCGAGACCTCGCGCAAGGCGATCGACGCCACCGCGGACGACCTGGACACGGTCATCGCCAAGCGTGCCGCCGACCACGGATTCACCTTCGCCGACGTCAGGAAGGCGTTCACCGGGCACGAGCTGTGCTCCGCCGCGCCGTGGCTGCACTCGGTCACCCTGCCGCCGGAGGACTCCTACCACCCCACTGCCGCCGGGCAGTCGAAGGGCTATCTGCCGGTGTTCGGGGCAGCCGCCTGAGCGCACCCGGAAAGGGCGGCGGGGCGGCGACGACAAGCCGTTTTGTCGTCAACAGCCTTGAGGAAAAGGAGAATCGGGCTTCGAGAGCAACCTGGGGATGCGCACGTGACGCGGCGGGGCGATAGGGTTAACCTGCCCGAGGCGGGTGCCCTCGTAAGGGTGGGGAGTGTCATGGAACAGATAGCGATGCCGAGCAGGCCGAGAGTGCCTGCCATCAACTGCGGTTCGAGTGCGACAAGCGCGCGACTCGACCGGCACCTGTCGGTGCTGGCGGGTCCCGCCGTGCCGCACCGCGAGGCCGAGGAGGCGACCGTGCTCATGCGGGAGCTGACCTCGCGTGACACCGTGCACACCAGGACCAACCGCGGCGCCCGCGTCTCGCTCTTCGCCCCGCTGCGGAGGCTGCGCCGGTCCCTGTTCGGCAACCGCGGCTGACCCACGGCAGGGCGCCGCTCGCCCTCGCCCGACGGCCAGACCCCGGCCCGCACGTCCGGCCGACCGGGGCCTCGGTCCCGCGACGTCCTGCGCCCCGCCCGCCCGCACCCGACGCGGCCGTAACTCCCCAGCGGCCCGCGCCGAAGCGGACGTCACGCAGGACGCCTCCGCCGGTCGTCACAGCAGGGCGAACTGCCCGTCGGGGCCTTCCTCGTGGTGTTCGAGCACCGAGGCGGGCCGTCGCCTCGCTGCGGGAACCGGCAGGACGCCCGCGGTACGCAGGTCCGCCGCGCCCGGCGTCGCCCCGGACGCCGCAGCGGCGGAGAGTCGCTCGCCGAACGCGTCCAGGTCCGGGCGAAGCGCGGCCAGCAGCGTCAGCAGGCTGATCAGCTCCAGCAGTTCAGACGTCACGGCACGCGTCCACGCGGGCGGGCACAGCGCCTCCAGGGACCCGTTCCCCGGCGGCGGGACCCGCTGCCCGTACCAGTGCTCCAACACCCGCACCCCGCCGGCCGTGACGTCCCACGCGGCCGCGGAGACCGGTGACACCTGGCCGGTCCCGATCCGCAGCACCTGCTCGTCCGGGTCGAACTCCGGCCCGTCGGGCGGCGGTACGGCCGGAAGCGGTGACCTCACATAGGGACGGCTGCCGCCGGGCGGGCGCAGCCGGGCGGAGTCGCGGCCGGACGCGGCGTCGGCGAAGCGTGCGCCACGCGTGTGCAGCCACACCGCTCGTGCACCCAGGTCGACGCCCGCCCGCCAGATGTCGACGCCCTCCGGCAGGGGCACGGCCGCGCCGGACGGGCCGGGCCGCGCCGCCGCCGCGATCCAGGCCAGCACGTCGTACGCCGTGACCGGGAGACCGAGCCGGGCGGCGAGCCAGTCGGTCAGACCGGGCGCGAGATTGGGCTCCCGGCCGCCGGGCTGCCGGAACAGCGGGCGTATCAGGGAGGGCCTGCCCGCGGGGGAGTGGCCGTCGGGCAGCAGCGAACTGAACGAGAGGGCCGGCTCGTCCGGTTCGGCCTGCGGCGCCCGCTCGACCGCGAACACCTGCGCGTCGTCGGCGACCCGCCACAGCTCGGGCCGGGCGGCGTCGATCAGCCGGTGGTCGGGGATCAGCCACTGCTGGTCGTACGCGCCGTGCCGGACCCGCACCGGCTCGGGGCAGGGACCCTGCTCGCGGGCCAGCGCGGTGGTCGGGGTGCGGTGCCCGGGGAGTTGGGCGACGGCGGTGTACGGGCCGCGGGCGCGTGTGGGGTGCAGCAGCGCGGCGCGCGCCGAGTCGTCGTCCGTGGCGGTGAGGCGGCTCCAACGCGCCTTCAGGCAGGCAGGTTCCGGGGCCATCGGCCAACTGCGGCCCAGCCGCAGCGGACGCACGGACCAGGGCATCAGATCCTGCAACAGGGGCGCGTCGTCGCTCACTGCACGCATGCTACTGAGCACCCTCAGGGCGCCTCCATGGTCACCGTGAAGGAAAACCGGTCGCCCCGGTAGTGGATGCGCACCACGTCCACCGCGCGTCCGGTGTCGTCGAACGTCACACCGGTGTAGTGGAGGATCGGGCTGAGCAGCGGGACCTGCAGGAGAGCGGCGGTCTCGGGGGAGGCGAGCCGGGCCTCCACGGTGTCGGTGATCCTGCTGATCCGCACCCCCAGGGCGTCCCGCAGCACCTTGGTCATCGGCCAGCGTTCCAGGTCCGCCAGGTCGATCCGGTCGGCCAGTTCGGGGCGGACGAAGTTCTCCGCCCAGTCGGTGGGCTCGCCGGAGTCGTCGCACCGCAGCCGGCGGAAGGCCGTCGCCTCGGTCAGGTCCGTCAGGTGTTCGGCGACCTCCGGCGGCAGCGGCGCGGGGCCGTGCCGCAGCACGGTCGTCCTTCCGCCGGACTGCTGCGCGACGATCGCGTCCACCGAACCCAGCAGCTTGACCGGGGCGCCGCGGCGAGCCGCCGCCTCTATGAAGGTGCCGCGCCGGCGGTGGCGGGAGATCAGCCCTTCGTCCTCCAGCTCCTTCAGCGCCTGGCGCATGGTGAGCACACTGACGCCGTAGTGGGCGGCGAGATCCTCCTCGGTGGGCAGCCTCAGCGGAGCGTCGGGGCGGCGGCCCAGTATCGAGGCGCGCAGCGACTGGGACACCTGATACCACAGCGGCAGCCTGCGGTTCAGGACCAGTGAGTCGGGGGCGAAGGCGTTCACGGCCGGAAGTTTCTCGCGAGACCCTCCCACACCGCGTCGTACCCCTGCTGCCGGTGGCCGGCGGCCAGCGCCAGTTCCGTCGGCACCACCGGCCAGCGCGTCTCGAACATGAACGCCAGCCCGTCGTCGATCTTCTGCGGGACCAGTTCGGCGCTGCTCGCCCTGTCGTACGTGGCGCGGTCCGGGCCGTGCGCCGACATCATGTTGTGCAGCGAGGCGCCGCCGGGGACGAAGCCCTCGGCCTTGGCGTCGTAGGCGCCCTCGACCAGGCCCATGAACTCCGACATCACATTGCGGTGGAAGTACGGCGGGCGGAAGGTGTCCTCGCCGACCAGCCAGCGCGGCGCGAACACCACGAAGTCCGCGCCCGCGAGGCCCGGGGTGTCCGAGGGCGAGGTGAGCACGGTGAAGATCGACGGGTCCGGGTGGTCGTAGCTGATCGACCCGATCACATTGAACCGGTGCAGGTCGTAGACGTACGGCACGTGATTGCCGTGCCAGGCGACCACGTCCAGCGGCGAGTGGCCGTACTCGGCCGCCCACAGATTGCCGCCGAACTTGTTGACGACCTCCGTCGGCTCCTCGCGGTCCTCGTAGGCGGCGACCGGGGCGAGGAAGTCCCGGGCGTTGGCCAGGCCGTTGGCGCCGATGGGACCCAACTCGGGGAGCTGGAAGGGCTGGCCGTAGTTCTCGCAGACATATCCGCGGGCGACCTCCTCCAGCAGCTCCACCCGGAAGCGCACGCCGCGGGGGATCAGCGCCACATGGCCGGGATCGGCGCGCAGGACCCCCAGCTCCGTCCTGACCAGCAGGGCTCCCTGCTGGGGGACGATCAGGAACTCGCCGTCGGAGGAGGAGAACACCCGTCGGTCCATCGAGCGGTTGGCCGCGTACCAGTGGATGCCGATGCCCTCGCGGCGCAGCACGTCGCCGTTCCCACCCACGGTGACCAGGCCCCGCACGAAGTCGGTGGGACCCTCGGGGACCGGCAGCGGGCCCCAGCGAAGTCGGTTGGGGTCCGGCTGGACGTCGAGGAACGGGGCGCTGCGCAGTGTGCCGTTGTCGATGCGGCGGAAGGGCGGGTGGGCGGCCGAGGGCCTGATCCGGTAGAGCCAGCTCCGGCGGTTGCGGGCCCGGGGCTCGGTGAACGCCGTCCCGCTCAGCTGCTCGGCGTAGAGCCCCAGCGGGGCGCGCTGCGGTGCGTTCCGCCCCAGCGGCAGCGCGCCGGGGACGGCCTCGCTGCTGTGCTGATTGCCGAAGCCAGGGGAGTACGCGAGCTGCTTGCCGTCCCCGATCCGGTCCGCCGTGGCTTCGGCGCCGGCGGCCGCGGCCGTCCCATTGGCGCCTGCCGTGCCTGTGGTGCTGTCCGAGCCGTTCATGATCCGCTCCCCGTCCTCACGTCCTTATTCCTATGCTGAAGCACAGGAATAAGGACGGCAACCCCCTCGCCTCCGGCCTGTGGAAAACTCCCCTTGGCTAGGGAGGACGCATGGCGGAACCGCGGGGCGCCGAGGGCGGGGGCGCCCTGCGCCGTGCGCCTGTGCAGCGGCGCAGCACCGAACGGCTGGCCCGCATCCTGGACGCCTGCGCCCGGGAACTGGACGAGGTCGGCTACGAGCGGCTCAGCACCCGCGCGGTCGCGGCCCGGGCGGGCGTCCCCATCGGCTCGGTCTACCGCTTCTTCTCCGACAAGCGGGCCATGACCGACGCGCTCGCGCACCGCAATCTCGACGACTTCCTCGCACGCGCCGCAGCCCGGCTGACCGAACCCGGCACCGGCACGGACTGGCGGGGCGCGGTCGACGTGCTGGTCGACGAGTACACCGCGATGAAGCGCACCGCGCCGGGCTTCGCGCTGGTGGACTTCGGCGTGCCCGGCGAGACCAACGAGGACCTCGCCGACCGGCTCCCCGCGCTGCTCGGGGACCGGCTCGCCACCGACCCGGCCGATCCGCGGCTGCGCCTCGCGCTCGTCGTCGCCGTCGAGACGGCCGACGCCGCACTGCAACTGGCCTTCAGGACCGGCCCGTCCGGCGATCCGCGGGTCATCGAGGAGACCAAGATCCTGCTGCGGGCCTATCTCGAAACGGTCCTCGACTGAGACGCGTGCGGTCGGCCCGGGCCCCGCAAGCCGGGCGCGAAGTGGCCTGTGGATAACTCGGATCACCGTCGGTACCGGCAGGTAATGTCTTTTTCGTCACCGGCCGCACGAGCCGGGGAACGTGCCACGCGCCCACCGGCGCGACGTCCGTGGGGAGTCCACGATGACCCGTACAGCACTGCGAATCTGTCCGCTCTGCGAAGCGACCTGCGGCCTTGAGCTGACCATCGGCGAAGGGCGGGTGACCCACGCCCGCGGCGACGGCGCGGACGTCTTCAGCGCGGGATTCATCTGCCCCAAGGGCGCCTCCTTCGGCGCGCTCGACAACGATCCCGATCGGCTGCACAGGCCGTTGGTGCGCAAGGACGGACAACTGGTCGAGACGGGCTGGGCGGAGGCGTTCGCGGCGGTCGCGGACGGGATGGGCGCCGTCGTCGGCGCGCACGGCGGCGAAGCGGTCGGCGTCTTCCTCGGCAACCCCAACGTGCACACCATGGCCGGCGGCCTCTACCCCGGACAGTTGATCGCCGCCCTCGGCACCCGCGCGGTGTTCACCGCCAGCACGCTGGACCAGATGCCCAAGCACGTCTCGTCCGGCCTGCTGTTCGGCGACCCCAACGCGATTCCCGTGCCCGACCTCGACCGCACCGACCACCTCGTGCTGATCGGCGCCAATCCGCTGGTGTCCAACGGCAGCCTGGCCACCGCGGCGGACTTCCCCGGCAAGCTCAAGGCGCTGCGCAGGCGTGGCGGCAGGCTCGTCGTCATCGACCCCAACCGCACCAGGACCGCGCGGGTCGCCGACCACCACATCGCGCCGCGGCCGGGCACCGACGCCGCGCTGCTGCTCGCGATGGTCGACGTGCTCTTCGCCGAAGGACTCGCCGACCCCGGCGCCCTGGCGCCGCACCTCAGCGGCATCGACCGGGTGCGGGAGTTGGCCGCCGACTTCACGCCCGAACGGGTCGCCGGCTACTGCGACGTGCCGGCCGCGGAGATCCGCACCCTGGCCCGGGAGCTGGCCGCTGCCCCGCGCGCGGTCGTGTACGGGCGGCTGGGCAGCACCGCGGTGGAGTTCGGCACGCTGGCCAGCTGGCTGGTCGACGTGCTCAACGCGCTGACGGGCAATCTCGACCGGCCGGGCGGCGCCATGTTCCCGCTCGCGGCCACGGCCCGCGGTCCCCGGCCGCCCCGACCGGGCAAGGGGTTCACCACGGGGCGCTGGCGCAGCCGGGTCTCCGGGCGGCCGGAGGTCAAGGGCGAACTGCCGGCGGGAGTCCTGGCGGAGGAGATCGACACCCCCGGCGAGGGCAGACTGCGGGCGCTGGTCGTGGTCGCCGGCAACCCCGTGCTGTCCGCGCCCGACGGCAGGCGCCTCGACCGGGCGCTGTCCGGGCTCGACTTCATGGTCAGCGTCGACCCCTACCTCAACGAGACGGCACGCCACGCCGACGTCGTGCTGCCACCGCCCCCGCCGTCGCGCAGCGCGCACTACGACTTCGCGTTCAGCACCCTCGCGGTGCGCAACACCGTCCGCTACAGCCCGCCCGCGGTGCCGCTGGAGGACGGCACGCCGGACGAGCCGGAGATCATGGCCCGGCTGATCCTCGCCGTGCTCGGCCAGGGCGGCCCGCAGGCCGACCCCGCCGCGGTGGACGCCCAGGCCGTGCGGCGCAGGCTCGACCGGGAGACCGCGGACCCGGACTCACCGGTGCACGGGCGGGACCCGGGGGAGCTGGCGGACGCGCTCACCGGCCGCACCGGCTACGAACGCCGGCTGGACCTGATGCTGCGGCTCGGCCCTTACGGGGACGGATTCGGCGCCGACCCCGAAGGGCTCACCCTGGCCCGGCTGTCGCAGCACCCGCACGGCACCGACCTGGGACCGCTGCGCCCGCGGATACCGGAGGTGCTGCGGACGGCGTCGGGCACCGTGGAGCTGGCGCCCGAGCCGGTCGTCGCGGACGTGCCCCGGCTCCGGGCCGCCGTCGACGCCGGGGAGCGGCAGCCTGAGCTGGTGCTGATCGGGCGACGGCACCTGCGCTCCAACAACAGCTGGATGCACAACGTCCCCGCGCTGACCGGCGGCAGCAACCGCTGCACCGTGCAGATCCACCCCGACGACGCGGCCCGGCTCGGGCTCGCCGACGGCTCCCTCGCGCGGATCAAGGGCGAGGGGGGCGAGATCACCGCGCCGGTCGAGGTGACCGACGCGCTGCGGGCCGGGGTGGTGTCGGTCCCGCACGGTTGGGGGCACGACCGGGAGGGCACCCGCCTCGCCACCGCGGCCCTGGAACCGGGGGTGAACGTGAACGACCTGCTCGACGGGAGCCGGATGGACCCGCTGTCGGGCACGGCGGTGCTCAACGGGTTCCCGGTGCGGGTGGAGCCGGCGCAGACACCGCCGCGGGCGCCGGCGCGCATACCCGCGGAGGCGGACGGGGCGGCGGGCGCCCGAGGATAGGGGCCTGGCGGCAGAAAACTAACGGCGCTAGTTTAGGTTCGGCGGACACGCGTGGACGGCCTGGGAGGCGGCAGCGATGGCGGACGGCAGCAAGCAGCAGGAGCCCGGGGACACCGGGCGGGTGCACCAGGGGCGCGACGCGCTGTTCATCGGCGGTGAGTGGCGGCCCGCCGCCGGCACCGGGCGCATCGATGTGCTCGACCCGGCGACCGAACAGGTCATCGGGCAGGTCCCGGCCGCCGACGCGCAGGACGTGGACGCGGCGGTGCGGGCCGCGCGTGCGGCGCTGCCCGGCTGGTCCGCCACGGCTCCCGGCCGGCGCGCGGCGGTGCTCGCCGCAGTGCGCGACCTGATGGCGGCGCGCCGCGCCGACATAGCGGCGACGGTCGCGGCGGAGCTGGGCGCGCCGCTGCCGTTCGCGACCGCCGTGCACACGGACATGCCGACCGCGGTGATGGGCACGTTCGCGGACCTGGCCGCGGAGCACCCGTTCGAGGAGACGGTGGGCAACTCGCGGGTGTTCCAGGAGCCGGTCGGCGTCGTGGGCGCGATCACGCCGTGGAACTACCCGCTGCACCAGATCGTCGCCAAGGTCGCGCCGGCCCTCGCCGCCGGCTGCACCGTGGTGCTCAAGCCCGCCGAGGACACGCCGCTGGTGGCCCAGCTGTTCGCCGGGATACTCGCCGAGGCAGGGCTGCCCGCCGGGGTGTTCAACCTGGTCACCGGGCTCGGGCCGGTCGCGGGACAGGCGCTGGTCGAGCACCCGGGGGTGGACCTGGTGTCGTTCACGGGGTCGACCGCGGTCGGGCGCGCGATCGGCGCGGCGGCGGGCGGCGCGGTCAAGCGGGTCGCGCTGGAACTGGGCGGCAAGTCGGCGAACGTGATCCTGCCCGGCGCGGACCTGGCCCGCGCGGTCAACGTCGGGGTGGCCAACGTGTTCGCCAACTCCGGCCAGACGTGCAGCGCCTGGACGCGGATGCTGGTGGACGCCGAGCGATACGAGGAGGCCGTGGAGCTGGCCGCGGCGGCCGCGGCCAAGTACCGGCCGGGCGAGCGACTGGGCCCGGTGGTGAACGCCAAACAGCGCGAGCGGGTGCGCGGCTACATCCGCAAGGGCGTGGAGGAGGGCGCACGGATCGTCGCCGGCGGTCCCGAGGCCCCGGAGTCGCCGCAGAGCGGGTACTACGTCCAGGGCACCGTGCTCGCCGACGTCGCGCCCGAGGCGACGGTCGCGCAGGAGGAGATCTTCGGCCCGGTCGTGGTGCTGATCCGCTACCGGGACGAGGAGGACGCGCTGCGCATCGCCAACGGCACGGTCTACGGGCTGGCCGGCGCGGTGTGGGGCCCGGACGAGGAGACGGCGGTGGCCTTCGCGCGCCGCATGGACACCGGCCAGGTGGACATCAACGGGGGGAGGTTCAACGTGCGCGCGCCGTTCGGGGGCTACAAGCAGTCCGGGGTCGGCCGGGAGCTGGGGACGCACGGGCTCGCGGAGTACCTCCAGACCAAGTCGCTCCAGTTCTGACGCCCCGCGCCCCCGACTGCCCCGCCGCACCTCTCGTCGAGCCCGCACCTCTCGTCGAGCCCGCACCGCCCGTCCGACACCGACGCAGCCAGGAGAGACCGTGGTCCGCGCAGCCGTACTGCCCGCCGTCGACGCACCGTTGACCGTCGCCGAGATCGACCTTCCCGAGCCCGGGCCGGGGCAGGTGCGGGTCAGGCTCGCCGCGGCGGGGGTGTGCCACTCGGACCTGTCGCTGTCCAACGGCACGTTGCGCCAGCCCGTCCCCGCGGTGCTGGGCCATGAGGGGGCCGGCACGGTCGTGTCGGTCGGCGAGGGGGTCGGGCACGTGGCGCCCGGCGACCGGGTGGTGCTCAACTGGGCGCCCGCGTGCGGCGCGTGCCACTACTGCGGCCTCGGCGAGCCCTGGCTGTGCGCCGACGGCGGAAAGGCGGCGGCAGCGCCCTACGCCACGCTGGCCGCGGACGGCACCGACCTGTACCCCGGGCTGGGCACGGCGGTGTTCGCGGAGGAGACGGTCGTCGCGGCCGGCGCGGTGCTCCCGCTGCCCGAGGGCATCCCGCTCACCGACGCCGCGCTGCTGGGCTGCGCGGTGCTCACCGGGTACGGCGCGGTGCACCACTCGGCGGCGGTGCGCGCGGGGGAGTCCGTCGCGGTGTTCGGCGTCGGGGGAGTGGGCCTGGCGGTGCTGCAGTCCGCACGGATCGCCGGGGCGGACCGGATCGTCGCGGTGGACGTCGCGCCGGGCAAGGAGGAACTGGCGCGGGCGGCGGGCGCCACCGACTTCGTGACCGCGCAACCGGACGGCAAGGACACCGCGCGGCAGATCCGCGCGCTGACCGGGGGACACGGCACGGACGTGGCCATCGAGTGCGTGGGCCGCGCGGACACCATCAGGACCGCGTGGTCGGCCACCCGGCGCGGCGGCCGTACGACCGTGGTCGGCATCGGCGGCCAGGACCAGGAAGTCACCTTCTCCGCGCTGGAACTCTTCTACTTCGGCCGTACGTTGTCGGGTTGCGTGTACGGCAACTGCGACCCTTCCAAGGACCTCCCCGTCCTCGCCGGCCACGTACAGGCGGGCCGCCTCGACCTGTCTGCCATGGTCACCGACCGGATCGGCCTCGACGCGATCCCGGCCGCGTTCGAGGCCATGACGGCGGGGCGGGGCGGCCGCGCGCTGGTCGTCTTCTGAGCCACCGCTCCCCGGCGGCCGGCCCGGCGGCCCGCGGTCCCCGGGCCGCGTCGGCCGACCGCTACTCCACCATCGCCAGCCACTGCCGGTGCGCGCCGCCAAAGGGGCCGGAGCTCGCGGCGACGGCCTCCATCAGCCACCGTGCGGACTCCTCCGCGGACGCGATGACCTCCGGCGGGTAGCCGTAGCGGACCTGGTGCTCGGCGAACTCGTCCTCGTCGACGAGCAGCGTGTGCCCGGAGCCGCGCCGGCGCAGCACGTCGAGGTCGAGGTCGACCATGGTGACGTTGTCGGCCGTGGGCCAGCGGGGCGGGGTGGTGATGTCGCAGTAGATCTCGGTGCGGCGCGGGAGCGCGTTGAAGGTGGCGGTCCACCAGGTGTCGCCGCGCGGGAAGAGGATGACGTGCGCATCGGGGACCGAACGCGCCGCGTAGGCGCCCTTGAAGATCACGCTGTCGGCGGGAACGCCGAGCCACACGCCGTGCTCGTCCTCGCCGAGCCGGCGCATCCGCAGGTTCCAGTGCAGCGCGCCGTCGTACTTGAGGTAATCGACCTGGACGAAGCCGTCGGCGTCGCCCCGCCGGTCCGATGATGTGTTCGCCGTCGTCGCCATGGACGTCATCCTGGCAGCGTCCGGCGCACGCCCGCTCCCGGTTTCCGGGTCTCCGCTTACCGCCCGCGCCGGGCCACACGGCGCGCGACGTCGCCCGCATCCGCGCCGCGCCCCACCCCCGCGCCGAAGCGCGCCCGCTCACGCCTCGCCTCGCC
>JAJSZB010000225.1:0-7787 GCA_050613715.1 Streptomyces sp. IBSBF 3018
GCTGCGCGGGGCGGGGGCCGGCCGGGTGCCGGTCCGCGGGGTGCGCGGTCCCGTCCGGGTGCGTCCCCGCCGGGTGCGTCCCCGCCGGGTGCGTCCCGGCCGGGTGGGCGGGGTGCGGCGCGGGCGGCGCGTCGAAGGCGTCGAGGAACTCCTGCCGGGGCCGCGGGATGCGGCCGCCGGGCGTGGTGATCCGGGTCGGCGGCAGACCGGGCAGCCCGGCGCCCGTGCCGGCACCGGGCAGGCTGCCGGTGGTGCCGTTCCTGACCGAGCGCATCAGCGTCGCCGCGTCGTAGGGGGCCCAGTCCTCGGCCCACTCCTCCACCGGGTCGAGGGACGGGCCGGGGCCGGTCGGCATCCGCCCCGGGCGGCCGAGCACCTGCCCGGCCCAACTGCCGGAGCCGCCCCACGCGGAGTGCTCGCGGTGCTCGGGGTGCGGCGTCGGGCGGCCGGAGCCGTCGCGCGGGCGGACCACCGCGAAGCCGCCGGTGTCGTCGGGCGAGTCGCCGCGGCGGCGGCGCCCGGTGCCGGGAGTGCCGAGGGCGCCGGGGCCCGTGGGGGGCGCGCCGGGGGCAGGGGGTCCGCCGAAGCCGCCGGTGCCGTTCGGAGCGCCGGGGCCGTTCGGGTCGCCGGGTGTGCCGGGGCCGCCGGGGCCGTGCGGGCTGCCGGGTGACCCGAAGCCGCCGGGTGCGCCCGGCACCTCCGGCCAGGGCGGCACCGGCCGCCCGCCGCCCGGTATCGGAGAGTTCAGGCCGTCGTTGCCGTCACGCGCACTGTGCTTCCCCACGCCCGATCAGCTCCCGGTCGCCGCAGCGCTCGTGGGACCCGGGTCCGTACCCGGGTCCTCGTCGGTCCCCGTGCCTGTGCCGGCGTCCGTGCCGGTGCCCGTGCCGGCGTCCGTGCCTGTGCCGACACCCGTGCCGGCGCCCATGTTTCTGCCCGCGTCCGACGCGCGCGCGTCGCGGTGCGCCAGCTCCCGGAGCATGTCGTCGAAGGCGCGGGCGACCAGCTCCGGATGCTCCATCATCGCCACATGGCCGCTGTCGGGGATGGTCAGCATCCGGGCGTCCCTGAAGGCCCGGGCGGCCCGGCGGGAGGTCTTCACCGACACCAGCTTGTCCCGGCCGCCGTAGACCAGCAGCGTCGGCGCGAGCACCCGCTCGGCCTGCCGCCACAGCGCGTGCTGGCCGCCGAGGGTGTACGCGTTCACGATGCCGCGGGTGGAGCGGACCATCACGTCCCAGAAGTACGGCAGCTCCGCGCGCCGCCGGTACTCCTCGACGGCCGCCCGCCGGGCCGGCTCGCCGACCACCGACGGGTCGCCGTAACACAGTTCGAGCAGCGCCGCGGTGCGCCGCTCCACGCTCCAGTCGCGGGTGGCCCGCAGGTACAGCCGCGGCAGGCCGGGCACCGCGGCGAGCGCGGTCGGCCAGGCGGTGCGCTGCGGCGGCACCTCGGGGAGCGCGGGCGAGACCAGGGTGAGCGTCCTGACCAGGTCGGGGCGGGCCGCGGCGACCTTCACGGCGACCGCGCCGCCCATCGAGTTGCCGAACAGGTGCACCGGGCCGCGGCGCTCGGCGTCCAGCAGCCGCACCACCGCGCGGGCCTGCGCGGCGAGGGAGAAGTTCCCGTCGTCCGGCGGCGGCGAGTGCCCGAACCCGGGCAGGTCGAGGGCCTCCCCCGCGACGGTGCCGGCCAGCGCGGCCATCAGCGCCGACCAGTTCTGCGAGGAGCCGCCGAGGCCGTGCACGAACAGCGCGGGTTCGCGCCCGGCCCGGCCCTCGCGCAGCCGGCCGGCGTCGGCGGGCCCGGCGTCCAGCGAGCGGACCAGCAGGCTCAGGCCCGGCAGCCGCACCGTGCGGGCCGATTCCCCGGCCGCGAGCGCCGGTCCCGGCGGCACGGTCGCGGGGGCCACGGCCGCCTGCTCCGCCGCGGTCGGGTGGGATGAGGGGGATCCGGCCGAGGGCATGGTCCGATGTTACGAGACGATCACGTGTCCGGCCGCGTGTTCACCGCCACAAGTGGTGAGAAGCAGGAACGGGAGCACGCTGGGAAGGGAGCGGGTTCCGCGGACCGGGGCCATCGAGGACGGAGGCGCCATGACGGACCAGGGGCAGGAACCGGAGCAGGAGCGGGAGCCGGAGGTGGACCGGGACGAGGAGGAGCGGGAAGTGGACCTGGACGTGGAGACGCCCGAGGCGGACGCGGCCGAGCAGCGCGCCGACTGGGTGCCCGAGGACGACGAGCCGCCCGCCCCCGACCCGGTGGGCCGGGCGGACCCGGCGGACGCCGCGGAACAGCGGCGGGTGGTCGGGCAGGACGAGGACGACTACCGCTGAGGAACCGCTGAGGAACCGCTGAGGCCGGTGCGGCAGCCGCTGCGGCGACCGTCCCGGCGGTCGGCGCGGGTCCCAGGAAGTGAGAATGTGCGCTCGCACAGCGCGCGGTGTCGTTACCGAAAAGTACGATGGCCGTCGCAGTGCTGTCGCGCGTTCCGCACACGGCACCCCCGCACAAGGCCGACCGGTGGGACGATCGGCTCCACGGTCGATCGGATGATCGGTCGGTTTCGGACTTCCTCAGGAACTGGGAGGCGGCGTGACAGCCATCGAGCAGACTCAGGCGCGGCCGCGCGGCACCCGTCTGCCCCGCAGGGCCCGGCGTGAGCAGCTGCTGGGCGCGGCGCAGGAGGTCTTCGTCGCCCAGGGCTACCACGCGGCCGCGATGGACGACATCGCCGAGCGCGCGGGGGTCAGCAAGCCGGTGCTCTACCAGCACTTCCCCGGCAAGCTGGAGCTGTACCTCGCACTGCTCGACCAGCACTGCGAGTCGCTGCTGCACTCGGTCCGCACGGCGCTGGCGTCCACCACGGACAACAAGAAGCGCGTCGAGGCGACCATGGACGCGTACTTCGCCTACGTCGAGGACGAGGGCGGCGCGTTCCGGCTGGTCTTCGAGTCGGACCTGACCAACGAGCCGGCCGTGCGCGAGCGCGTCGACAAGGTCTCGCTGGAGTGCGCGGAGGCGATCAGCGAGGTGATCGCCGAGGACACCGGGCTGGCCAAGGAGCAGTCGATGCTGCTGGCCGTGGGTCTGGGCGGCGTCTCGCAGGTGGTCGCGCGCCACTGGCTGGCCTCGGGCAGCGACGTGCCCCGCGACACCGCGGTGCAGCTGCTGACCTCGCTGGCCTGGCGCGGCATCGCCGGCTTCCCGCTGCACGGCGCGGAGGGCCACCACTGAGCGGTCGCCCGGGGTCGCCTGGGGTCGCCTGCGCCGGGCCGACGGCTCGGGGCGGGGCGGGGCGTACGGCGCCCGTGTTCGCTCACGGCGTCAGCGGTCCGCCGATTCGCGTGCCCGCGGCGGGGCTAGTCTTTGCTGCGTACGGCGCGATCGACCGCGCACACCGCCCGACCATCGGAGGTATCCCAGCCGTGGAGGTCAAGATCGGCGTGCAGCACGCGCCGCGCGAGATCAGCATCGAGAGCGCGCAGTCGGCCGATGAGGTGGAGAAGGCGGTGGCCGACGCGCTCAGCGGCCAGGCGAAGCTGCTCTCCCTCACCGACGAGCACGGGCGCAAGGTCCTGATCCCGGCCGACCGCCTCGCCTACGTCGAGATCGGCGAGCCGGCCGCCCGTCGCGTCGGTTTCGGCGCGGCGCTCTGACGCCCGCCTGACGCAGCACCCGTGAAGGGGCGACGCCCCGGCCGTGAGCCGGGACGCCGCCCCTTTCCGTTGTCCCGCGCGACGGGCAGACCGCCTCAGCGCCCGGGGACCGGCCCGGAGGCGTCCGGCGGGAGCACCGGGGCGCGGCGAAGTGCCGTGTGACGCATCACTCCTGAGGGGGTGTGAGGGCCGCCTTCCGTTTGGCGCGGGCGGTCGTGGGGGTAGGAGCGGTACGAACCGACCGGTCCGTCCAAGCCGTCGCACCGCCGCACCACGGGAGGGGTCACGATGCTGTATGTGGAAGGCGTCGCGTATGCCGTGCTCGGGCTGCTCGCCGCGTACGCGGGCGGGCGGATCTTCTCCGCGCGGCTGCAGTTCGGGCCGCTGCTGCTGGCCACCGGCCCGGTCGCGGGGCTGGTCGGCGGGCTGGTGACGCACACGATCGTGGGCGGCGGGCACCCGGAGGCCACGCTCCCGGCGGCGTTCGGGACGGCGGCGGCGCTGCTGAGCCTGCTGGCCCGGCCGCCGGCCCGCGGCCGGCACTCCAAGGTGCGCGCGTCCAACGCCTGAGCGGTGCGCCGGCGCCGGGCGCCCCGGCAGTTCCGAGGGCCTTGGACGTCCCTCGTGCCCGGGCTCTCCCGGGCGCCTTGGACGTCCCTCGCGCCCTGGCTACCCCGGACGCCTTGGACGTCCCTCGTGCCCTGACTCTCCCGGGCACCCCTGCGCGCCCGGCTCTCCCGGACGCCCAGGGCTCCCCCGTGCGCCGCCTGCCCTGAGCGCCGTACGGGCTACGCCGCCAGGCCCAGCGCTGCCATCCGCTTGGTGTGCGCCTCGGTGATGCGCGAGAACATCCGGCCGACCTCCGCGAGGTCGAAGCCGTCCGCGACGCCGCCGACGAGCATCGTGGACAGCGCGTCGCGGTCCGCGACCACCCGCTGGGCCTGCGACAGCGCCTCGCCCATCAGCCGCCGCGCCCACAGCGCGAGCCGGCCGCCGACCCTCGGCTCCGCCGCGATCGCCGCGCGGACCTTCTCCACCGCGAACGTGGCGTGCCCGGTGTCGTCCAGCACCGCCAGCACCAGCGTGCGGGTGTCGGAGTCCAGCCGGGCCGCGACCTCGCGGTAGAAGTCGGAGGCGATCGAGTCGCCGACGTACGCCTTGACCAGGCCCTCCAGCCAGTCCGACGGCGCGGTCTGGCGGTGGAAGCCGTCGAGGGCGGCGGCGAACGGCTGCATCGCCTGGTGCGGGGCCTCGCCGATCTCGGCCAGCCGGTCCCTGAGCCGCTCGAAGTGGTGGAACTCCGCCGCGGCCATCGCCGCGAGCTCCGCCTTGTCCTCCAGCGTCGGCGCGAGCTTCGCGTCCTCCGCGAGCCGTTCGAACGCGGCCAGCTCGCCGTACGCCAGCGCGCCGAGCAGGTCGACCACGGCGGCGCGGTACTGCGGCTCGGCCGCGGCCGCGGCCCAGTCGAGGGCGGCGATCCCGGTCGCGGCGGACTCCTGGGCCGGTTCCTGGGCCGATTCCTGGCCGGACTCCTGGCCGGACTCCTCCGTGGACTCCTCGGTGGACTCCTGCGCGCTCTCCTGCGCGGACCCGGCTCCGGCGTCCGGCGTGGCGGCTGCCCCGGCGTCGGGCGTGGCGGCGGTCCCGGTCTCGTCTGGCGTCTCCATGCTGCGCACAATAGCCAAGTCCTGGCACGCCCGGGCCGGGGGCGGGCACACGGCCGGCGCGACGGCCGTACGACCAGGTTGCAGGCGCGGAAACACCCGGTCGCGGGGGTGATGACGTCCCGAACGAAACATTTGATCGGGTGCAACTACGCGTTTCGGGGGTAGAGTGGTATTGCACCCGTCGGTAGCCGACGCGTTCGTAGCGTGTCCCGGCGCATCGGCGGGCGACGTGTGCAGCACCTGGATGCCCGGTCGGTGGCCCGATCGGCTCCGAACCGACCGCCCTCCCGTCATCGGGAGGGGCCCACTCGCGGCATGAGCGAGGGCAGCGGTCCCGCGCTTCGCGGCCACCCAAGGCCGTACGTATCTCTGCGCGGTCAGTGACCGGCGCCGTTTCCTTCCGGCGTACCGGCTGCTCGACCCCCCTTGCCGTACAGTGCCGCGTCTCACAGAAGAGGCAACATCCTGACCACCACGACTTTCCGCAGCCTGGGAATCCTCGCCGAGACCGCCGAGGCGCTCGAGGCCGTCGGCATCACCACTCCCTTCCCGATCCAGGAGATGACGCTCCCGGTCGCCCTCGCGGGCAACGACGTCATCGGCCAGGCGAAGACCGGCACCGGCAAGACCCTCGGCTTCGGCCTCCCGCTGCTGGAGCGGGTCACCGTCGGCGCCGACGTCGAGGCCGGCCGCGCCACGCCCGAGCAGCTCACCGACGCACCGCAGGCGCTCGTCGTCGTGCCGACCCGCGAGCTGTGCCAGCAGGTCACCAACGACCTGCTCACCGCGGGCAAGGTGCGCAACGTCCGGGTCGCCGCGATCTACGGCGGGCGGGCCTACGAGCCGCAGGTCGAGCAGCTGAAGAAGGGCGTCGACGTGGTCGTCGGCACCCCCGGGCGGCTGCTGGACCTGGCCGGGCAGAAGAAGCTCAACCTCAAGCACGTGCGCGCCCTCGTCCTGGACGAGGCCGACGAGATGCTCGACCTCGGCTTCCTGCCGGACGTCGAGAAGATCATGGCGATGCTGCCGGCGCGCCGGCAGACCATGCTCTTCTCCGCGACGATGCCGGGCGCGGTCATCAGCCTGGCCCGCCGCTACATGTCGCAGCCCACGCACATCCGCGCCACCGCGCCGGACGACACGGGCGCGACGGTCGCGAACACCACGCAGCACGTCTTCCGCGCCCACTCGCTGGACAAGCCGGAGCTGGTCGCGCGCATCCTGCAGGCCGACGGCCGCGGGCTCGCGATGATCTTCTGCCGCACCAAGCGGACCGCGGCGGACGTCGCCGAGCAGCTGGAGAAGCGCGGCTTCGCGGCCGGCGCGGTGCACGGCGACCTCGGGCAGGGCGCGCGCGAGCAGGCGCTGCGGGCGTTCCGCAACGGCAAGGTGGACGTGCTGGTGTGCACGGACGTCGCGGCGCGCGGCATCGACGTCGAGGGCGTCACGCACGTGATCAACTACCAGACGCCCGAGGACGAGAAGACGTACCTCCACCGGATCGGCCGCACCGGCCGGGCGGGCGCGTCCGGCACCGCGATCACGCTGGTCGACTGGGACGACATCCCGCGCTGGCAGCTGATCAACAAGGCGCTGGAGCTGACCTTCAACGACCCGGAGGAGACGTACTCCACGTCGCCGCACCTGTACGAGCTGCTCGGCATCCCCGAGGGCACGAAGGGTGTGCTGCCGCGGGCCGAGCGGACCCGGGCGGGGCTGGACGCGGAGGAGGTCGAGGACCTCGGCGAGACCGGCGGGCGCGGTGGCGGCGGGCGCGGGCGGGGTGGCCGCAAGGCGGCTGCGCCGGTGCAGGAGCGGCCGGCGCGGACCCGTACGCCCCGGCAGCGGCGCCGCACCCGTGGTGGCGCGGAGGTCACGCCCGAGGCGTCCGACGCCCCGGCGGCCGTGCCGGCAGCGTCGCCTTCGACCCCGGCTCCGACATCGGCTCCGGCTTCGGCTCCGGCTTCGGCCGAGGACGCGCCGAAGACTCCCCGGCGCCGTACGCGGACCCGCAAGACCGCGGCGGTCGCCGAGGCGGCAGTGGCCGCGCCGACCACCGACTCCGCTCCCTCCGCGGACGACGCGGCTCCCAAGACCCCTCGCCGCCGCCGGACCCGCAAGACCGCGGTCCCCTCCCCCTCGGACCCCAGCTGAGCGCTGGGCGCTGAGCCGTGGAGCGCTGGGCGTCAGCTCCCCTGATGTGCCGACGCCCGGCGCTGAGCTGACGTACAGCGGCCGGGCCCCGGATGTGCTGACGCCGAGCGTGAGCGCAACGTGGGGGACATACGCGGCGCGTAGCCTTCCCGCATGAGCCGACCGAAAAGGCTGACGCTGCCGGAGAACGCGGCGTCGTACAGGCTGAACACCACGCGCGGCGCCTTCGCCGCGCTGGAGGCGCGGCCGGCGGGGCGGCCCGGGGGGGCCCCGCGGGGGGGGGCCGGGGTCTACGGGCTGAACTATG
>JAJSZB010000225.1:7797-11602 GCA_050613715.1 Streptomyces sp. IBSBF 3018
GGGGGGGGGGGGGCGCGCGGGGGGGCGGCGCGGGGGGGGGGCGGGGGGGGGCGCCGCGGGCCCCCCCCCCCCCCACCGCGCTGCTGGTGCCGGGGTTCACCGGGAGCAAGGAGGACTTCCTCGACCTCCTCGCCCCCCTCGGCGCCGCAGGCTTCCGCGTGATCGCCGTGGACGGCCGCGGTCAGCACGAGACGCCCGGCCCGCGCGACGAGGCGGCGTACGCGCAGAAGGAGCTGGCCGCCGACGTGCGCGCGGTCGCCGCGGCGATCGGCGCGACGCCGGACCAGCCGGTGCACCTGCTCGGCCACTCGCTCGGCGGCCACCTCGTACGGGCCGCGGTGCTGGAGGAACCCGGCCGCGGCCCCTGGGCCTCGCTGACCCTGATGAGTTCCGGCCCCGCCGCGATCAGCGCCGAGCAGCAGGTCCGCACCCAGCTGGCCATCGACTTCCTGCCGACGACGGACATGGAGACCGCGTGGCAGCTGCTGCGGTCCATGGACGCCGAGGCCGGCGACGCCGGTGCGGCGGGCCCGGGAGACCCGGAGGGCCTCCAGGAGTTCCTGCACCGCCGCTGGGTGACCACCGTCCCCGAGCAACTGATCGCCACCGCACGCCAGTTGATGACCGAACCGGACCGTGTGGACGAACTCGCCGCCGTACCGTTGCCGAAGCTCGTACTCTCCGGCCAGGTGGATTACGCGTGGCCGGTCCCGGAGTTGGACGAGATGGCGGTGCGCCTGGGCGCGCGGCGCGTGGTGATCGAGGGCGCCGAGCACTCGCCGAACGCCGAGCGTCCCGCGCAGACGGCCGCCGCGCTGGCCGCGTTCTGGACCGACGCGCGCCGCGGCGCCGCTCCCGGTGCGGACCGGGACACCGCCGGCGACGCGCCCGCCACCGGTGACGTTACCGGCAAGTAGTTCAGAGCAAGAAGTTTTTCTTTAGCGTAAGGAATAGTTAGAAGGGGGTGTTCGTTGACCACACATGTAACGCGCGACGAAGGGAGAAGCCCCATGCGCTTTGAGATCCTCCGACTGGACGACGCCGACGGCAACGCTGTGGACAGCACCGTCGTGGACGCCTCCGCGGTAGACGAGATGGTGCAGCAGGCCGCAGCAATCGGTCAGCGCATCCTCATCCGCCCCGCGGACTGACCCCAAGCTTCCGCGCGCCGCCCCACCGCCCGCGCGGGCGCACGGCCACAGCGCCCCGTACATCAAGGACGTACGGGGCGCTCTCGCATCCCCACCCCCGTCCCCCCGCCACGAGCCCTCCGCCCGCGCGCCCGGCGCGGCTCAGCCCTCGCCGTGGATGAAGCCGAAGATGCCGTTGGCGACGGACTGGACGGCGATGGCGGACAGGAGCATGCCGGAGAGGCGGGTGACGAGGACGACGCCGCCCTCCTTGATCAGGCGGATGATGCCCAGCGAGTAGCGCATCGTCAGCCAGAGGACCGCGTGCATCGCGATGATGGCCAGCCAGACCGAGGTCTGCGCGGCGAAGCCGTCGGCGTGCTGGACGGCGAGGATGACGGTGACGATCGCGCCGGGGCCTGCCAGCAGGGGCATGCCGAGGGGGACCAGCGCGACGTTGACGTCCTTGGTCTGGGTCGGCTCCTCCGCCTTGCCGGTGAGCAGGTCGAGTGCGATCAGCAGGAGCAGCAGGCCGCCGGCCACGCGCAGCGCGGGCACCGACACGTGCAGGTAGTCCAGGATCTGCTGGCCGCAGATGCCGAACACGGTGATCACCGCGAGCGCGACGGACGCGGCCTGCCAGGCCATCCGCCGCTGCACCTTGGTGGCGCGCCCCGAGGTCAGCGCCAGGAAGATCGGTGTGATCCCGGGCGGGTCCATGATCACGAACAGCGTGACGAACACGGAGCCGAACAGCGTGAGGTCGAACATGGGGAGTCTTTCCGGACGGGGGTGAGCGTGGGTGGGCGGCCCCGGCCCCCGGTCGCACGACGCGGGTGAGCGCCCGGCGGCAGCAGGGGTGGAGGGGCTGGGGGCGAGCGGTGCCCGGCGGGGCGCGAGGGCGTGTCCGCGAGGTCGCGACGGAACGGCCGCGCGGACCCGCGCTAGACCGCGGAGATGGGCTGGGCGCCGGTCGCGCGGCGGGCGATCTCCACGTAGACCTCGGGGTCGGTGACGCACTCCCCCAGCCGTACGGTCTTGCGGGTGCCGTGGTAGTCGCTGGAGCCGGTGACCAGCGCGCCGGTCTCCTTCGCCAGCGCCCGCAGCCGGTCGCGGGTCGGCGCGTCGTGGTCGACGTGGTCGACCTCAAGGCCGTCCAGCCCGGCGGCGACGAGCTCCGCGATCACCGGGTCGGGCACGGTCGCGCCGCGTCTGCTCGCGCCGGGGTGGGCGAAGACCGTGACGCCGCCCGCCGCCTTGACCAGGCGCACCGCCTCGAACGGGTCCAGCTCGTGCTTGGGCGCGTACGCACGCCCGCCGTCGGCCAGCCACTGCGGGGTGAACGCGTCGGAGACCGACGGCACCACGCCCAGGTCGACCAGGGCGGCGGCGATGTGCGGCCGGCCGACCGAGCCGTCCCCGGCGATCGCGGCGACCTGCTCCCAGGTGACCGGCACGCCGAGGTCGCGCAGCTTGGCGATCATGGCCTGCGCGCGCGGCACCCGGTCGTCGCGGACGAGCTCCCGGGCGCGGTGCAGCTCCTGGTCCGCGGGGTCGAAGAGGTACGCGAGCATGTGCATGCTCGTGCCGTCGATCCGGCAGGACAGCTCGGCCCCGGTGACGAGGGTCAGCGGCCGGTCCAGCGCGGGCAGGGCGCGGGCGGCCTCGGCGTGGCCGGCGACCGTGTCGTGGTCGGTGAGCGCGACGACGTCGAGCCCGGCAGCGGCGGCGGCCCGTACGAGAGCGGCGGGGGTGTCCGTGCCGTCCGATGCGGTGGAGTGCGTGTGCAGGTCGATTCGCACGTGGGCACTCCGTTGGCGGGTACGAGGACGGACGGGGACGGTGGGGGCGGGCCCGGCCCGCGCCCGGCCAGCATAACGCCCGGCTCCGCGGCCCTGTGCCGCCGCGACCCCGCGCCGCCGCGGCCCCGGTCGGCCCCCGCAGCTACAGCAAGCGCGGCGACAACGCGCCGCACGGCAGCAGATCGACCTCCGCGCCGGCGTCGCGCAGATCGGTGAGCACCAGCTCGTCGTACATCAGCAGGCCGGTCTCCTCGGGCCAGACCACCGCCCACAGCCACAGGCCGCGCGCCTCGCCCGCGAAGACCACGCGGTCGTCCGGGGCGCCGTCCACGTGCCACAGCGGCGTGGGCCGCCCGGCGGCGAGGACCTTGGCGTGGGCGGGCTGGTCCAGGCACATCGCCGGGCCGGGGTCGGGTCCCTCGATGCCGGCGTAACGGGCGCCGAGCCCCACGCCCAGCTCCTCGGCGATCAGCATCAGCTCGCCCGGCCCCCCGAGCGGTCCGGGTCCCGAGCAGGTGACGGCGGTCGCGCGGCCCCCGCTGCGGTCGTCGCCCACCGCGGCGACGCCGGAGAAGAGCCAGCCGACCGGGAGCGGCCAGGGCATCCACACGGGCACCCGGGAGCGGTTCACCACGACGCCGAGCGCCTCGACGCTGGGGGGCACCACCGGCTGGAGCGGGTGCACGGCCCCGTGGACGGCGCACTGCCAGGTGTCGGCGAAGAGTCCGGGCGCGCGGACCCTGCCTCCGCACTTCGGGCACCTGGGTTCGCCCCTCATAAGGTTCAACGGTCCTCCTGGCCTGTGCCCGCGTCAAGGACGATCACCCGTCCGGGGCCCACCCCCCGCGAAGGCCCCCGCGCAGGCCCCTGCGA
>JAJSZB010000226.1:0-11488 GCA_050613715.1 Streptomyces sp. IBSBF 3018
GGGGGGGGCGGCGGGTGGGGGGGGGGGGGGGGGGGGGGGGGGGCGCCCCCCACCGGGGCGGGGGCAGGCTGCGGCCGCGGCTGCCGCACGGGCCGGTCGCCGGCCCTGCCGCGGCGGTGAGCGCGGTGGCGGCGGTGGCCGCGGGCGCGCTGCTCGCGGTGCACCTGACCGCGGACCCGGCGCGGCCCGCCGCGCACGCCGCGCCGAGCGGGCCCGCCGTCACGGCGACCGCGCCCGCCACGACCACACCCGTCCCCACGACGACGAGCGCCTCGCCCACCCCGACGCGCACCCCCGGCCGTACGCCCGGCGCGCCCGCCACCTCGGCCACGGCGAAGGCCACGCCCCGCAGGACGCTCGCGCCGGCCGCGCCGCCGCCCGCCGCGCCCGCGGTCTCGGACCGCAAGGGCGTCGGCGTGTGGAGCTTCGACGGTGTGAACACCGCGCTGAAGCGGTCCGGCGCCGGCTGGTACTACACCTGGTCCACCTCCCACGACGGCATCAGCGGCCCCGGGTTCGTGCCGATGATCTGGGGCTCCGGCAGCGCCGACGACGCGTCGCTGGCCCGCGCGAAGGCCGCGGGTCCGTATCTGCTGGGCTTCAACGAGCCCGACATGTCCGGGCAGTCGAACATGACGGTCGATCAGGCGCTCGCGCTGTGGCCGAAGCTGATGGCGACCGGCAAGGTGCTCGGCAGCCCGGCGGTGGCGTACGGCGGCGACACCCCGGGCGGCTGGCTGGACCGCTTCATGTCGGGCGCGCAGGCCAAGGGCTACCGCGTCGACTTCATCGCGCTGCACTGGTACGGCGGCGACTTCACCACGCCGGACGCGGTCGCGCAGCTCAAGTCGTATCTGCAGGCGGTGTACGACCGGTACCACAAGCCGATCTGGCTCACCGAGTTCGCGCTGATCGACTTCTCGCAGGGCACCCGCTTCCCGACCGACCAGCAGCAGGCCGCGTTCGTCACCGCGGCGGCGAAGATGCTCGACGGCCTGCCGTACCTCCAGCGCTACGCCTGGTTCGGGCTGCCCGCCAAGGACGACGGCCCGAGCAGCGGGCTGTTCCACAGCGGGCCGGCAGAGACGCCGGCGGGACGCGCGTTCGAGGCGGCGCGCTGAGCGACGGCGGCCGGCGTCACGGCGCGGTGAACCGTACGGCGTGGGCCGGCGCGTCCGGGTGGGCGGCGGCGAGCAACCGCAGCGCGTCGGCCTCCAGCGCGTCGCGGTCGGCGGGGCGCAGCGGCGCGAAGGGCGTGACGCTGATCGCCGCCGTGTCCTCGTCCCCGGCCCGACCGTCCTGAGCGCTCCGACTGCCCTGAACGGCCTGGCTGCCCTGACCGTCCTGGCTGCTCTGACCGCGGCGCACCGCAGGCCGGCGCGCCGGGCGCGAGCCTCCCACGGACCCCGTGAACTGCCAGGTGCCGCCCACGAATCCGTCGACCAGCACGGTCCCCTTCACCAATCCGTTGACGCTGATGACGCGGCTCCTGTCGGCCGTCGCGAGGACGCGGGTCCGGTCGGCGTGGGAGAGCAGCAGGTTGTCGAAGTCGGCGACCAGGCGCGCGGACACCGGCTGGTCGGGGTCGGCGAGTCCGGCGTCGG
Organism: Streptomyces sp. IBSBF 3018; assembly: GCA_050613715.1. GTDB lineage: Bacteria > Actinomycetota > Actinomycetes > Streptomycetales > Streptomycetaceae > Actinacidiphila. The sequence continues at coordinate 1,605 of JAJSZB010000226.1, forward strand.
GCAGGTCGTACAGCACGCGGCCGTCCTCGGCGGTGTACGTGCGCAGCGGCAGCCCGGCGAAGACCTGCTTCAGACCGGTGCGCCCAGACCACTTCTGCATGTCGGCGGGGGTCGCGGGGCCGAACGCGGCGAGGTAGCGGCGGACCAGGCCCGGCAGGTCGGGGTCCTCGGCGAGCGGCGCGCCGGCCCAGGCGTCGAGCATGGCGTGGCGCGGGCCCGCGTTCTCGCCCCACAGCCCGCGCGGCGGCACCTGCACCAGCGGCGCCCACAGGCGCAGCGCGTTGAGCAGCGCGAGCGGATCGGCGTCCGGGAACCGCTCGGCGAGGCCGGCCCGCAGCTCGGCGGAGGTCAGCGGCCGTTCCGCCAGCAGCTCGCGGCCGTACGCGACCGCCGCGGCGGGGTCGACGCCGGCGCAGCCGGCCGCCCATTGCGAGCCGCGCAGGCCCCGGTCCAGCATGGGCTGGAGCCACGGCCGCAACCGCAGCGCGTCCGCCGCCGTCACCAGATGCACGGTGCCGCGCATCAGCACCAGCCGCACCAGCGTGCGTCCGGTGAGCAGCGAGCCCAGCTCCCCGAAGCGGAATCCGTCGAGCCTGGAGAACAGGCCCGGGTAGGGGGAGGTGGGCTGCTGCGACTGCAGGCCGAGCAGATGGGCGACGGCGTCCTGCGCGGGCATCGCCCGCCGCTCCAGCAGGAACTGCCGGTCGAGCAGGGTGCGGTTGAGGGTGCGGAGGTCCAGCGGCTTGTGCATGGTCCTCACGGTAGGGGCCTTTGCGGACGGTTCCTGACCGCAATGGGCGCGGGTCGGCCGGCGGTGCGGGTGTGCGGGTGCGTGTACGGAAGGGGTCGGAGGTGGTTCCCCCGGTGGGGCAGAGGTGGGCGGCATGGCGCGGGTACGACTTCCCGCGGCGGGTGCGCGGCGGGACGATCGCGCCGTTGCGGCCGCGGGCGCTCAGCCGCGCGCTGGTGCGGGCGGCGCGGGCGGACGAGGGCGCGCGGTCGCGGGCGCGGGAAGCGGGGTCCGCGGAGCCGGGGCCGGTGGCAGCGGGGTCCGCGGAGCCGGGCGTACGTCTGGGCGCGCATCCAGGCGTGCTCCCGGGCACGCATCCGGGTGCACCTCCTGGCGCGCATCCGGCGGCGCCCGGCCCGCGCAGCGCCGCCGCCGTCGCCGCGCTGTCCGAGGCGGACCGGCGGCGGGTGGCGCTGCGCATCCAGCAGGAGCGGACCGCGCTGGCCGTGGCCGACCGGGAGGAGCGGATCTCGGCGGCGCTGGCCGCGGCGCGCTGCGGCTGGACGGCGCAGCAGGCCGAGGAGCTGTTCCGGCTCGCCCTGCGGGGCATCGACCCGGTCCACCCGGCCCCCGTCTGGTACCCGGACGCGCACGGCTCGCTCGAACTGCCGCTGGCCGCCTTCGAGGAGCTGTCCGCGGCCGACCGCGAGCGGCTGCACCCGTATCTGCGCACCGTCCTGACGATGCACCACGCCGAGATGCTGCTGCGCCCGGCGGATGCCATGGTGCCCCCGGTGCGCCGCGCCCTGGTGGAGCGGGTGCGCGCCCTGCTGCCGCCCGCGTACGACGTGGACGGCCTGCCGGCGCGCCGCGACGCGTACGGCACGGCGGTCCGGCGGGCGCTCGGCGCGACCGCGTACCGCCCCGAGATCGCCGCCTTCGTCGGTCTGTGCGCCGAGGTGACCGGGGCGCGCCCGTCGTACGCGTGGCTGGGCCGGATGCGGGAGCTGGTGCAGCGCGAGCCCGGCGCCCGGGCGGCGCTCGCCCCGCTGCTGCGGTCGGTCGGCGTCCGGCCCGAGGGCCCCGGCGCGGTACGCCACGAGGACGCCGAACTCACCGCGGACAGTGGGCGGTTGCTGACCGGGGCCGCGTGGGCGGCGTGCGTGGCCGAGCGCCTGCCGGCGGTCCGCGATCTGGAACGGGCCCTGTCGCGGTACGCGGGAAGGCCGCCCGAGGAGCTGTCGGAGGGGGCCGCGCTGTTCCTGCGCGGCGGCCTGGCGGCCCTCGCCGCCCTCGCGGGGGAGCCGGCCGACGCGGCCGACGAGCGGCTGCTCGCCACCGCGTCGGGCAAGCCCGGCAAGGCGGCGGCCGAGGCGCTGCGGCGGCTGCGGCGCTTCCCCGCCGACCTGGACCCGGCGGCCATGAGCGTCGAGGTCGGCGCGTACACGGCGCACTTCACGGTAGACCCGACCGGCCGGGTGGGCCTCGGTTTCCGCAACGAGCAGGGGGTGCGGCTGGTGCACGTGCCGCGCCGGGTCAGGACCCACATGCCGGACGCCTACGCGGCGCTGCGTGCCCGGGTCGCCGAACTCAACGCGCGCACCACCGCGTTCAAGGGCTCGCTCAGCGAGCGGCTGCACGACGACCCCGGGCAGCCCGCGGCGCGGTGGCGGGCCCTGCACCTCGACCCGCCGTGGCTCGAACCGCTGACCCGCACGCTGGTCTGGCAGGCCGACACCGCCGCGGGCCCCGTCGTCGGGCTCCCGGTCCTGCGCGGGCGCGCGGGCGGGTGGGCGCTGCGCGATCGCAGGGGCGCGTTCCACGAGGTGGCCGACTCCGCCACCGTCCGCCTGTGGGACCCGCGCGGGGCGGACGCCGCCGAGGTCGCCGCGTGGACCACGGCGCTGCGCCGGCGGCGGCTGGTCCAGCCGGTGCCGCAGCTGCCGATCGGGAGGTGAGCGGGCTCCGGCCCGAGCGCGGGCGGGGACCTCGTCCGGGCCGGGGCGTCGCGGCGGTTCGCGCCCGGGCGCGCGGGTGGCGGCAGCGCTCGGCGCGTGCGGGGGCGGCCGCGCTCTGGACGTACTCAGAAGCGTGCTCAGACCACGCCCCGTGCGCGCTCAGGCCGCGGGCGGCCCGAGGTGGCGGGCCGGGGCGCCGGGCGCGCGGTGGATCGGGGTGTGCGCGCCGGTCAGCGGCGCGCCGGTGCCGCCGTAGCGGTGGGCGACGATCTCCGCGGCGATGGACAGCGCGGTCTCCTCCGGGGTGCGCGCGCCGAGGTCGAGGCCGATCGGCGAGTGCAGCCGGGCCAGGTCCAGGTCGGTCAGCCCGCTCTCGCGCAGCCGGTCGAGCCGTGCGAGGTGGGTGCGGCGCGAGCCCATCGCGCCGACGTACGCCACCGGCAGCCGCAGCGCCCGCTCCAGCAGCGGCACGTCGAACTTCGCGTCGTGGGTGAGCACGCACACCGCGGTGCGGGCGTCGACGCGGCCCGCGGCGGCCTCGGCCTCCAGATAGCGGTGCGGCCACTCCACCACGACCTCGTCGGCCTCCGGGAAGCGCCCGGCGGTGGCGAAGACCGGGCGCGCGTCGCACACCGTGACCCGGTAGCCGAGGAACGCGCCCGCGCGGACCAGCGCCGCCGCGAAGTCGACCGCGCCGAACACCAGCAGCCGCGGCGGCGGTGTGCGCGACTCCACCAGCAGCGTCAGCGGGACGCCGCAGCGGCTGCCGTCCGCGCCGATCTCCACGGTGCCGGTGCGGCCGGCCGCGAGCAGGGCGTGCGCCTCGGCCGCGGCCGTACGGTCCCGCTGCCGGTCGCCGAGGGTGCCCTCGAAGCCCCCTTCCGCGTCGACCAGCAGGGCCGCGCCGAGCAGGTCGGCCGGGCCGCGCACGATCCTGGCGAGCGCCGCGGTGGCGCCGCGGGCCGCCGCCTCCAGTGCGTGCACGGTCTCCGGCCGCCGCGCCGGGTCGATCCGCTGCACCAGCACGTCGATCACGCCGCCGCAGCTCAGGCCGACCGCGAAGGCGTCCTCGTCGGAGTAGCCGAAGCGTTCGAGCACCACGTCGGGGCCCTGGCCGTTCAGCGCGTCCTGGCACAGCTCGTAGACCGCGCCCTCGACGCAGCCGCCGGAGACGCTGCCGATCGCGGTGCCGTCGGCGTCCACGGCGAGCGCGGCGCCCGGCTGCCGCGGCGCGCTGCCGCCGGTGGCGACGACGGTCGCGACCGCGAACGGCCGGCCGAGCCCGCACCAGCGGTGCAGCTCCTCGGCGATGTCCAGCATGGTGATCGTCTCCTCGTGGAACGTCCTGAAAGGCTTCCGCCCTCGGGTCGCGGGCCTCGAAGGCGCGGGCCTCCGGGGTTCGGGCCCCGGGTGCCCCGGCGCTAGCTCACGCCGAGCCAGCCCTCGATGGGGTGCAGTGCGAAGTAGACGGTGAAGACGGCGGTCAGGACCCACATGAAGGGCCCGGGCTCGCGCCATCTGCCCTGCGCGGCCCGTATCGCGGTGTACGACACCACGCCCGCGCCGACGCCCGCGGTGATCGAGTACGTGAAGGGCATCAGGGCCACCGTCATGAAGACCGGCACGGCCACCGCGCGGTCCGACCAGTCGACGTGCCGGGCGTTGCCCATCATCATCGCGCCGATCACCACCAGGGCCGCGGCGGCGACCTGGCCGGGCACGATCTGCGCGAGCGGGGTGAAGAACAGGCCGAGCGCGAAGAGCAGTCCGGTGACCGTGGAGGACAGCCCGGTGCGCGCGCCCTCGCCGACGCCGGTCGCGGACTCGATGAACACGGTCTGCCCGGAGGCGCCCGCGACGCCGCCGATCGCGCCGCCCGCGCCGTCGATGAACAGCGCCTTGGACAGCCCCGGCATCCGGCCGCGCTCGTCGGTGAGGCCGGCCTCGGTGCCGACGCCGATGATCGTGGCCATCGCGTCGAAGAACCCGGCGAGCACCAGGGTGAAGACGATGACGCCGACGGTCATCCCGCCGATCGAGCCCCAGCCGCCGAACTCCACGTGGCCCAGCAGCGAGAAGTCCGGCATGGACACCGCGCTGCCCTGGAGCCGGGGCGCGGTGCCGCCCCAGTCGGCGGCGGTCAGGTGCCCTGCGGCGTTGACGACCACCGCGAGGACGGTGCCGGTGACGATGCCGACCAGGATCGCGCCGGGCACGTTCCTGGCCTGGAGCATGAAGATCAGCAGCAGCGTCACGCAGAACAGCAGCACCGGCCAGCCGGCCAGCTGCCCGCCGGCGCCGAGGGTGACCGGGGCGCTGCCGTGCGGGTCGCCCTTGCCCACGAAGCCGGCGTTGACCAGGCCGATCATCGCGATGAACAGGCCGATGCCGATGGTGATGCCGTGCTTGAGCGGCAGCGGTATCGCGTTCATGACGATCTCGCGCAGCCCGGTGACCACCAGCAGCACGATCACCGCGCCGTACAGCACGCACATGCCCATCGCCTGCGGCCAGGTCATGTTCGGCGCGACCTGGGTGGAGATGACGCCGGCCACGCTGAGCCCGGCGGCGAGCGCGAGCGGCGCCCTGCCGACCAGGCCCATCAGCAGGGTGGAGACGGCCGCGGCGAGCGCGGTGGCGGTGATCAGCGCGGCGTGGCCGAGCCGGTGCCCGTGCGCGTCGGGGCCCGACAGCAGCAGCGGGTTGAGCAGCAGGATGTAGCACATCGCCATGAAGGTGGTGACGCCGCCGCGGACCTCGCGGGGGATCGTCGAGCCTCGTGCGGAGATGTGGAAGTACCGGTCGAGCCACGGGCGTTGGTCGGGGCCGCGCGGTCCGGGGCGCGGGTCCCCGGCCGCGGTGCGCGGCTCCACTGGCGTCTGGGTCATGTGCCGACTCCCAAGGTTCACAGGGGCACCCGCACGCGGTGTGCGGGATTTGGGATGGATGTGGTCTGCACGATCCGGGGGACGGCCCGAGGTGCCTTGCCGTACTGCCGCGCCGGACTGCGGTGGCTGCTCGTCGCGCCGCCGCGTCCCGCCGCCTAGTCCGTCCCGGTCAGGTGCTCGGGGCGGACCGGGGTCCTGTTCAGCTCCAGCCCGGTCGCCGCCCGGATCGCCGCGAGCACGGCGGGGGTCGAGGACAGGGTCGGGGCCTCGCCGACGCCGCGCAGCCCGTACGGGGCGTGCGCGTCGGCGAGTTCGAGCACGTCGACCGGGATGGTCGGCGTGTCGAGGATCGTGGGGATCAGGTAGTCGGTGAAGGAGGGGTTGCGGACCTTCGCGGTCACCGGGTCGACGACGATCTCCTCCATCACCGCGACGCCCAGGCCCTGCGTGGTGCCGCCCTGGATCTGGCCGACCACCGACAGCGGGTTGAGCGCCTTGCCGACGTCCTGGGCGCAGGCCAGTTCGACCACCTTGACCAGGCCGAGTTCGGTGTCGACCTCGACCACCGCGCGGTGCGCGGCGAAGCTGTACTGCACATGGCCGTTGCCCTGGCCGGTGCGCAGGTCGAACGCCTGGGTGGGCCGGTGCCTGAACTCCAGCTCCAGGTCGACCGCTTCGTCCCCGAGCACCTCAGCGATGCCGGCCAGCGCCTCGCCGCCGTCGGTGACCACCTTGCCGTCCTCCAGCAGGAGTTCGGCGGTGGCCCAGGCCGGGTGGTAGGTGCCGAACCTGCGGCGGCCGATCTCCAGGACCTTCTCGCGCACCGCCTCGCAGGTGTGCTTCACCGCGCCGCCGGTCATGTACGTCTGCCGGGAGGCGGAGGTGGAACCGGCGGAGCCGACCTGGGTGTCGGCGGGCTGGATGGTCACCTGGGTGACGCCGAGTTCGGAGCGCGCGATCTGCGCGTGCACGGTGACGCCGCCCTGGCCGACCTCGGCCATCGCGGTGTGCACGGTGGCCACCGGCTCGCCGCCGACGACCTCCAGCCGGACCCGGGCGGTGGAGTAGTCGTCGAAGCCCTCGGAGAAGCCGACGTTCTTGATGCCGACCGCGTAGCCGACGCCGCGCACCACGCCCTCGCCGTGGGTGGTGTTGGACAGCCCGCCGGGCAGCGCCCGCACGTCGGCGCCCTCGGTGGTCTCCCACTGGCGCTCCGGCGGCATCGGCATCGCCTTGACCCGGCGCAGCAGTTCGGCGACGGGAGCGGGCGAGTCCACGACCTGTCCGGTGGGCATCACGGTGCCCTGCTCCATCGCGTTGAGCCGCCGGAACTCCACCGGGTCCAGGCCGAGTTCGGCGGCGACCTTGTCCATCTGCGCCTCGTAGGCGAAGCACGCCTGGACCGCGCCGAAGCCGCGCATCGCCCCGCACGGCGGGTTGTTGGTGTAGAGCGCGAGCGCCTCGATGTCGACGTCGTCCACCACGTAGGGGCCGATCGACAGCGAGGCCGCGTTGCCGACCACCGCGGGCGAGGCGGAGGCGTACGCGCCGCCGTCCAGCACGATCCGGCAGCGGACGTGGGTGAGCCGGCCGTCGCGGGTCGCACCGTGCTCGTACCAGAGCCTGGCGGGGTGCCGGTGCACGTGGCCGAAGAAGGACTCGAAGCGGTTGTAGACGATCTTCACCGGCTTGCCGGTGCGCAGCGCCAGCAGGCAGCCGTGGATCTGCATCGACAGGTCCTCGCGCCCGCCGAACGCGCCGCCGACGCCGGACAGCGTCATCCGCACCTTGCTCTCCGGCAGGCCCAGCACGGGCGCGATCTGCCGCAGGTCGGAGTGCAGCCACTGGGTGGCCACGTACAGGTCGACGCCGCCGTCCTCGGCCGGCACCGCGAGCCCGGACTCCGGCCCGAGGAACGCCTGGTCCTGCATGCCGAAGACGTAAGTGCCGCGGACCACGACGTCGGCGCGGGCGGCGGCCGCGTCGGCGTCGCCGCGCACGATCGGCTGCCGGTGCACGATGTTGGGGTGCGGGACGTGGCCGCTGTGGTGGTCGTCGCGGTCCTCGTGCACCAGCAGCGCGCCGGGCGCGGTCGCGGACGCCTCGTCGGTGATGACCGGCAGTTCCTCGTAGTCGACCACGATCTTGGCGGCGGCGCGGCGGGCGGTCTCCGGGTGGTCGGCGGCCACCAGTGCGACCGGCTCGCCGTGGTGGCGGACCTTGCCGTGGGCGAGCACCGGGGTGTCGCGGATCTCCAGGCCGTAGTGCTTGACCTCGGTCGGCAGGTCGTCGTACGTCAGCACCGCGTAGACGCCGGAGGTGGTGAGCGCCTGCGAGGTGTCGATGGAGCGGATCCTGGCGTGCGCGACGGTGCTGCGCAGCGTGTAGCCCCACAGCATGTCCTCGTGCCACAGGTCGGAGCTGTACGCGAACTCCCCGGTGACCTTCAGCACGCCGTCCGGGCGCAGGGTGGACTCACCGACGCCGCCCCTGGTGACGCCGCCGGAGCCCTGGGTCAGGCTGGTGGGGGTGCGGGTGATGCGGGTGCCGGCCATGGTGTCAGACCGCCTGTTCGGTGCGGGCGGCCGCCAGGCGGACCGCGTCGAGGATCTTCTCGTAGCCGGTGCAACGGCACAGGTTGCCCGACAGCGCCTCGCGGATGTCGGCGTCGGAGGGCTGCGGGCAGCGCTCCAGCAGTTCGTCCGCGGCGACCAGCAGTCCGGGGGTGCAGAAGCCGCACTGCACGGCGCCGGCGTCCACGAACGCCTGCTGCACGGTGGACAGTTCGCCGTCCTCGCCGGCCAGTCCCTCGACCGTGACGACCTCGCGGCCCTCGGCCTGGCCGGCCGCGACCAGGCAGGAGCAGACCGGCACGCCGTCGAGGCGGACCGTGCAGGAGCCGCACTCGCCCTGCTCGCAGGCGTTCTTGGAGCCGGGCAGGCCCATCCGCTCGCGCAGCACGTACAGCAGGGACTCGCCCTCCCACACGTCGTCCGCCTCCTGGCGGCGCCCGTTGACGGTGAAGGTCACGCGCATGACCGGCTCCTCTCGTCGCGTCCGTTGCCGCGGTACTGCTCCCAGGTCCAGCCGAGGGTGCGGCGGGCCATCACGCCGAGGGCGTGCCTGCGGTAGCCGGCCGTCCCGCGCACGTCGTCGATCGGGTTGGCGGCGCCGGCCACCAGGTCGGCGAACTGCCGTGCCACCGACGGCGGTACGGGCCCGCGGTCCTCCCACAGCCCGGCCTCGTCCAGTGCCGCGGCGAGGAACTCCTCGGCGGCCTTCGCCCGGATCGGGGTGGGCGCGGCCGAGCCGATGCCGGTGCGCACGGACCTCGTGTCGGGGTGCAGCGCGATGCCGAAGGCGCACACCGCGATGACCATCGCGTTGCGGGTGCCGACCTTGGAGAACGCCTGCGGCCCTGTCGCCTTCTTCAGCCGCACCGCGCGGATCAGCTCGTCGGGCTCCAGCGCGTTGCGCTTCACGCCGCGGTAGAAGTCGTCGATCGGGATCAGCCGGGTGCCGCGCACCGACTCCGCCTCGACCTCGCCGCCGCCGGCCAGCAGCGCCGGGTGGGCGTCGCCGGCCGGCGAGGCGGTGCCGAGGTTGCCGCCGACGCCGCCGCGGTTGCGGATCTGCGGGGAGGCGACGGTGTGGGAGGCCAGCGCGAGCCCCGGCAGCTCGGTCCGCAGCTGCTCCATGATCCGGCTGTACGGCACGGACGCGCCCAGCCGTACGGTGTCGCCGTCGCTCTCCCACTGCGTGAGTTCGCCGATGCGGCCCAGGTCCATGAGGTGCTCGGGCCTGCGGTGGTCGAAGTTGATCTCGACCATGACGTCCGTGCCGCCGGCGATGGGCACGGCCGCCGGGTGCTCGGCCTTGGCGGCGAGCGCCTCCTGCCAGGTGGCGGGACGCAGGAACTCCATGAGGGCTCTCTTCGTCGGAGGGGTCGGAGGGATCGAAGGGTTCGAGAGGTGCTCGGACGTCCCGCGGGGCTCGGACGTCTCGCGGGAGGGGCCGGGACGGGCGCCGGAGGCGGTCCTCCCGTTCAGGAATGCACGCGGTGTGGGCCCAGTACACGGCGGTACGGCCGTCCGGGTGCAGTCACCGAACGCATGAAGCACTTGGCTGGCCAGGGGTCCGGTCTTGTAGATTCCTCCGAAAGGACTCCGCCGGAGATCTCGCCGTATCCCACCGGCGGCGCCGGCGCGGGTCCCGCACCCGGCGCCGGCCGGGCGCGGCGCCGCCGCGACCCCGCCGGACCCCCCCGGGCCACCCCCCACGCGGTTTGCGGGCCGCTCCGCGCCCCCG
>JAJSZB010000227.1:0-11487 GCA_050613715.1 Streptomyces sp. IBSBF 3018
TCCTCGGCGGGCGACGACCGCGGCGGGCCCGCCCCCTCCCCCCGCCGCTGCGTGCCGTGCTGCTCGCGCTGCTCGCCGCAGGTCTGGCGGTGTACGCGCTGGCCGTGCCCGCCTCGCGCGCGCACGCCGCCGACAGCCTGCTGTCGCAGGGCAAGACCGCGACCGCGTCCTCGTCCGAGGGCGCCGGCTACGCCGCCGCGTACGCCGTCGACGGCAACACCGGCACCCGCTGGGCCAGCGCCTGGAGCGACCCGCAGTGGCTGCAGGTCGACCTGGGCGCCACGGACACCATCAGCTCCGTGGTCCTCAACTGGGAGGCCGCGTACGGCAAGTCGTTCAAGATCCAGACGTCGAACGACGGCACCAACTGGACCGACATCTACTCCACGACCACCGGCACCGGCGGCACCCAGGCCCTCACCGTCAGCGGCTCCGGCCGCTACGTCCGCATGTACGGCACCGAGCGGCCCGGCGGATACGGCTACTCCCTCTGGGAGTTCCAGGTCTACGGCACCCCCGGCACCGGAACCTCCGGCGGCACGACCAACGGCGGCACCACCAACGGGGGTGCGACGAACGGCGGCAGCACCGACGGCGGTTCCACCGGCGGTTCGACGCCGCCGCCCGGCAACTGGACCACGGTGTGGAACGACGACTTCAACGGCTCCGCCGGCGCCCGCCCCAACACCGCCGACTGGCAGCTCGACACCGGCACCTCCTACCCCGGCGGCGCCGCCCAGTGGGGCACCGGCGAGGTGGAGACGGCCACCGACTCCCCCGCCAACGTGGGCCTCGACGGCTCCGGCCACCTCAGCATCACCGCGCTGAAGTCCGGCACGTCCTGGACCTCCGCGCGGATCGAGACCAAGCGCAGCGACTTCACCGCGCCGGCCGGCGGTCAGCTCCAGATCTCCGCGGTGCTCAAGCAGCCCGCGCCGGCGAAGGCGCTGGGCTACTGGCCGTCGTTCCGCGCGATGGGCGCGGCGTACAAGACCGACACCACCACATGGCCCGCGGTCGGCGAGAGCGACATCATGGAGGATGTCAACGGCCGCAACCAGCTCTCGGCGACGCTGCACTGCGGCACCGCGCCGAACGGCAACTGCCGTGAGTACAACGGGATGACGAGCGGACTGGCGACCTGCACCGGCTGCCAGAGCGGCTACCACACGTACTCCGAGATCGTGGACCGCACCACGTCCGACGAGCAGATCCGCTACTACCTCGACGGCAAGCAGGTCTGGCAGGTCAGCGAGTCGCAGGTGGGCACCGCGACCTGGCGGGCCGCGGTGGACCACGGGGTGTACCTCGACTTCAGCCTGCGGATCGGCGGTTCGTACCCCAACGCGGTGTGCGGGTGCACCTCGCCGGCCGACGACACCTCCTCCGGGGGCGTGTTGAGCATCGACAGCGTCACCGTGGCGCAGAACACCGGGACCGCGCCGGCGCCGCTGAGCGACCCGCCGGTGCCCTCGGGAGCGAGCAACGTGCACGTGACCGGCTCGCAGGGCAACTGGCAGCTGACGGTGGACGGGAAGCCGTGGCAGGTCAAGGGCGTGACGTGGGGCCCGTCGACGGCCACCGCGGACGCGCACATGCGGGACCTGAAGTCGATGGGCGTGAACACCGTGCGCACCTGGGGCACCGACGCGAGCAGCAAGCCGCTGCTGGACTCGGCCGCCGCGTACGGGCTGAAGGTGGTCAGCGGGTTCTGGCTCAACCAGGGCGCGGACTACGTCAACGACACGACGTACAAGACGAACACGCTCAACGACATCAAGAACTGGGTGACCACGTACAAGAACCACCCGGGCGTGCTGATGTGGGACGTCGGCAACGAGGTGATCCTGACGACGCAGGACCACTACTCCGGCGACCAGATCGAGCAGGAGCGGATCGCGTACGCCAAGTACGTGGAGCAGGTGGTGCAGGCGATCCACGCGATCGACCCGAACCACCCGGTGACGTCGACCGACGCGTGGACAGGGGCGTGGCCGTACTACAAGCAGTACACGCCGTCGCTCGACCTGTACGCGGTGAACTCCTACGGCGCGGTGTGCAACGTCAAGCAGGACTGGGTGAACGGCGGTTACACCAAGCCGTACATCGTGACCGAGTCCGGTGAGCCGGGCGAGTGGGAGGTGCCGAACGACGCGAACGGCGTCCCGACCGAGCCGACCGAGACGCAGAAGCGCGACGGCTACACCAGCGCCTGGAACTGCATCGCCGGGCACACCGGGGTGGCGCTGGGCGCGACGATGTTCAACTACGGCGAGGAGAACGACTTCGGCGGGATCTGGTTCAACCTGACGCCGGAGGGCTGGCGGCAGCCGATGTACTACTCGGTGGCGCACGCCTACGGGGGCGGCGCGCAGTCGAACACCCCGCCGGTGATCGGGTCGATGTCGCTGAGCAGCACCTCGTCGGTGCCGGCCGGCGGCACGTTCACGGTGACCGCTCCGGCCAGCGACCCCGACGGCGACCTGGTGCGGTACACGCTGATGTACACCTCGAAGTACGTGGACGGCGGGACCGGGCTGCGGCAGGTGGACTTCACCCAGACCGGCGACGGCACGTTCACCGCGACCGCGCCGAAGACGCTCGGGGTGTGGAAGGTGTACGTGTACGCCTTCGACGGGCACGGCAACGTGGGTGTGGAGACGCGGTCGTTCCGGGTCGTCGCGCCGCCGGTGAGCGGGACGAACGTGGCGCTGGGCAGGCCGGCGACGGCGTCGTCGTACCAGGCGACGGGCAACGGCGCGCCGTACCCGCCGTCGAACACGGTGGACGGCAAGTGGGACACCCGCTGGGCCAGCGACTGGAGCGACCCGCAGTGGGTCCAGGTCGACCTGGGCCGCACGACGGCCGTCAAGCACGTGCAGCTGGGCTGGGAGTCGGCGTACGGCAAGGCGTACCAGGTGCAGGTGTCGGACGACGGGAGCACGTGGTCCACGCTGTACTCGACGACGTCGGGCACCGGCGGTGTGGACACCCTGGACGTCAACGGCTCGGGCCGCTACGTGCGCGTCACCATGACGCAGCGGGGTACCACGTACGGGTACTCCCTGTACGAGTTGGGGGTCTATGCGTAGCGACAGACCCCGGGAGAGCGCTCTCCTGCATGGTATAACTGCCCTATGACCAGCAGCCGGCCACGCCTGCCGACCTTGGAAGACGTCGCGCGCAGCGCGGGTGTGTCGCGCGCGACCGTCTCCCGGGTCGTGAACGGCACGCGGAACGTGGACCCGGAGATCCAGCGGATCGTGCAGGAGGCCGTGGAGGCGACGGGGTACGTGCCGAACCGCGCGGCGCGTTCCCTGGTCACCCGGCGCACCGATTCGGTGGCCCTGGTGTTCTCGGTGCCGGAGCACCACACGGCCGACGATCCGTTCATGGGACGGGTGTTCAGCGACCCGTTCTTCGGGCGGATCGTCGGCGGTCTGCTGACGGTGCTGCGGCCGCGCGGGGTGCATCCGGTGCTGATGCTCGCGGACTCCGAGGACGCGCGGCGCTCGATGGTGGCCGGGCTGCGGCAGGAGCACATCGACGGCGTGGTGCTGGTGTCGATAGCGCCGGGCGACTCGCTGCCGTTCCTGCTGACCGAGGCGGGCGTGCCGACGGTGGTGTTCGCGCGGCCGACGACGCCGCTGCCGATCAGCTTCGTGGACATCGCGCAGCAGGCCGGCGCGCGGCTGGCGGCGGACCGGCTGGTGGAGCGGGGCTGCCGGCGGATCGCGACGATCGCCGGGCCGTACGACTCGGCGGCCGGCCGGGACCGGCTCACCGGGTTCCGCGACGCGATGGCCGAGCACGGGCAGCCGTACGTGCCCAGCATCGAGGGCGGGTTCACCCAGGAGGGCGGCGAGCAGGCGATGCGACAGCTGCTCGACATGCACCCGGAGACGGACGGGGTGTTCGTCGCCAGCGACCTGATGGCGCAGGGGGCGCTGCTGGTGCTGCGGGATCTGGGCAAGCGGGTGCCGCAGGACGTGGCGGTGGTCGGTTTCGACGACAGCAGCGCGGCGATGGCGTCCCGGCCGCTGCTGACCACGGTCCGCCAGCCGGTGGAGGACATGGCGGCGGAGATGGCCCGGCTGCTGATGGCGCAGGTCGACGACCCGGCTCAGCCGACGCGTTCGGTGATCTTCAAGACGACGCTGGTGGTGCGGGAGTCGGCGTAGGGCGGGAGTTGGGCACGGCGATCGCGGTGGCCAGCAGTCCGTCGCGGACGATCCAGCGGCCGGTGAACACCTCGGGCCCCACGCCGTCGGCGAGCAGCGGCCCGGGAATGAGCAGCCGCGCGGTGTACGTGCCGCGCTGGGCGCCCCCCTGCCGGCCGTCGCCGTCCGGGGTGCCGGGGAACTCGTCGTGGGTGAAGGTGAGTTCGGCCTCGGTGAAGCCGAGCATGCGGCGGTGGTAGGGGTACCACGCCTTGTAGACGGTCTCCTTGGCGCTGAACAGCAGCCGGTCCCAGTGCACGTGCGGGGCGCGGTCGGTGAGCGCGTCGAGCGCGTCGCGTTCGGGGCCGGTGGCGAGGATGACGTCGAGGACGCCGCCGGGCAGCGGGGCGTGCGGTTCGGCGTCGATGCCGAGGGTGAGGACGTCGGCGTGGCGGGCGACCGCCGCGGCGCGGTAGCCGTCGCAGTGGGTGATGCTGCCGACGACGCCCTCGGGCCAGCGGGGGGCGCCGCGTTCGGCTTCGCGCAGGACGGGGCCCGCGGGGCGGCCGGTGAGGTCGGAGAGCGCGCTCCGGGCGCAGGCGCGGCCCGCGGCGTACTCGGCGCGGCGTTTGGGGACGGCCCGGGCGACGGCGGGGGCCTCCTCGGGGTGCAGCGGGGCGGCGTCGAGTTCGGCGCCGTAGGCGGCGCGGGTGCGCACCGAGGGCGGCAGGAGGTGCTCGATCACCGGCGGGCCCCGAGGCGGCCGGGGAGGATCAGCCGGGGGCCCTGCGGGCCGATGGCGCGGGCGCCCCACTCGCGGGGGTAGCCGAGCGAGGCCTCGGTGAAGCGGATGCCGTCGCGCCAGATGACCCGGGGGATGTGCAGGTGGCCGTAGACGACCTCGGTGGCGCGGTAGCGCACGTGCCAGTCCTCGGTCAGTTCGGTGCCGCACCACAGGGCGAAGGAGGGGTAGCGCAGCACGGCGGTGGGCTCGCGGTGCAGCGGCCAGTGGTTGGCGAGCACGGTGGGCAGCGCGGGGTCGAGGGCGTCCAGCCGGGCGGCGGTCGCGGCGACCCTGGCGCGGCACCAGTCGTCGATGCCGGGCAGCGGGTCGGGGTGCAGCAGGTGCTCGTCGGTGCAGACCACGCCCAGTTCGCGGGAGTAGGCCAGGGCCTGTTCCTTGTCGGCGGCGCCGGGGGTGCCGTCGCGCCAGGTGTAGTCGTAGAGCAGGAACATCGGGCAGACGGCGACCGGTCCCTCGGGGCCCTCCCAGAGGGGGTACGGGTCCTCGGGAGTGATCACGCCGAGGCCGCGCAGCTCCCGCACGAGCGCGTCGTAGCGGGCCTGGCCGCGCAGTTCGGGGTCGTCGCCCGGCGGGGTCCACAGCTCGTGGTTGCCGGGCAGCCACAGGACCTCGGCGAAGTGGCGTTTGAGCTCGGTCAGCGCCCACACGATATCGGTGAAGCGCTCTCCGACGTCTCCGGCCACGATCAGCCAGTCGCCGTCGTGCTCCGGCCGCATCCGTTCGACGATGGCGCGGTTGTCGTCGTAGCCGACGTGCAGGTCGCTGATCGCGAGCAGCCGTGCGCCGGGCGGCGCGGGGGCGGTCATCGCGGGTCCCGGCGGGTGGTGTGGCGGATCTCGGGATGCGGCACAACGGAATCCTCGCACCGTGCCGCGGCGCGGGCCAACCCTTGATATTGCCCTGCGGCGGCCGACCATGAGCGGCCACGCGAGGTCGATCCGCAGCGTCGACGGGCGCCCGGCCGCTCGCGGTGCCGGTCGCGGTGCCGGTCGCGTCAGCCGCCGCGCCTGTCGGGTCCGTCGCGGCGGCTGTCGCGGTCGGTTCGCGGTCAGTCGCGGTCGACCAGGACCGCCGCGCCCTGGCCGACGCCCACGCACATCGTGGCCAGGCCCCGGCGGGCGCCGGTGCGGCGCATCCGGTGCAGCAGAGTGGTCAGGATGCGGGCGCCGGAGCAGCCGAGCGGGTGACCGAGGGCGATGGCGCCGCCGGTGGGGTTGACCAGGTCGGGGTCGACGCCGAGTTCGCGGACGGCGGCCAGGGCCTGCGCGGCGAACGCCTCGTTGAACTCGGCCTCCTGCACCGAGTCCACCTGCCGGCCGAGGCGGGCGAGGACCTTGCGGGTGGCGGGCACCGGGCCGATGCCCATGACGTCGGGGTGGACGCCCGCGCTGGCGCCCGCGGCGTAGCGGCCCAGGGACTCCAGGCCGAGGTCGTGCAGCGCCTCCTCGCTGACCAGCAGCAGTGCCGCGGCGCCGTCGTTCATGGGCGAGGCGTTGCCGGCGGTGACGGTGCCGTCCTTGCGGAAGACCGGCTTGAGGGAGGAGAGGCGCTCGGCGGTGGTGTCCTCCCTGATGCACTCGTCCTCGGCGACGACGACGCCGTCGGCACGGGTCACCGGCAGGATCTCGGCGTCGAACAGGCCGTCCGTGCGGGCCGCGGCGGCGTTGCGGTGGGAGCGCAGCGCGAAGGCGTCCTGGTCGGCGCGCGAGACCCGGTAGCGGTCGGCGACCTCCTCCGCGGTCTCGCCCATGGAGAGCACACCGTGCAGTTCCGGCATCCGCGGGTGCGTCAGCCGCCAGCCGAGGCGGGTGTCGTGGGTCTGCAGGGCGCGCGGCAGCGCATCGTCGGGGCGGGCCAGTACGAAGGGGGCCCGGCTCATCGACTCCGAGCCGCCCGCGACCGCGATGTCGGCCTCGCCGGAGGCGATCATCCGGGCGGCGGAGGTGACCGCCTCCATGCCCGAGGCGCACAGCCGGTTGACGGTCGCGCCGGGAACGCTGTCGGGCAGTCCGGCCAGCAGCACCGCCATCCGCGCGACGTTGCGGTTGTCCTCGCCGGCCTGGTTGGCCGCGCCCCAGTAGACGTCGTCGATGCGGGCCGGGTCCAGGGACGGCACGTCGGCGAGCAGGCCGCGCAGCACGGTGGCGGCGAGGTCGTCGGGCCGGACGGTGGAGAGCGCTCCACGGAGCTTGCCGATGGGGGTGCGGCGGGCCGCGGCGAAGTGGACTGGACGCATGGCTGGCTCCTGGTCGGGCGGGCGTGCGGCGGGTCGGACGCGGGTGCGGCGCCGCGGGGTGCGCGGCGGGCGTGCGGTGGCCGCGCGCGGCGGGTCGCGCCGGACGGCCTCGGGCCCCGGCCGGACGCGCGGCGCGGTCGGCCTGACCCCGACAGGAAACTAGCACCGCAAGTTTACGGGGGCGAGGGGCGGGCGCGCGGCGAGCGGCCGGGAGAGCGCTCACCGCGATCCGGACGCGCGGCGGCGCGCGGGCGGTCGCGCTCACCGGGGGGCGCGCTGCCGCGCGGCGAGCCGCCCGAGGGACGGGGCGAGGGACCGCCCGAGGGACCGGCCGGGGAGCCGGAGAGGACGGCCGGGGCGGGTGGATCGCCCGGCGTGATGCCCGCGTGGACCCGTTCCAGCAGTGCGTGCAACTGGGCGCGTTCGCCCGCGTCCAGCGGTGCCAGGAGCCGGTCCTGCACGGCCTCGATACGGCCCCGGTGGTCGGCCAGGGCGGTGCGCCCGTCCGCGGTGACGGTGACGGTGACGCGGCGCCGGTCGGCCGGGTCGCGGGTGCGCTCCACCCACCCTGGCTCGGCGAGGTCGTCCACGATCTTCACCATGTCGCTGCGGTCGATCGACAGCCGCGCGGACAGGTCGCGCTGCGCGTGCGGGCCGAAGTCGGCGAGGGCGGCGAGCACCGCGACGTGCCACAGCCGCAGCCCGTCGGCGCCGAGGTCCGCGGCGACGGCGCCGCGGGCCGCCTTTCCGGTCCGCGACAGCAGATACGCGGTCAGCCCGGTCAACGTCGGCGGCGGCGCCGCCCTCGTCGCGTCGTCCATGGACGCCATTGTAGGGTCGCACCGATAATGGGTGCGCACCCATCAATCACCGCGGCACCGGGCCTGCCGCGCCCGCCGCGGGTACGGCCCGGTCCGCGGCCCGCAGGTCACGGCCCGCGGACCCGGTCCGGGACCCGCGCGCCACGGCCCACGGGCCACGGGCCACGGGTGCCACCGACCTCCACCGACCCTCACCGACCCTCACCGACCCTCACCGAAGGGATCTCCATGGACGCGCTCCACCCCCGCCTGCTCACCGCCGACTTCGCGGCGGCCTTCCGCTTCTACGACGCGGTGCTGCCGCCCCTGATCGGCGCGGTCCGCTCCTCGGGGGACGCCGGCGGGCCGTACGCGAGCTGGGACGTGGACGGCCAGGGCGCGGTGATGCTGTTCGACCGCGCGGCGATGGCCGCGGTCGCCGGGACGCGGGCGCTGCCCGCGCAGGCGCCGCCGACCCAGGACGGGGCGATGCTCGTCAGCCGGGTCGCGGACGTCGCCGAGGCGTACGCGCTGTGCCTGCGGCACGGCGCCGCGCCCGTCGCTCCCCCGGCCGCCCGGCCCGAGTGGGGCCCGACGCTGCGGACCGCCCATGTCCGCGACCCCGAGGGCCGTCTGCTGGAGTTCCAGTCGTACTGACCCGGGCCCGCACCGCAGCCCGGGTGATCCGGGCGGCCGTCGCACCCGTCCGCGAGGCCGAGGCCGTACCGCACGGGACCGCACGGGCCTGCCGGACCGACGCGCACAGGTCACCGGGCAGGACCGCGCCCCGGGCCGGGAGTTCGGGCGCGCCTTCAGTGCATACGGCCCTGGAGCCGCTCCATCGCGCGGCGGTCGCGCTTGGTGGGGCGGCCGGCGCCGCGGTCGCGCACGCCCATCGCGAGCGCGTCGGTGCGCGGCGGCGGGGGCGGGCTGTTGTCGACGTAGCACTCGGCGGCGACGGGCGCGCCGACCCGCTTGGCGATCAGCCGGCGGACGACCACGACGCGTTCGCGCCCGGCGTGGAAGAGGCGCACCTCGTCGCCGGGCCTGACCTGCTGGGCGGCCTTCACCCGTTCGCCGTTGACGCGCACGTGGCCGGCGCGGCAGGCGGTCGCGGCGAGCGAGCGGGACTTGGTGAGGCGGACGCACCAGATCCAGGTGTCCACGCGGACGGGGGCCGCCGGCTCGGCGGCGGGCTGGGGATCGGCCATCCCCCGAGCGTATGACGTCACGGCCGCCGCGCGGAAACAGGTTACGCCGCTCCGCGTCCCGGTCCCTGTCCGGACCGTGGCCGGACCGCGCCGGTTCCGCGTCCGAGCAGCGGGCGGACGAGAGGCGGACGGCAGACGGACGACGGGCGGGTCAATTGGCGTTGGCAGGC
Source organism: Streptomyces sp. IBSBF 3018 (assembly GCA_050613715.1). Classification (GTDB taxonomy): domain Bacteria; phylum Actinomycetota; class Actinomycetes; order Streptomycetales; family Streptomycetaceae; genus Actinacidiphila. Next base: position 9,383 of record JAJSZB010000227.1, read on the forward strand.
TGATCGTTAAGTGGGATTTAATGGTCAGACCATCAGCACCCCTCACCGCCCACACGCATTCCCGCACCCCCCGCAACTCCGCACCCCCGCGTCCCCGGCGACCGCCGGGGATCGCCCTCGGCTCATGAACGGAGGCCGGCATGGAACGACACGAGATCGAGGCGTTCCTGACGCTGGCCGAGGAACTGCACGTCGGCCGCACCGCGCTGCGGCTGCGGGTGACGACAGCGCACGTCAGCCAGGTGATCGGGAAGCTGGAGCGCCGGGTCGGCGCGCCGCTGTTCGAGCGCAGCAGCCAGGGCGTGCGGCTCACGCCGATCGGGCGGCGGCTGCACGAGGACGTGCGGCCGGCCTTCGAGCGGCTGGAGGCGGCGCTGGCGACGGCGGTCGCGGCTGGGCGCGGGGTGACCGGGACGCTGCGGGTCGGCTTCGTCGGACCGGCCGAGGGGCAGGTGCTCGCGGGCGCCACCGAGGCGTTCCGGCTGCGCCACCCCGGCTGCGAGGTGGCCGTGCGCGAGGTGCGGATGGGCGAGGCGCTGGAGCGGCTGCGCGCGGACGCGCTGGACGTGCTGATCGCGTGCCTGCCGGTGGCCGGGCCCGACCTGGCGAACGGGTCGGTGGTGCTGTCGGAGCCGCGGATGCTCGCGGTGCCCGCGGAGCACGCGCTCGCGCGGCGCGCCTCGGTGTCCGTGGAGGACCTGGCGCGCGCCGAGGTGCTGCAGGCGCCGTGCTCGCTGCCGGACCACTGGCGCGAGCCGGGGTCGCCCCGGGTGACGCCGGGCGGCCGGGCGATCGCCGAGGGCCGGTCCGCGGCGACCTTCCGGGAGGTCCTGGCGCTGGTCGGCGCGGGGCACGGCGTGTTCCCGGTGGGCGCGCACGCGACGCGCGCCCATGTGCGGCCCGACGTGGCGTTCGTGCCGTTCCACGACACGCCGCCGCTGGAGTGGGGTCCGGTGTGGCGTGCCTCGCGCGCGAACGCGCGGATCCGCGCGTTCGCGGAGGCGGCGGCCCCGGCGGCGCGGCGCACCGGCACGGCGGCGACGGCGTCCGCCCAGCGCCTGTAGTCGCCACCGCTGAGTCCGGAGGCCGACCCGGGGGCCGGCCTCGCCCCGGGGCCGGCCCGCCGCCGCGTGGCCCGCGCTCCGCCCCAGCGGCGCGACCCACCGCACGACCCACCGGACGCGGGAGCCGCCGCCGTCCCGTGCCCCCCGCGGAGCGGCCCGGCCCCCGGCTGCCGCCCGTCCCCCTCAGCGCGCGTACACCGCCACGAAGTCGCGCGTCGCGGTGACGTAGTAGCGGTCCGGCGGGTCCTCGAAGTCGAGGATGTTGGTGGGCTTGGGGTTCGAGGGGTCGCGGCCCGGGTCGTAGGACATGAAGGAGGGCCAGGCGCGGTTCATGTCCAGCGGCATGGCCCGCACCGCGCCGGCGCGCTGCATGAGTTCGGCCAGGGTGCGGGCGGACAGCGCCTGGCCGACGACCATGATGACGTCGCCCTGGGCGGTGACGCCGACGCCGGAGCGCTGGACGAACATACGGCTCTGGTCGCTGACGCCCCACTTGGAGTCGTCGTCGATGTCGGGCACGACCCTGCCGCCGTCGACCATCAGCTCCAGGCACTGGCGGACACCGACCACGTCCGGCGTCATGGACACGTCGCGGCCCCACTGGCCGATCCTGATCGAGCCGTCGCGGTAGAAGACCTCGGACGCGGTGCCGTCGCGCAGTTCGCCGGACGTCCTGCCGTCGAGGTAGAAGCCGCCGCGCGAGCCGCCGTCGGTGACCCGGAAGCCGCCGTTCCAGGTGGCGACGAGGCCGGTGCGCTGCCCCTTGGGGATGGTCGGGGGCACGTCGAAGTCGCCGCCGGGCTCGCGCGCGCCGGGGTGCAGCTGGAAGCGGGCGTACTTCCCGCTGATCCACGCGACCGCGGCCTCGTACGAGGTGTGCTCGGCGTCGGGGCGCACGTAGGTGCCCTGGACGATGGGCTGGTCGTGCGCGGTGGCCAGTGTGCGGTAGACGCCCTCGCCCGGGAGCGCCGGGCTGACCAGCGGCTTCATGGGGGCGCGCAGCGGTACGAGGGGGGCGGCGGCGACATGTGCGGGCGAGGG
>JAJSZB010000228.1:0-11509 GCA_050613715.1 Streptomyces sp. IBSBF 3018
GGTCGGGTTCGTCCCGGGGGTGACTCCTCGAACTTCGAAAGTGGCGGCTTTCGTTGCGTGCTTTCTGCCGGTGTTGTTTTCGAAGTTCTGCGGGGACACCCCCGGACCGCCCCCTCGGGCCGGGATCGCGCTGCGGGTTGAGTCCCTCCCGGGCTGCGGGGCTTCTGTTCGGCTGTGCGCTGGACGCTGACCAATCAGGGGCGCGGGGAACTCCGCGCCGCCAATGCGCTGGACGTTGAGCAATCAGGGGCGCGGGGAACTGCGCGAGCAACCACAGCGGACCGCTGGACGGGTACGGCCTGTTCGGGGCAGACGGGTAGCCGGTTTTTCAGGGGCGCGGGGAACTGCGCGACCAGCCACGACGGCGAGTCGGACGGCGATGATGGGACCGGGGCAGGTGGTGGCCTGAAGGGGCGCGGGGAACTGCGCGAACGGCCACGACGGCGGGAAAGTCGGCGACGGCGGGACCGGGGCAGATGGGTGCCCGGGGGAAAAGGATGTGAGCCGGGTGTGGGGGAAAGTGGTGGGCGGCGCAGCCGGCTGCACGGCAGGCGCGGCCGGGACACTGCTGCTCTGGTGGCTGATCGCAGATCACTCGTGGCGCTGGGAAGCGTTGTGGATCCTCCTCGCCGCGCTGACCGTCATCGCAGCGCAAGCTGCGACAAGGCGCCGCGACGCCGAGGAGTACGTCACGATCGCCGCACTGATCCTCGGCCTCGTCTGGGTGTGCGCCGCCTCGACCGCGTGGGCCACGTACGAGATCCGCGAGTGGAGCCGCTCCCCCACCTCCATCGCGGCGACGGTCACCGACTGCCGCGACGCCGGCACCGTGGTGGACCCCAACAGCGGCGCCTCGTACGACCAGTACGACTGCCTCTACCACTGGACCGCGGGCGGCGCCGCCCACACCCAGCGGCGTTCGGCCAACCACCTGTACGCCGACGGCCACGCCGCGCACGTGAACGTCGACCGGTCGGGCGCCGCGCACAGCCACGACCCGCTGGCGATCGTCTTCGCCCTGCTGCTGGCCGCCGGGTCGGCCGGCCTGCTGCTGTTCGGCGCGGGCTGGGCGGTCGTGGAGTTCCGCGAGGAGCGCCGGAGCAGACGGCGCGAGGCGGCCCGGCGCGCGATCGAGCAGGGGCGGGCGGCGGGGTGAACGGTCGTCGCGCGGGCCGGTCCGCGTAAGGTGCGGAGCCGGGACGGCGTACGCGGACACGGTGGAGGTGGCGATGGCGGGGGCGGGGCGGCCGGTGGACCACCGGCGGCGCGCCGAGCTGCTGGACGCGGTGGTGGACTACACCGTCGAGCACGGCTTCTCCGAGGTGTCCTGGCGGCCGGTGGCCGCGGCGCTCGGGGTGGCGCCCACGACGCTGGTGCACCGCTTCGGCACCAAGGAGCGGATGCTGGAGGCCATCCTCACCCGGCTGCGGGAGCGGATGTTCGCGGCGACCGGCGACACCCACGGCGAGGGCTCCGGCCTGGAGGCGGCGGCCCGCGCGGTCTGGACGCGCGCCTGCGACCCCGCGCGCGGCCCGGAGTTCCGGCTGTTCTTCGCCGCCTACGGCCGCGCGCTCCAGGCCCCCGGACCCTACGCGGACTTCCTGTCCCACGTGGTGACCGACTGGATGGACGCGCTGTGCGCCGCGCAGGGCCCCGACACCGACCCGCAGACCGCGCGCCGCCGCGCGACCCTGGTGATCGCCACGCTCCGCGGCCTCCTCCTCGACCTCCTCACCACCGCCGACCACCCCCGCATCCAGTCCACCGCCCAGTCCTTCCTGGCCACCCTCTCCACCCCCACCGCCCCCTAGCCGACGGCCTCTTCCCCGACGAGACGGAGGGCCCGTGCCCGTGACCGCTGCCGGTGATCAGCTCTGCCTGCCCGGCTCCGCCGGGGCGCCGCTGCGGGCGCGTGAGGACGCGGTGCGGCTGCTGGTGTTCAACGCGCAGCACTCCGCCCCCGCGCGGGCGCGGCGGCAGGCGGAGTGGATCGCCGCGCAGGACGCCGCCGATCTCGTCGTGGTCACCGAGGTCGGCTCCGGGCCCGGCGGGGCGGCGCTGACCGCCGCGCTGGCCGGGTGCGGGTACGGCTCGGTGGTCGCCCCGGAGGCCGAGGCCGCGGACTACCGGACCGTGCTGGCCTCCCGGGGAGGCCCGCTGACGCCCGTGCCCAGCGGCGTCGCAGTCCTGCCGCACCGCGCCCCGGCGGCCACCGTCCCGGTCGGGCACCGGCAGGTGCTCCTCCTCGGCCTGTACGTCCCCTCGCGCGGGCCCAGGGAGCGCCGCAACGAGGCCAAGCGGGCGTTCCAGGACGCGGTCGCGAAGGCGCTGCCCGGCTTCCTCGCGTCGTTCGGCGGCGGTCCGGTGATCGCCGCCGGCGACCTCAACGTGGTGGAGCCCGGGCACGTCCCCCACCACGCCGTCTACGGCGACTGGGAGTACGCCTTCTACCGCTCCTTCGCCGACGCCGGGCTCGCCGACGCCTTCCGCGTGCTCCACCCCACGGCGGCCGGGCACAGCTGGGTCGGCCGCAGCGGCCGGGGCTACCGGTTCGACCACGCCTTCGTCACGGCGCCGCACCGCGCCCAGGTGCGGCAGTGCGCGTACGACCGCGCCCCGGTCGAGCTGGGGCTGACCGATCACGCCGCGCTGTCGCTCGTCCTGGACCTGCCGGTCTGAGGGGACTCAGCGGCCGTACGGGGAGTCCGCCGGGATCGTGCCGAGGCGGCCGGCCTGGAAGTCGTCGAAGGCCTGGGCCAGCTCCGCGTGGGTGTTCATCACGAACGGGCCGTACTGCATCATCGGCTCGCGGATCGGCAGGCCGCCGAGCAGCACCACCTCGAAGTTGGCGCTGCGCGAGTCCTGCGTGGGCGCGGCCCGCAGGGTCAGCGAGGTGCCGTCGCCGTAGACGACCGCCTGGCCCATGTGGAAGGGACGCGCCTGCGGGCCCGCGAAGCCCGCGCCCGCCAGGCCGTATGCGAGGGCGTTGAAGTCCTCGCGCCAGGGCAGCGTCAGCTCGGCGCCCGGCGTGAGCGAGACGTGCAGCATGGTGATCGGCGTGTGGGTGGCGCCCGGGCCGCGGTGGCCGTCGAGGTCGCCGGCGATCAGCCGGATCAGCGCGCCGCCGTCCGCGGAGGTCAGCAGCTTCAGCCCGCCGGCGCGGATGTCCTGGTACTTCGGCGCGATCATCTTGTCGCGCTTGGGGAGGTTCACCCACAGCTGCAGGCCGTGGAAGAGGCCGCCGCTCATCACCAGCGACTCCGGCGGCGTCTCGATGTGCAGCAGACCGGACCCGGCGGTCATCCACTGGGTGTCGCCGTCGGTGATCGTGCCGCCGCCGCCGTGGCTGTCCTGGTGGATGAAGGTGCCGTCCATGATGTACGTGACGGTCTCGAAGCCGCGGTGCGGGTGCCAGGGGGTGCCCTTGGGCTCGCCGGCCGCGTAGTCCACCTCACCCATCTGGTCCATCATGATGAACGGGTCGAGGTGCCGGTAGTCGACGCCGGCGAAGGCGCGGCGCACCGGGAAGCCCTCCCCTTCCAGGCCGCTGGGCGCGGTGCTCACCGCGAGCGCCTGGCGCGGCCTCGCGTCGGCCGGCGCGGTCACGCGCGGCAGGCTCAGCGGGTTCTCTACGGTCACGGCGGGCATGTGGGGTGCCTCCTCGAATGATGTCCACGGGCCAACTTAGTTGAACTCTGAACATCTAGCAAGGCGTGACTATTCCGTCACCCTCCCGTAGGAGCGCTCAGCGGTGTGGGAAACGCCTCAGCCGTACATCCGGCGCATCGTGAAGTCGACCATCTGCTCGACGGCCTTCGCGTCGAACACCATCCGGTGCTGGCCGTCGATGTCGAGCACGAAGCCGTAGCCGGTGGGCAGCAGGTCGAGCACCTCGGCGCCGGTGATCACGAAGTACTTCGACTCCTTGCCGGCGTAGCGGCGCAGCTCCTTCAGCGAGGAGAACATCGGGATGACCGGCTGCTGGGTGTCGTGCAGCGCCAGGAAGCCGGGGTTCTCGCCGCGCGGGCAGTAGATCTTGGACGTGGCGAAGACCGCCTGGAAGTCCTCCGCGGACATCGATCCCGTGGTGAACGCGCGGACCGCGTCGGCCAGCGACGGCGGGGACGGCTCGGGGTACGCGGGGGCCGGCTCCTGGTAGCCGCCGGGGCCGCCGGGCATGGAGCTCTGGCCGGGGATCGGCCCGCCGGGGCCGGGACCGGGGTTCACGCTCTGCTCGTAGCCGTACACGCGCCCTAGCCTAACGAAAACGGCTGCCCGTCACGGCGGAGAGGAAACCGTCACATCCGCAGGTCTGGGGTTGCTTGTTGTTACTCCCGGGTAGCATCATCGTCGTACGACCACTTGTCCTACCTTCCACACGTACCTCACGTACTTCTCGACCAGACGTGAACGCAGCAGCGAGACGGAGCCTCGTCATGGGCCACTACAAGTCGAACCTCCGCGACATCGAGTTCAACCTCTTCGAGGTGCTCGGCCGCGACCAGCTCTACGGCACGGGTCCGTTCGCGGAGATGGACGTGGACACCGCGAAGGACATCCTCGGTGAGCTGGCCCGCCTGGCCGAGAACGAGCTCGCCGAGTCGTTCGCCGACGCCGACCGCAACCCGCCGGTCTTCGACCCCGAGACGAACACCGCGCCGATCCCGGACACCTTCAAGAAGAGCTACGCCGCCTTCATGGACGCCGAGTACTGGCGGCTGGGACTGCCCGAGGAGATCGGCGGCACCACCGCCCCCCGCTCCCTGATCTGGTCGTACGCGGAGCTGGTGCTGGGCGCGAACCCCGCGGTGTGGATGTACTCCTCCGGCCCGGCCTTCGCCGGCATCCTCTTCGAGGAGGGCACCGAGGAGCAGAAGAAGATCGCCGCGCTGTCGGTGGAGAAGCAGTGGGGCTCCACCATGGTGCTCACCGAGCCCGATGCCGGCTCCGACGTGGGCGCCGGCCGCACCCGCGCGGTCAAGCAGGACGACGGCTCCTGGCACATCGAGGGCGTCAAGCGCTTCATCACCTCGGGCGAGCACGACATGTCCGAGAACATCCTGCACTACGTGCTGGCCCGCCCCGAGGGCGCGGGACCCGGCACCAAGGGGCTGTCGCTGTTCCTGGTGCCCAAGTTCGAGTTCGACCCCGAGACCGGCGAGCTGGGCGAGCGCAACGGCGTCTACGCCACCAACGTCGAGCACAAGATGGGCCTGAAGGCCTCCAACACCTGCGAGATGACCTTCGGCGACAAGCACCCCGCCAAGGGCTGGCTGATCGGCGAGAAGCACGACGGCATCCGGCAGATGTTCCGGATCATCGAGTTCGCCCGGATGATGGTCGGCACGAAGGCCATCGCCACCCTGTCCACCGGCTACCTCAACGCGCTGGAGTACGCCAAGGAGCGCGTGCAGGGCCCGGACCTCGCGCAGTTCATGGACAAGGCCGCGCCCAAGGTCACCATCACCCACCACCCGGACGTGCGGCGCTCGCTGATGACGCAGAAGGCGTACGCCGAGGGCATGCGCGCCCTGGTGCTCTACACCGCCTCGGTGCAGGACGCGATCCAGGTCGCGGAGGTGAACGGCGAGGACGCCAAGCAGCTGCACAGCCTGAACGACCTGCTGCTGCCCATCGTCAAGGGCTACGGCTCGGAGAAGTCCTACGAGCAGCTCGCCCAGTCCCTGCAGACCTTCGGCGGCTCCGGCTACCTCCAGGAGTACCCGGTCGAGCAGTACATCAGGGACGCCAAGATCGACACCCTCTACGAGGGCACCACGGCGATCCAGGGCCAGGACTACTTCTTCCGGAAGATCGTCCGCGACCAGGGCCAGGCGCTGACCGGGCTGAGCGAGGAGATCAAGAAGTTCCTCGCCGAGGCGTCCGGCGGCGAGGAGCTGGCCGGCGCCCGCGACCAGTTGGCGAAGGCCGCGGTGGACCTGGAGGCGATCGTCGGCGCGATGCTCGCCGACCTGGCCGCCACCGAGCAGGACGTCCGCTCGATCTACAAGGTCGGCCTGAACACCTCCCGGCTGCTGCTGGCCTCCGGTGACGTGGTGGTGGGCTACCTGCTGCTGCGCGGCGCCGCGGTGGCCGCGGAGAAGCTGCCCTCGGCCACGGGCAAGGACGCCGCGTTCTACGCGGGCAAGGTCGCGGCGGCGAAGTTCTTCGCCGAATCGGTGCTGCCGGGCGTCGGCGTCCAGCGGACGATCGCCGAGGCGGTCACGCTCGACGTGATGGACCTGCCGGAGGAGTCCTTCTGACGGACCCGCCGCCGCGGTCCTCGCTACGGCAACGACAGCGGACGGCCCGTGGGAGTTTTCCACAGGCCGTCCGCGGCGTTCGTACGGCCGAAACTAAGCTGTCGCACATGACCAGCTCACCGCCCCGCGCGTTCGACCGCACCCACACCGACGACCTCGCCGCGTTCGTCACGGCGAGCCCGACGCCGTACCACGCGGTGGCCTCCGTGGCCGAGCGGCTGGACAAGGCCGGCTTCCGGCGGCTGGCCGAGTCCGAGCCCTGGGACGCCGGCAGCGGCGGGCGGTACGTAGTGCGCGGCGGCGCGGTCGTGGCCTGGCACGTGCCGGAGGGCGCCGCGCCGCACACGCCGTTCCGGGTGGTCGGCGCGCACACCGACTCGCCGAACCTGCGGGTCAAGCCGCGCCCGGACATGGGCGCCGCGGGCTGGCGGCAGGTGGCCGTGGAGATCTACGGCGGCCCGCTGCTCAACAGCTGGCTGGACCGCGATCTCGGCCTGGCCGGGCGGCTGACGCTGCGCGACGGCTCCACCACGCTGGTCGACGTGCACCGCCCGCTGCTGCGCGTGGCCCAGCTCGCCGTCCACCTCGACCGGGGGGTCAACGACGGACTGGCGCTGGACCGCCAGCGCCACCTCCAGCCGCTGTGGGGCCTGGGCGAGGCGTCCGACGGCGACCTGATCGGCTTCCTCGCCGCCGAGGCGGGGCTGGACGCGGAGGACGTGGTCGGCTGGGACCTGATGACGCACGACGTGCAGCCGCCCGCCTACCTCGGCCGGGACCACGAGCTGCTGGCCTCCCCCCGGCTGGACAACCTGCTGTCGGTGCACGCCTGCACCGCCGCCCTGGCCGCCGCGGCCACCGGCGGCGACGACCTGCCGCACATCCCGGTGCTCGCCGCCTTCGACCACGAGGAGAACGGCAGCGAGGCCGACACCGGCGCCCAGGGCCCCCTGCTGGGGAACGTCCTGGAGCGCTCGGTGCACGCCCGCGGCGGCGACTACGAGGACCGGATGCGGGCACTGGCCGGCACCGTGTGCGTGTCCTCCGACGTCGGCCACGCCGTGCACCCCAACTACGCGGAGAAGCACGACCCCACGCACCACCCGCGGGCCAACGGCGGCCCCATCCTGAAGACGAACGTCAACCAGCGCTACGCCACCGACGGCGCCGGGCGCGGCGTCTTCGCCGCGGCGTGCGAGAGCGCCGGCGTGCCCTTCCAGCACTTCGTGTCCAGCAACGCGATGCCGTGCGGCACCACCATCGGGCCGATCACCTCGGCGCGGCTCGGCATCACCACGGTGGACGTGGGCGTGCCGATCCTGTCTATGCACTCCGCCCGCGAACTGTGCGGCGCCGACGACCCCCACCTGCTGGCGAGCGCACTGCACGCGTTCCTGCGCGGCTGACTCGCCCCGCGCCGACCCGCGCCGACCCGCCGCGCGCTGCCCGCCGCGCCCGGGCCCCCGTGCGGCGCCGGAACAGGGGCCCGCGCTGCCCGGCCGCGTCCCCAACTCCCGGGGTGTGTCCGGAATGTGACAATCCCGTTCCCTGTCCGTCTATGCGACGAGAGGGCCAACTGATTTACTCGCGGCCATGAGTGAGAACCAGCCACCTCCGTACGGCAGTCCCCCCGGCGGCCAGCCCGGGCCCTACGGGCAGAACCCCTACGGCCAGAACCCGTACGGGCAGCAGGGCGGCATCCCCGGCCAGCCCGGTCCGTACGGGCAGCCGCAGCCCGGCGGCATACCCTCCTACCCCGGCGCACCGCAGCAGGACATGGCCGCCTACGGCCAGCAGCCGGTGGGCATGCCGCCGCTGGCCAACTGGGGCTGGCGGTTCCTGTCCGGGCTGATCGACCTGATCATCACCGGCGTCGTCGAGTTCGCCGTGGGCGCGGCGGCCGGGCGGCCGGTCGGCTCCGTGGCCGGCCTGGTCGTCTTCGTGCTCTTCGCCTACCTGGAAGGCACCAAGGGCCAGACGCCCGGCAAGATGGCGGTCGGCACGCGTACGCTGCGCGAGGCCGACGGGAACCTGCTGGGCTTCGGCCTGGCGCTGGGCCGCCGCCTGCTGCACATCCTCGACGCGCTGGCCTGCCTGCTCGGCTACCTCTGGCCGATCTGGGACGCCAAGCGCCAGACGTTCGCCGACAAGATCGTCAAGTCGGTCGTCATCAAGCCCTGACGCGCGGCCCCGCGCGCACCACGGCCACCCGGCCACCCGTCCCCCCGGTCCGCTCCCGGCGCTTTTCCCGCGATCCCGCGGGAGGAGCGCCGCTCGTTTTTCCGGCCTCCCCGGTGGTCTCCACGCCCCGCCGGACAGGCCGTTGATTGCTCGTCGGAAGCCCGGGTAGGCGGCCGACGAGGGGAACTCCCCTCGACAGGGACCCAATTGATGGAGGCGAGGACCGTGGGCATCGGAGGCTGCATCATTCTGATCGCGGCCGGTGCGATCATCACCTTCGCGACCGACTGGCACGCGAAGGGCGTCAACGTGGATCTGCTCGGCCTGATCATGATGGGCGTGGGCATCATCGGTCTCGCGGCCTACGTCAGCATCTTCAAGCGTCGGCGCATACCCCCCACGGCTGATGGTGACGTGCCGCCCGTCGTGGAGGAGCGCTACTACCCCGGCAACCGCTACTGACCGCCGGGAACCGGCCGGCCGGTCGACCCATTTGAAGGCTCACTGAAGGCCCACTGACGGCCCACCGGCGGCCTACCGGTCGTCGAGCCCCGCGAGGACCAGCGCGAGCCGGGCGTCGCCGCCCTCGGCGAGCCGCACCGGTACCCCCCAGTCCTGCTGGTGCACATGGCAGGCGGGGTAAGGGTTCACGGGATCGTCGTCGCACGACGCGGCCATCGCCGAGACGTGCAGCACGCCCTCCGGCACGCCGGGATCGAGCACCAGGTCGCGGAAGAGGTCGGTGCCCTTGCCCGCGCCCTCCTTGAGCAGTTCCGGCGGCGTCGCGCTGACCAGCAGCCGGGTGGACGGGCCGTAGCGCTCGTCCAGCTTCTGTCCGGCCGGCGCGCTGAAGACCACGTCGAGGCGGAAGGCGCCCGGCGCCACGTCGGTCGCGGCCCGCCGGGTGCGGTGGGCCACCGCCTCGACGCGGACCGCCTCCTCCGGCAGGTGCAGCCGGGTGAGCCGGTGCCGCGCGGACTCCACGACCACCACGTCCCCGTCGACCACCGCCGCGTCCGAGGGCTCGCGCAGGTCGGTGGCGAGCGTCGACACCTCGCCGGACACCGGGTCGTAGCGGCGCAGCGCGTTGTTGTACGTGTCGCTGACCGCGACGCTGCCGTCCGGCAGCGCGGTGACGCCCAGCGGGTGCTGGAAGAGCGCCTGCCCGGCCGGCCCGTCGCGGTGGCCGAAGTCGAACAGGCCGGTGCCGACGGCCGTCCGCACCACGTAACCCTCGTCACCGCCCGCGTCGGCGCCCGCGTCCCGGCCCGCGCCGTCCGCGTCCTGGCCCCCGTCGACCCCGCCCTCGCCGGGCGCCGCGTCCACCCGCTCGATCCAGCGCAGCGCCGACGTCTCGGAGTCGGCGATCCACAGCCGGGCGCCGGCCGCCGACAGGCCCGAGGGCTGGGCGAACCACGCCTCGGCCGCCGGACCGTCGACCAGGCCCTCGTTGGTGGTGCCGGCCGCCACCTCGACCCGGTCGGCCGCCGGATCGTACGTCCACAGCTGGTGCACGCCCGCCATCGCGATCCACACCCGGCCCTCGAACCACGCCACGTCCCACGGCGAGGACAGCGCGACGTCCCGCGCCGGACCGGAACTCGGCGACCCCTGCCACCACTGCCGGCCGGTGCCGGCCACCGTGCTGACCCGCCCGCTCTCCGGGTCCACCAGGCGCAGCACGTGATTGACCGTGTCGGCGACCACGATCTCGCCCGACGGCAGCAGCGCCAGGCCCTGCGGCTCGCTGAACCGCGCGGTCGCCGCGTCCCCGTCGACCAGGCCGCGCTCGCCGCTGCCGATCCGCCGGATCACCGTCTCGCCGTCCGCGGCCAGCTCCACGAGGGCGTGCCGGGTGGAGTCCGAGACCAGGTAGTGCCCCGAGATGGGCAGCGCCAGGGCCTTGCCGGGGAAGCGCAGGTCGGTGGCGACCGGCTCCGGCGGCACGTACGGGCCGTCGCCGCGGCGCAGCGTCCCCTTGGCCGCGTGCTCCTTCTCCAGCCGGGTGACCAGCCGCTCCAGCGCGTGCGCGTGGCCCTCGCCGGCGTGCTGGGCGACCACGTAGCCCTCGGGGTCGATCACCACCAGCGTCGGCCAGGCCCGTACCGCGTACTGCTTCCACGTGGCCAGCCGCGGGTCGTCCAGCACCGGGTGGTGCACCTCGTAGCGCTCGACCGCGTCGACCACCGCCTGGTGCTCGGCCTCGTGCACGAACTTCGGGGAGTGCACGCCCACGATCACCACGGTGTCCCGGTGCCGCTCCTCCAGCTCCCGCAGCTCGTCCAGGACGTGCAGGCAGTTCACACAGCAGAAGGTCCAGAAGTCGAGGATCACGATCGATCCGCGCAGGTCGGCGAGGGTGAGGCTCTTGCCACCGGTGTTCAGCCAGCCGCCCTCGCCGGTCAGCTCGGGCGCCCGGACGCGTGCACGTGCAGTCATGCCTCCCATGAAACATCATCGGCGGACGGACCGAGAGCCGCCGCAGGGGGTAGGCATCCGGCATGAAATACGTGGTGCGCGAGAAGATGTTCGCCGTCGGCGACGACTACTGGATCGAGGACGAGCACGGCCGCAGGGCGTTCTACGTCGACGGCAAGGTGCTCAGGGTGCGCGAGACGCTGGAGCTGCAGGACCCGGGCGGCGCGGTGCTGGCGGTCATCCACAAGAAGCTGCTGTCGCTGCGTGACGCCATGACCGTCGAGCGTGACGGGCAGACGCTGGTGACCGTGAAGAAGAAGCGGCTGGCGCTGCTGCACGACGTCTACCGGGCGGAGCTGGCCTCCGGCGAGGAGCTGGAGGTGCGCGGCGACCTGATCGACAAGGAGTACGACATCGAGTACGAGGGCGAGCGGCTGGCCCGGATCTCCCGCCGCTGGTTCTCGCTGCGCGACTCCTACGCGATCGACGTCGAGCGCGAGGACGCCGACCCGGCCATGCTGATCGCGATCGCGGTGTGCGTGGACCGGCTGGTGGAGAAGGAGCACGGCGACGATGAATAGGCGCGTAGGCCCGTGGACGCGTAGGCCCGTGGACGGCCGCCCGCCCGCCGCCCCCCGGGCCCGCGC